>JBMOOP010000057.1:26948-135319 GCA_049324495.1 Pseudomonadota bacterium
CCGGCAAGCTGCGGCCACTGCCTGCCGACTGTGTGCCTCGCTGAAGAAGCAGCATTTTCACATGCGCATGCACATCGTCTTTCAGGATGCGGGCCCTGGGGCCGGTGCCCGCCACTTCGGCAAGCGCAACACCCAGTTCACGCGCCAGTTTGCGCACCGCCGGGCCGGCGTGGACATTGGCGGCACTGGCTACTGGAGATGGCGTTGGCGTTGGCGTTGCCAATGCCGGTACCGCCGCAGCAGGCACCGGCGCTGCCGCCTGCGACGCATCACTTTCCTGTGCTGCGGGCACGCTGACTGCCAGCGCGCCTGCGGCGACTGGCGCTGCAACTTTTTCCGCCGCGATTTTTTCAGGCGAGATGTCCTCCGATACAACCGCCGCACCGGTCTCAACCACAAGAATCAGCGTACCCTGCGTCACCTTGTCGCCTGTTTTCAAGGCAATGGACTTGACTATCCCGGCCACCGGGCTTGGCACCTCGACGGTCGCCTTGTCGGATTCAAGAACAATCAGCGTCTGCTCGGCGACGACCGCGTCTCCGGGTTTGACGCTGATCTCAATCACATCGATCGGCTTGTCGGTGCCGACATCGGGAACCTTTACTTCGGTTACAGCCACGGTCAGCACCCCACCGGGTTGCACTTTTCGGGGTCAACGCCGTAGCGCTGTATGGCCTCGGCAACGAGCTTGCGCTCGACCTTGCCGTCGGCAGCCAGCGCTTCGAGCGCGGCAATCACCACGAAACGGCGATCCACCTCAAAGAACTCGCGCAGCTTGCGCCGTGAATCGCTGCGGCCGAAGCCGTCGGTGCCCAGCACGCGGTAAGTGCCACGGACAAAGGGCCGGATCTGGTCGGCGAACAACTTCATGTAATCCGTGGCCGCAATCACCGGGCCCTCGGCATCGCCAAGGCACTGCTCCACCCATGAGATCTGCGGTTTTTTCGCCAGCGGATGCAGCAGATTGAAGCGTTGAACCTCAAGGCCATTACGCCGCAACTCATTGAAACTGGTGACACTCCAAACATCGGCGCGCACGCCGAAGTCCTGCGCCAACATGTCTGCGGCGGCCTCGACTTCACGCAGGATAGTGCCGCTGCCCAGCAACTGGACAACCCTCCCGGTTTTTTTTGCGGGCGCCTCTTTTACAGATCCCGCTTTTGTTGCAGAGGGCAACCTGTACATACCGCGAATGATGCCTTCCTCAACACCTTTTGGCATCGGCGGGTGCGGGTAGTTCTCATTCATCGTCGTGATGTAGTAGTAAACACTTTCCTGCTCGCCGTACATGCGCCGCAGACCATCCTGCAGAATCACCGCCAATTCGTAGCTGTAGGTCGGGTCATACGACACACAATTCGGAATGGTGGAGGCCAACAAATGACTGTGGCCATCCTGGTGTTGCAGGCCTTCGCCGTTCAGTGTTGTGCGTCCTGCCGTCGCGCCGATCAGAAAGCCCCGTGCCTGCGCATCACCAGCGGCCCAGGCAAAATCACCGATGCGCTGGAAGCCGAACATCGAGTAATAAACGTAAAACGGAATCATCGGCTTGTTGTTCACCGAGTACGAGGTGCCCGCCGCCATCCACGCCGAAAAAGCGCCCGCCTCGTTGATGCCTTCTTCGAGTACCCGGCCCTGCTTGTCTTCGCGGTAATACATCACCTGGCCGGCGTCTTCCGGCTTGTAAAGCTGGCCCACAGCCGAGTAAATCGCGTACTGGCGGAACAATGCCTCCATACCAAAGGTGCGTGCCTCGTCCGGCACGATCGGCACGCAGCGCTCGCCGATGTCCGGCAGCTTCATCAAGGCGGTCAACATGCGCACAAAAGCCATCGTCGTCGACAGCGGGCGCTCGGAGCCTTCCAGCATCGCCGCAAACGTGGCCAATGGCGGCACCGCCAGTTGCTCGGTTGATACCGCACGCCGTTGCGGTAAATGACCGTTGAGGCCAGCGCGACGTTCACGCAGATAATTCATTTCCGCGCTGTCGGCCGCCGGCATGTAATACGGAACTTTTTCGAGCTCGGCATCCGCGACCGGAATATCGAAACGATCGCGGAATTCGCGCAAACTTTCGACATCAAGCTTCTTGATCTGATGCGTCTTGTTCTGCGCCTCGCCGGCACCGGTTCCATAGCCCTTGACGGTTTTGGCGAGAATCACCGTCGGTTGACCCTTGTGATTCATCGCCTTGTGATAGGCCGCATACACCTTGTAGGGATCGTGGCCACCGCGGTTCAGTGCATAGATCTGCTCATCGCTCATGTCGGCAACCATCGCTGCGAGCTCCGGATATTTTCCGAAGAAATTCTCGCGCGTGTACTGGCCGCCGTGCATCTTGAACGCTTGGTACTCGCCATCGAGACACTCGTCCATGCGCCGGCGCAACGCGCCGGTGTCGTCACGCGCCAGCAGCGGGTCCCAATGCCGGCCCCATACCACCTTGATCACGTTCCAGCCGGCACCACGAAAAATACCCTCGAGCTCCTGGATGATTTTCCCGTTGCCGCGTACCGGGCCATCCAGGCGCTGCAGATTGCAGTTGACGACAAACACGAGATTGTCGAGCTTTTCACGGCCAGCAAGCCCGATCGAACCCAGAGATTCCGGCTCATCCATTTCGCCGTCGCCAAGAAAGCACCAGACCTTGCGGTCTTCATCGGGCAACATCCCGCGATTGATCAGGTACTTCATGAAGTGCGCCTGGTAGATCGACTGCATCGAGGCAAGACCCATCGACACGGTCGGGAACTGCCAGAACTCCGGCATCAACCAGGGATGCGGATACGACGACAGGCCCTTGCCGTCGACCTCGCGACGAAAACCGTCAAGATCCCGTGCCGTCAGCCGCCCATCGAGGAAAGCGCGCGCATAAATACCCGGCGCCGAGTGGCCCTGGTAATAGATCAGGTCGCCACCGAAATTTTCATTCGGCGCACGGAAAAAATGATTGAAGCCAACATCGTACAGCGTGGCCGATGAGGCAAACGAGGAAATGTGCCCGCCGAGCTCGTCGTCGCTCATGTTGGCGCGCTGTACCATCGCCATCGCATTCCAGCGAATGATCGCGCGGATGCGCCGTTCCATGAAGATGTCACCGGGATACCCGGGCTCTTCGCGAACCGAAATGGTATTGACGTAAGGCGTATTGAGGCTGGCGAGCTGGATGCCCTTGTTGCGGGCAGCCTCGGAAACTTTTTCGAGGAGGAATCGTGCCCGCTCGGGGCCTTCCTTTTCCAGTGCGGAGGCGAAGGCGTCAAGCCATTCGCGGGTTTCCTGCGGATCGATGTCGTCGAAAAACCGGCTTGTATCGGCCATGTAAGGCATTCCTGAATGCAGACGCTGGACCGGGGAAGGCGCTTGTGGCGCCATGACCGTGCGGAAGCGACTATAACAAAATCACCGGCCGACGACTGAAGGAACCCCGAAACACGTCAGAACCCGATGATGACCGATACCGCCATGAGCATGATCCAGACCACCTGAGTGCGCAGCAGCAGGCCGCGGGCATCGGTGACATCCAGACCAACCTCCGGCTCACCGCTGCCCTGCGGCGGCACCCCGGCCGCAGCCACACAAAGATCGGCAATGAGTTCATCTGCCGGGTCTTCGTCGTCAAGCAGCCTGCTGTCGAGAATCGGCCAGGCCCGGGATGAGTTGCCCGTCAGCAGCAACGTCAATCCCAGCATGCGCACCAACAGCCAGTCGAGGCGCTCGCGCATTTCGCAGGCGATCTGCGCGAGCAGTTCGTCGCGCTCACCACCGACCTGCCGGCGCGCTGCGTCCATCACGGCAAGCACCAGCAGGCCCGGCAACCCGGTAACCGCGAATACCATCACCCAGCCAAAATTTTCACGGAACCCGCGCACAAACAACGCCCGCAGCACGCCACGATGCAACGTGCCGGTATCTGTGGCGCTGATACCGAAACGGGACACGGTAAATTCGCGCAGCGCCGCTGCGTCGCGCAAATACCACAAACGCAGGTATTCGTTGATATCCGCACCGAGCGTGTCGCGGCCTATGCAGACCCATAGCAGTGCGACATAAATCACCAGTAGCGGCAACGAAAGCAGGAAGTCGCCCAGCCCGAAGCGCAGCAGAAACCCGACAACAGCCCACCACACTACCAGCACCAGCAATCTGCCCGTCGCCGTGCGGGAAACACTTGCCGCCAGCGGCAATGGCGCCAACAGGATGCGATCGGCCAGCGCGCGCCATGCATCAGGATTGCGCCGCCATTCGACGCGCCGCAATGTCAGCAGGATCAGCAGCGCCAGCAGCTTCATGGGTATTTTGACGCGAGAGCTTCGGTGAGTGCCTGGCGATACCGCGGCCAGTCGAAAGCCGGGCCCGGATCACTCTTGCGGCCCGGCGCGATGTCACTGTGGCCGACAATACGTGCCGGCGTAATATCCGGGAAAGCGCGCAACAACAGCACGGACAGCATCACCAGCCGGCGATACTGCGGCTGCGTATAGGGGCGCTCATCCGTGCCCTCCAGTTCGATACCGATCGAGAAATCGTTGCAATTTTCACGTCCTGAAAACGCCGACTTTCCGGCATGCCATGCACGTTCAGAGGTAGCAACATACTGCACCAGCTCACCTCGACGACGAATAAGAAAATGCGAGGAAACCGCAAGCCCGCGCAGCGTCGCAAAATACGGATGCGCGCTGTAGTCCAGACGGTTGAGAAACAAATCATCAATGAAGTTGCCGCTGAACCTGCCCGGCGGCAGGCTGATGTTGTGAATCACCAACAAAGAAACGGGTTCATTTGCGGGCCGCTCATTGCGGTTGGGTGACAGGCAGCGGCGCGCCTCGCGCACCCAGCCTGCTTCAAGGTTAAGGCAGGCACTGCGGCCGCGCTTCGTTTTCCCGCCGGAAGCAGGATCGCCACCCTTCACAAACACTTGGCTTGTCCCATGCGCATATGCGTCCGGTGATTTTGCCATGCCAGGCGCCCGCCTGCCTGCCTGCCGAACACACAATGGTTATCTGCCGGACACAGACCTTGAAGGGCCGCGCTGCATACCGCTACAGTGTCCCGCCCTCCTGTTTGCCATGCCGGCCCTGCCGCCCATGCTTGATCTCACACCATTTCGTACCGCCATCACCGTCAACGTTCGCGCAGCCCTGCGCGAAGACATCGGCGATGGCGACCTGACGGCGCAACTGGTGCCCGCAGCCCGGATTTCCCGTGGCCAGGTGATTACCCGTGAAGACTGTGTCGTCGCCGGCGGCCCCTGGGTGAACGAAGTATTCCGCCAGCTCGACCGGAGCGTGACGCTGACGTGGCAAGTACGCGAAGGTGATCGGGCCCGCGCCGGCAGCGTATTGTTCCGGATTGAAGGGCCATCGCGAGCCCTGCTGAGCGGCGAGCGCGCCGCGCTCAATTTCCTGCAGACGCTTTCCGGGGCCGCAACCACCGCCCGTCATTACGCCGACAAGGTCGCGCACACCCAAGTGCAGTTGCTCGACACCCGCAAAACCCTGCCTGGCCTGCGCATCGCGCAGAAATATGCCGTAACGGCAGGCGGCTGCCACAACCACCGGCTGGGCCTGTGGGACGCCTTCCTGATCAAGGAGAACCACATTGCCGCCTGCGGCTCAATCGCTGCGGCCATCGCCACCGCCCGGCGCACCGCGCCCGGCAAGCCGGTTGAAGTCGAGGTGGAAAATCCGGCCGAACTCGAACAGGCGCTCGCTGCCGGCGCCGACATCGTCATGCTCGATGACTTTTCCATCGCCGATGTTCGCGCGGCTGTCGCCGCCAATGCCGGGCGCGCGAAACTTGAGGTCTCCGGCGGGGTCGATGAACGCACGCTGGCCGCACTCGCCGAGACCGGCGTTGACTATATTTCCATCGGCTCGCTCACCAAGCATGTGCGCGCCGTGGATCTTTCCATGCGCCTGGAAACCTCGCCATGAACAAGGCTGCACAGAAACCACAACTCTCTGCCACCCTTTCACCCCACCGCCCGACGCGCTTTCGCTGGCAGGCATTTGCCATTCACTTGGGCATCAGCCTGGCAATACTCGCCGTGCTGCTGTATCTGCTGTTCTATCACTGGTTTCCGGATTATCTGTTCGACACCGACGGAGGCTGGCAGGCGCTGCGCGTGATCGCCGGCGTCGATATTGTTCTCGGCCCGGTGTTAACGCTGATCGCTGCCAATCCAGCGAAAACAACACGCGAATTGCGCAGGGATTTTTCCCTGATCGGTCTGATCCAGGCGGCGGCGCTCGGTGGCGGCATATGGCTGGCCTGGGACAACCGCCCCTATGCAGTGTTTTGGTTCGACGGCTCCTTCCAGTCGCAGCCCTGGTCATCGTTCCATGACGAAAAAGCTGCGCGCTCCTGGATAAAAAACCGGCACGAAACAACGCCGATGATGGTGTATGTCGATCTGCCCGACGACATATTCCGGCGCAGCGAATTGCTCCGGCAGGCCCTGTCGGAAGGCAGATCCCTGATGTTTTCCGCGCCGCTGTTACGCGCCTGGCCGGGCAACCCGGTGCAGATCAGGGCGCACGCCGGCAGCCACAGAAAATGGCTGGCCGCCGATGCGCAACGGGAGAAAACCTACCGGGCGCGCCTCGCTGAATTGCATCTGGACGACGCAACGACGCTGCCGGTCGCAACCCGCAGCCGATACGGCACGTATTTCCTGCTGCTGTCCGCAGCCACCCTGCGGCCAGTCGGTATTGCCGCCATTGCGCCGCCTCATGAAATGCTCGCAGGACTCATGCCCAATCCCCATAGCAACGCCGACGACAAGAACATCGCACCGCAGCGCTTGCCCAAAACGCAGCCATGAAAACGGCGCGCAAGGGCAACTCTTTGAGCGCGCCGCACAGGACAGGCAACTGAAGAAAGGATTGGTGCCGGAAAGAGGAATCGAACCTCCGACCTTCGCATTACGAATGCGCTGCTCTACCGACTGAGCTATTCCGGCGAGGCGCCATGCCGGGATGGGTTCCGGGGCGGGCGCGCAACCTTAATGGAATTCCGGAACCCCCGCAATATTGGGCGGCAGGCACTGCCCAACGCCCGCACCGGATCCATCAGGGCCAGGTAACGATCCCGTCCGCGTTCTCGTAAACGCCCACGAGGCCATCTGCATTGGTGGCCGTTACCTTGTAGCAGTTCGCAAGATCCCCACAGGCGCCGGCGGCAACGACCAGCGTGAACCCGTCGTCGTCACCCGGCACCTGATAGCCGATCGCGCCGAAGTCATTGGCACCGCCGGACACATAGGTGCCGGCGGCATAGGTGCCGGTATCGATGCGGGCATTCTCGATAAACGGCCGCAGGCCGTTGATGCGCTCGACAATCGCGCCCCGCTGGGCCGTGTCGACGTAGTCCCGGTACGCAGGAATGGCCAGCGCGGCGATCACGGCCAGGATCGCAACAACCACCATCAACTCAATCAGAGTGAAACCTTGCTGCCGATTCATGCTTTGCTCCGAGCTGACCCTGGTGCGTCGAATCTACCGGACATCCGGAAACGGGGCAAAAAACCCTGCGGCTCAAAGATGAATGAAGCCAATGGGGTTGCTGACGATCTGGGCAGGCATGGAGCCATAGGCCGGCTGGGTAAACACTACGACAACGGCAGTACCGCTGCCGGTCACCTCGACCCCCACCTGCCCGGCTGCGTCATTGGCTGCGGCACCATAAGCCGGCACATTGCCCTCCGGGGCAAGCTGATTGCTCGGATTGAGGATGGCAAGCCACTCCGGAGCGGTGTCGGGGATATCCGCAGCAGAGGCCATACCGAGCGTGATTCGGACCTTGATCTTGGCCATGTGCATCTTGACCACACGCTGGCCTTCCTCGAAGGCGTTCATTACCTTGGTTTCGTTGCTCGTCCTGATATAGCTCCGGTAGGCCGGAATCGCCACCGACGCCAGAATGCCGATGATCGCGACGACGATCATCAACTCGATGAGGGTGAAACCCCTGTCCTTGCGCATAACGAGTTCGCCTCAAGAAACCGAAAGGGGGCCTGAGCCCCCTTTCGGTCTTGCTCCTGGCCAGGGCCTTGCCGAAGCAGGGCCCGAGCAACGATTACAGATCGAGGTATACGATCGGCGTACCTGTAGCCGCAGTCAGGTCGGCATAGGCCGGCATGTTGAAGGTAACCGATACTGCTGTGCCGACGCCAGCAACGGCAACACCAACAACACCGTTGGTGGCGTCTGATGTAGCAGCGTAGGCTGCAACACCGCCTTCCGGCGCCTTCTTGCCATCCGGGTTGATCAGGGCATCGATCTCAGCAAAGCTGTCCGGAATGGCGGCAGCAGTCGCCGTGCCCAGGGTGATCTGGGTTTTCAGCTTGGCAAGCTCGTTCTTGACGGTGCGTTGGCCCTCTTCGAAGTGTGCGCTAACCTTCGCCATATTGGCGGTCTTGATGTAGTCCTGATACGCCGGAATGGCAACGGCGGCCAGGATGCCGATGATCGCGACCACGATCATCAGTTCGATCAGCGTAAAGCCCTTTTGCAGTTTCATGGGTCTTCTCCCGAAGTCTCTGGTTGTGAGTCAACAGCCAAACGGCCTGACTGGGTGCGGTGATGCAGAAAGCGGGCCAACCCCACGGGGATCGCTACCCCATTGTTTTCCAAGGGGCTGAGCATTCCGACACCGGGTTCGCAGGGAAACCGGCCAGCCCATAGCGGCAGGAACTGACAGTTATTGTCAGTGCGGCGCAACGCACCAAGGGCCCAGCCTGCACGCCCCATGACTGGTCGCCGGCGCCGTTTTCCTGCTAATGTCCGGCCCTGCGAACAACACTCAAAAAGCACGCCCAAGCCTTTCACGCACAAGGGGTTTTGCGGATGTCCAACGCGCCAAACGTCATGCTCAGCGGCCTGGCCCGCCGCCTGGTTCTCGACGGGCTGATCGAGGAGGCCTCGGCCAAGGACGCGGTGCGCGCAGCCCAGCAACAAAAAGTGCCGCTGGTCCGTTATCTGGTCGACAACAAGCTCGGCAAGGCGCGCGATATCGCCGTTTGTGCCGCCGAGGAATTCGGCGACCCGCTGCTGGATCTGGCCGCCATCGACCTCACCAGCCTGCCCAGGGATATCGTCGGTGAGGCGCTGATTACCAAACACCAGGTGCTGCCGCTGATGAAGCGCGGCAGCCGCCTGTTCATCGCGGTTGCCGACCCCACCAACCTGCAGGCGCTCGACGATATCCGCTTCAACACCGGCCTGAACACCGAGGCCATCGTTGTCGAGGCGGACAAGCTCGCCCAGGCGCTCGAAAAATTCCTGTCGCAGAGCGAAAGCAAGGCCTTCGAAGGGCTCGACTCTGACCTCGAAAATCTGGAAACCGAAGCCGGCACCGACGATCCGGGCGGTCCCGGCGATACCGCCGGCAGCGATGACGCGCCGATCGTACGTTTCGTCAACAAGTTGCTGCTTGACGCCGTGCGCGGTGGCTCATCGGATTTGCACTTCGAACCGTACGAAAAATCCTACCGCGTGCGCTTTCGCACCGATGGCATGCTGCATGAAGTAACCCGGGCGCCGATCACCCAGGCCGGCAAAATTTCCGCCCGCCTGAAGATCATGGGCAACCTCGACATTTCCGAGCGCCGCGTCCCCCAGGACGGTCGCATCAAGATGCGGATATCCAAAACCAAATCGATCGACTTCCGGATGAACACCTGCCCAACCCTCTGGGGCGAGAAAATCGTGTTGCGGATTCTGGACGCCGACAGCGCGAAGATCGGTATCGAGTCGCTTGGTTTCGAGCCTCACCAGAAAGACCTGTACATGGCAGCGCTCGACAAACCGCAGGGCATGTTGCTGGTTACCGGCCCCACCGGTTCGGGCAAGACCGTGACGCTCTACACCGGCGTGAATATCCTCAACGAAGTGCATCGCAATATTTCCACCGCCGAAGACCCGGTGGAAATCAACTTCGAAGGCATCAACCAGGTCAACGTCAATCCGAAACAGGGCATGGACTTCGCGGCGGCGCTCAAGGCGTTTCTCCGCCAGGATCCGGACGTGATCCTGGTCGGCGAGATTCGCGACCTCGAAACCGCAAGCATTGCCGTCAAGGCAGCGCAAACCGGCCACATGGTGCTTTCCACGCTGCACACCAACTCGGCACCGGAAACACTGACCCGCCTGCGCAACATGGGCGTGCCTTCGTTCAACATCGCCACCTCGGTCAACCTGATCATTGCCCAGCGCCTCGGACGGCGCCTGTGCGAAAACTGCAAGAAACCGCAGGAAATTCCCGACGACGCGCTGCTGAAAATGGGCTTCAGCGCCCAGGAACTGGGCACGTTCACCGTGTACCAACCGGTTGGCTGCGAACGTTGCAAGTTCGGCTACAAGGGCCGCGTCGGCATCTACGAGGTGGTGAAGATCACCGATGCCATTCAGCGCATCATCATGGAAGAAGGCAACTCCATCGCCATTGCCGACCAGTGTCGCAAGGAAGGCTTCAACGACATCCGGCGCTCGGGGCTGAATAAAGTGAAAATGGGGCTCACCAGCCTCGCAGAAGTCGATCGCGTGACATCGGGGCACTAAACCATGGCAGCTGCAGCAGAACAGAACGTTACCTTCGTCTACGAAGGTGTCGACAAGAAAGGGGCGAAGGTCAAGGGCGAAGTTGTCGGCAAGAATGAGGCGCAGGCCAAGGCCGCCCTGCGCAAGCAGGGTATCAACAACGCCAAAGTGAAGAAGAAGGGTATGTCGTGGCTCGCCATGGGCGGCAAGGTGACGCCCATGGAGGTGGCGATCTTCACCCGCCAAATGTCAACCATGATGCGCGCCGGCGTGCCGCTGATCCAGTCGTTCGATATTGTCGCCGAGGGGGTTACCAATCCCAAGATGAAGGAGGTCATCCTCGGCATCAAAACGCACGTCGAGGGCGGCAACAGTTTTGCCGATGCCCTGAAAAGGTACCCTCTGTACTTCGATGACCTGTTCGTCAGCCTCGTCCATGCGGGCGAACAGTCCGGTTCGCTGGAAACGATGCTGGATCGCGTCGCGATCTATAAGGAAAAGTCCGAAGCCCTGAAGTTGAAGATCAAGAAGGCAATGAAATACCCGACGACGATTCTGGTGATCGCAACGATCGTGACGGTGATCCTGCTGGTCAAGGTCGTGCCTACCTTTGCCGAACTGTTCAGCAGCTTCGGTGCGGAGTTGCCAAAACCCACCCAGGTCGCCATCGCCATGTCGGCATGGTTGCAGGCTTGGGGCATCGTTCTGCTGTTCGTGCTCGGTGGCGTCGGTTATGCCTTCACGGAAACCAAGAAACGCTCCAAGGCATTCCGGGACTGGCTCGACAAGCTTTATCTGAAGCTGCCAATCGCCGGCGACATCATCCTCAAGGCAACGGTGGCCCGCTATTCGCGCACGCTGGCCACCACCTTCGCCGCCGGTGTGCCACTGATCGAGGCGCTGCGCTCCTGTGCCGATGCGGCGGGCAACGTGGTGTACTACAACGCCATCATGCAAATCCGCGACGACGTCTCAACCGGCCAGCAACTGACGTTCGCCATGCGCAGCACCGGCATCTTCCCGCCCATGTCGGTGCAGATGACAGCCATCGGCGAGGAAGCCGGCTCGCTCGACGCCATGCTCGACAAGGTCGCCACCTACTATGAGGCGGAAGTCGATGCCGCCGTCGATGGCCTGACCTCGATGATGGAACCGGCGATCATGGCATTCCTCGGCGTCGTCGTCGGCGGTTTGCTGATCGCGATGTACATGCCGATCTTCCAGATGGGCAAGGCCGTATCCGGCGGCGGCTGACATTGCCGTTGTGAGCACCCTCACCCTTGTGGCCGCCGCGCTCGGTGGCCTCTGCGTTGGCAGTTTCCTCAATGTCGTTATCCACCGCCTGCCACGCATGCTGGAGGCGCGCTGGCAGGATGACTGCTACGCGCTCGCGCATCCGGACACCCCGCCACCGGCACGGCCCACCTACAACCTGGCAACGCCGCGCTCGGCATGTCCGCACTGCGGCCACCAAATCCGTGCCCACGAGAACATTCCTCTGGTGAGCTGGCTGGTGCTGCGCGGCCGCTGCAGCGCCTGCCGGGCGCCGATCAGCATGCGTTATCCGCTGATCGAGGCGGTGACCGGCGCCCTGACCCTGCTGATGGTCACTCGCCTCGGGCTCGGCTGGGAGTTGGCATGGGCGCTGGTGTTCACCTGGGCGCTGATCGCGCTGACGATGATCGACTACGACACCACGCTGCTGCCCGACGACATCACGTTACCGCTGCTTTGGCTCGGCCTGCTCGTGGCCATTCCGGCCGGTGGCGTTGCGCTTGCTGACGCAGTGATCGGCGCTGCTGCCGGCTATCTGTCGCTGTGGATCGTCTACCAGTTGTTTCGCCTAATCACCGGCAAGGAAGGCATGGGATATGGCGATTTCAAATTGCTCGCCGCGCTCGGTGCCTGGCTGGGTTGGCAAAAGCTGCTTCTGGTGATCGTGTTGTCGTCCGCTGTCGGCGCGGTACTCGGGATTGCGCTGATTCTCATCGCCGGACGCGATCGTGCCCAGCCGATTCCGTTCGGCCCGTTCCTCGCCGCTGCCGGTTTTCTTGCCTATGTATGGGGCGATGCGCTGCTCGCCGGCCCGCTGCACCTATTCAACCTTGCCTGACGCGAGACCCATGTCGAACTTTATCGTTGGCCTCACCGGCGGCATCGGCAGCGGCAAGACGGCAGCGTCCGACTGGTTCAAGGCCCAGGGTATCGTCATCGTCGATGCGGATCTGGTTTCCCGTCAGGTGGTCGAGCCGGGCACGCCGGCGCTGGCGGCCATCCGCGATCACTTCGGCGCCAGCCTGATCCGAAGCGACGGTACGCTTGATCGCGCCGCGTTGCGCCAGGTGGTGTTCGACCAACCCGCAGAGCGGCGCTGGCTCGAACAACTTCTGCATCCCTTGATCGCACAGGAAATCGTGCGTCAACTCGCCACCGCCGCTTCACCCTATGCACTGCTGGTATCGCCCTTGCTGTTCGAGACAGGGCAAAAAGCGTTTGTCCGGCGCACGCTGCTCATCGACGTGCCCGAAGCGCTGCAAATGTCGCGTACTGCTGCCCGCGACAAGGTGGAAGAAACGCAGGTGAAGGCAATCATGGCAGCACAGATGTCGCGTGCCGACCGCCGTGCAAAAGCTGACGACATCGTGCTCAACGATGCCTCACTGAGCGAGCTGCATGCGCGTCTGGCGCCGCTGCATGCGCATTACCTGGAGATTGCCGCCCGTGGCTGACGCGCCCGGCCCGCAACACACACCGCAGGCCGGCCCGCTCGTCAAGTGCCCCGGCTGCGGCGAGAACCTGCGCTACGTTGCGGCGAATCCGTTCCGCCCCTTTTGTTCGGAGCGCTGCCGGATGGCAGATCTCGGCGCCTGGGCGAGCGAGGGCTACCGGATCCCGGACGCGACACCGCCTGACGGCGCTCTGCCGCTGGACGCCATCAACGACGACGACTGAAAGCCCGCGCGCCGCGTGCAGCGAATCGCATCAGTCAAGCATCGCCGAGATGCCGGCGATGCCGATTGCGCCCTGCGCAAGCGCATCGTCGAGTAACGCACCGTGCATTCCGCCCAGCGCATAAACCGGCAGCCCGGCGCCCGCAGCCAGCTGCGCGAAAGACGCCCATCCCAGCGGCAGTGCATCGGCATGCGATGCAGTTGCCAACACCGGCGACAGCGTCGCGAAATCAATACCGAGTGAAAATGCCCGCGCGAGATCGCCGGCGTTATGGCAGGACGCCGCAGACAAGGGCGCAGGCAACCGGATAGGCATCTCGACCGGCGACACAGCCGTTTTTTCAGCCCAGGCGTGCAATGCACGTGCCGTGAGGTGCACACCGTCGGCGCCATGCAGGCCTCCGGCCGCCGACAAACCGGCCAGCGTATCGCTGTTGATCAGCACCCGTGCCGCCGGCAATGCGCGGCGAATTCCCGCGATCAGTGCCGGCGCAAGCGCAGGTGTTTTTTTCAACCGCACCTGTATCAGCCGATCCGGCAACTGACGCGCGGCACGGCGGGCCAGCGCCGCAAGAAAAACATCGACCCCGGTCATGTCGCTCAGGTCGGGGGAGATCACATAGCGTGTCGGCAGCCGCAGGGCGGCGATGATCGCCACATCCGCTGGCGGAAATTCCTCGGCGTGCATGTCGTCCGGGTGTACCCAGCGCAGCGATTGCCCCTCAGCGCCCCGCGTGCCGGGCGGCTCGCCCGTCCAGCGTATGATCCGCCAAACATCGAGCAGCACGGTTTTTCCCGGATAGGCATGTTCGATGCGCAGCAACGGCGCGATCGCCTCAACACGAATGCCAAGTTCCTCGCCGATCTCACGGCGCAGCCCCTCGGCCAGTATTTCGCCGGGTTCAAGCTTGCCGCCGGGAAATTCCCACAGCCCGGCAAGATGCTGGTGCGGCAGGCGCTGGGCGATCAGAACGCGGCCAGCAGCATCCTGGATTACGGCAACGGCGACATGCACAACAGGCGATGCTTTCATCCCGGTGATCCCGGCGACATCTCAGCTGCGATATTCGGCGTTGATCTTGACGTAATCGAACGACAGGTCAGTAGTGTAGACGCGATCATGCGCGCTACCGCGGGCCAGTTCGACGCGAATGACGATGTCGTCGCGCTGCATCACTGCCGCGCCCTGCGCCTCGGCATAGTCCGGATTCACGCCACCACTTCTGACGATGCAAACTTCGCCGAGCCAGATGTCGACTTTCGATACATCAAGTGCTGCCACACCGGCACGCCCGACACAGGCCAGAATGCGTCCCCAGTTCGGATCGGATGCAAACAGCGCCGTTTTTACCAGCGGTGAATGGGCAATCGTGTACGCCACCGCCAAACACTCAGCGGTATCGCGACCGCCCTGAACATCAACAGTGATGAACTTGGTTGCACCCTCGCCATCGCGCACGACCGCCTGTGCCAGTTGCAACATGATCTGCCGAAGCGCGTTGCACCATGCATCAGCGCCGGCACTCTGCCCGGCGATCACCACGCCGGATGCACCGGTTGCGGCAAGCACACAGGCATCGTTAGTAGACGTATCGCCATCGATGGTGATGCGGTTGAAAGACTGCCCGACTGCGGCCGATAGCCATGCCTGCAGATCAGAGTGCGCAATGACCGCATCGGTGCAGACATACGCAAGCAGTGTCGCCATGTTCGGGCAGATCATGCCGGCGCCCTTGGCGATGCCGGTGATCGTGACGGGTTTCCCATCCACGAAAATCTGCGTGGACGCCACCTTCGGGCGCGTGTCTGTGGTCATGATGCCATGGGCTGCATCAAGCCAGGCATCGGCACGCAAATCGGCAAGAGCGGCGGGCAATCCGGCCACAAGGCGATCCAACGGCAAACGCTCGCCAATCACGCCGGTCGAGAACGGCAGCACGGCGCGCGCATCAACACCGACTTTTTTGGCGAGCGCATCACAACTGGCGCGCGCATCGGCAAGGCCCGGCGCGCCCGTGCCGGCATTGGCACAACCGGTATTAATCAACAGATAACGCGCTGATGCGGCCGCAAGGTGCTCCCTCGCTACCGTCACGGGTGCCGCACAGAACTGATTTTTCGTGAACGTTGCCGCCACCGTCGAGCCAATGGCGAGCTCAAACACAACCACATCACGGCGGTTCTGCTTGCGGATTCCCGCCTCAGCAATACCAAGGCGTACGCCCGGCACGGCATGAATGACAGGGGGAACCGTTTCAGGGCCGACAGCCATTTACTTTCTCACTCGATCTTGCCATGGCACTGTTTGTATTTTTTGCCGGAACCGCAGGGGCACGGATCGTTGCGGCCTATTTTCGTGAACTCACGCTGGACCGGCTGCGGTTTTTCTTCCGCAACGACCTTCGGAATGTTGTCCGGATCATCATGGTGGAATTGCATTTGCTGCTTTGCGGCTTCCTCACGGCGCTGCCGTTCAAGCGCCTCGGCCTCATCCTTGCGCTGCAACTCGATGGTTGAGAGGATGCGCACTAACTCGTGCTTGACTTGGTTGAGCATCTGCTCGAACAACTCGAAAGCCTCGCGCTTGTACTCCTGCTTCGGGTTCTTCTGCGCGTAGCCGCGCAGGTGTATGCCCTGACGCAGGTAATCCATGGCTCCCAAGTGCTCTTTCCAGGCCTTGTCCAGCACCTGCAGCATCAATTGCTTTTCGATCTGCCGCATCGCTTCGCTGCCAACCGTAGCCTCCTTGAGGCGGTATGCGGCGACCAGCTGTGCCAGCAACCGCTGGCGCAACACAGCGTCATCGAAATGGCTTTCAGCATCGATCCAGGCTTGCACCGGCACCGCGAGATGCAGCTCGACCTCCAGCGCCTTTTCGAGGCCCGGGACATCCCACATTTCCTCCATGCTCTGCGGCGGGATGTATAGCGCGATGATTTCGCCCAGCACGTCCTCGCGCATTGCATCGACACTGTCCTTGACATCGTCGGACTCGAGCAACTCATGGCGCTGGTGGTACACAACCCGGCGCTGATCGTTGGCGATATCATCGTATTCGAGCAATTGCTTGCGAATATCGAAGTTGTGCGCTTCAACCTTGCGTTGTGCGTTCTCGATGGCGCGCGATACCCATCGGTGTTCGATCGCCTCCCCTTTCTCCATGCCAAGGCGCTGCATCATGTTGCGAACGGTATCGCCCGCGAAGCGGCGCATCAACGAATCTTCCAGCGACAGGTAGAAGCGGGTCATACCCGGATCGCCCTGACGACCGGAACGACCGCGCAACTGATTGTCGATTCGCCGGGATTCGTGCCGTTCACTGCCGATGATATGCAAGCCGCCCGCAGCCAGCACCTGATCGTGACGTTTCTGCCATTCCGCCTTCAACTGCGCCCTGTGTTCTGGCGTCACATCCCCGAGTTTCGCAATTTCTGCCTGCCAATTGCCACCGAGCACGATGTCGGTGCCACGGCCTGCCATGTTGGTGGCGATGGTAACGGCACCGATACGGCCGGCCTGGGTAATAATTTCCGCTTCCTGGGCATGGTATTTTGCATTCAGTACCGCATGCGGAATATTTTCTTTCTTGAGAAACGCCGACAGCAATTCGGAAGTTTCGATGCTGGCCGTGCCGACGAGAACCGGCGCGCCCTTGGCGTTGATCTCGCGAATGGCGCCGACGATCGCCTCGTACTTCTCCTGCACAGACAGGAAGACGAGATCGTTGAGATCCTCGCGAATCATCGGCTTGTGCGTCGGTACCACCACCACATCAAGGCCGTAAATCTGACGAAATTCCGCCGCTTCGGTGTCGGCCGTACCAGTCATGCCGGCGAGCTTGCTGTAAATGCGGAAATAATTCTGGAATGTCGTCGAGGCCAGTGTCTGGTTCTCGTTGCGTACCGGCACGCCTTCCTTCGCTTCCACCGCCTGGTGGATGCCATCCGACCAGCGACGACCAGGCATTGTCCGACCGGTGTGCTCATCAACGATAACAACCTGTTTGTCCTGCACGATGTATTCGACGTCACACTGAAACAGATGGTGCGCCTTGAGTGCGACGTGGACGTGATGCAACAGATGCAGGTGCTGTGCTGCATACAGGCTATCGCCGGCCTGCAATAGACCGGCCTTGACCAACATGTCCTCGACCAGACGATGGCCTTCCTCGGTAAGTTCGATCTGACGGGCTTTCTCGTCGATCAGAAAATCGCCTTTGACCACCACATCCTTGTTTTCCTGCTTGCGCAGTATCGGGATCAATTCATTGATCTGGCGATACATTGCCGAACTGTCCGCGCTCGGGCCGGAAATGATCAGTGGCGTGCGGGCTTCGTCGATCAGAATCGAATCGACTTCGTCGATGATCGCGTAGTTGAGCTCGCGCTGCACTCGCTCGTCGCGCGACAACGCCATGTTGTCGCGCAGGTAATCGAAGCCGTATTCGTTGTTGGTACCGTAGGTGATGTCGGCAGCGTAGGCCACACGTTTGGCGGCCTGATCCTGCTGCGAGAGAATCACGCCGACGGAAAGGCCAAGGAACCGGTAAACCGGCCCCATCCAGTTGGCATCGCGCTGCGCGAGATAGTCGTTCACCGTCACGACGTGCACACCCTTGCCGGGCAGCGCGTTCAGGTATGCAGCCAAGGTTGCCACCAGCGTCTTGCCCTCACCGGTACGCATCTCGGCAATGCGGCCTTCGTGCAACACGATGCCGCCGATCAACTGCACGTCATGGTGACGCAAACCGAGGGTGCGATGCGCGGCCTCGCGCACCACGGCAAACGCTTCGGGAATCAGGCTGTCGAGTGCGGCGCCCGCCGCGAGCCGCGCCCGGAATTCATCCGTCTTGCCTCGCAACTGCTCATCACTGAGCGGCTTTAACGCTGCCTCGTGGCCGTTGACGGCCTCAATGTAGCGACTGATTCGTTTGATTTCGCGCGCGTTTTTGGTGCCGAAAATCGTCTTGAACAGACTGGCAAGCATGCGGGTTCACTCGTGGCAGGAGGCGCCCACCCCCAAGGGGCGGGCGACAGCAGGCATGGGACACGCGCCAAGGCTGGCAGCGTCGTCAAAGGGCGGGAGATTCTACCGTAACCGGAATACGGAAGGTAACGCGCGGCATCAGCCCCCCAGGGCCAGCGCGTACCCATTGGTGATATAGGCCGCCGGGTTGGTCGCCTCACCGTTGCGTCGCACCTCATAATGCACATGCGGGCCGGTCGATCGGCCGGTGCTGCCAAGGCGGGCAATTGCCTGGCCCTCGCGCACGATATCGCCAACACGCACGAGAACCGCGCTGGCATGTGCATAGACGGTAGAGATGCCGTCACCATGGTTGATTTCGACCATGTTGCCATAGCCACTGCGGCTACCGGCAAAGGTCACGATACCGGCGCCCGTCGCGACGATATCCGCGCCCACCGGGCCGGCAAAGTCGACACCACGATGGAAAGCGATATTGCCGTGGAACGGATCAATGCGGCGGCCGTAAGCCGAACTCAGGTAACCGCTGTTGATCGGATTGCCGGCCAGGAAGCTCTCCTCCCGCAACCGTCCGCCCGCCAGCAGATTCTCCAGCACCTGCAATTCGGCATCGCGCACATCAATGCGATTGGCAATTACATCAAGGGCAGCGACGAAGTCCGGGGGCTGATAAGCAACACCATCTGATGACTCCTCCGGACCACCGACCGGCGGCGGACGACTGAAATCGAAATCTTTCTTGCCCATGCGGGTGCTGCGCATCAAACGCTCACCGAGCGCATCGAGTCGCAGCAGCTTGGCCTGCATTTCGGCCACGCGCACCGTCAACGCCTTCAATCCTTGCTCCGCTCGTGCCTTTGCGTCCACGACGGACTGTCTCTCGAAACCCAGGCGCTCACGCCATGCAAAGGCCGTTGTGCGGCCAACCACACCGCTGACAACCGGATCGCCCGCCTGGGTTGCGTAAAAAAAGTAGCCCCCAACCGCACCGAGCATCGGCAGCAGCAGTACCAACCCTGCCAGCAGCAGATGCCAGTGCTGCGGGAGTTGAATGGTGCGGCTGACCCCTCGCCGGGGGTCCAGTATGATGAGCTTCATTTGCTTATGCTCGATCAGCCCAGGCTGACAGACTCATGTTCCTGAAAAATCCACATGCATCGTGGCCTGCGGGCCAGGAGCCCATATCAGCATCCGCAGGACAAGCATCGCCCGTGCAGGCTACCACCCAGGCCGGTACCGTGCTTGAACGAATCTGCCAATCCTTGGCCGAGTTCACAATCCTCACCGACCACCTGCGCCAGGCCGTGGATGAGCGGCTCGGCGCGCGATTGTCGGTTACCGGTTGGCAGGAGGGCATCCTGCGAGTGCATCTCGACCAGCCAGCTCTCGCCACCCGCTGGCGGTTCCAGGAACCGGCCGTCAGACGTGCGCTGTTGCGGGTGCCGGCACTGGCTGGCCTGAAGGAAATCCGGCTGACCATTGCCGCCATTAACCGGCTGGCACCACCAGCCAGTCCGCCCGCTCCCTCCCGGCTTGACGCCGTGCCAGCCGAGGCGATTGGCGAACTGGCGAGCACAGAATCCCACGAGCGGTTGCGGCAGGCACTGACAACCCTGGCCGAAGCCGCGGCAAAAGCGAGGAAAGGAGGAAACCCGTTCTGCGGCTGACGCGACTTGTTCGCCGTTCACGCCAAACGCAGACGATCAACTCACTCGGCAGCAAGCAACGGCTGAACGCAGGAAACCGGTGCTACCGATTCATTGTCGAAGCTCACTACTTCGTAGGCATCCGGTTGCGCGAGCAGGGTACGCAGCAAGCGATTATTCAGCGCATGGCCGGATTTGTGGCCGACATATTCGCCAATCAGGCTGTGGCCGAGCAGGTAAAGATCACCAATCGCATCAAGAATCTTGTGCTTGACGAACTCATCTTCGTAGCGAAGACCATCTTCGTTGAGGATGCGGTAATCATCGACGACTATCGCATTTTCCACGCTGCCTCCGAGCGCGAGATTCTTCGAACGCAGCTGTTCGATATCGCTCATGAAGCCAAACGTGCGCGCCCGACTCACTTCCTTCACAAACGAAGCTGTCGAAAAATCGATGCTTGCGCTCTGGCTGCGTCCACGAAACACCGGGTGATCGAAGTCGATGGTGAAGCTGACCTTGAAGCCGTCGAAGGGCAAAAAGGTAGCCGACTTGTCGCCATCACAGATGGAGATTTCGCGCTTCACGCGGATGAATTTCTTCGCTACTTTCTGCTCGGCTATGCCGGCAGACTGCAACAGAAAAACGAACGGGCCGGCACTGCCGTCCATGATCGGCACTTCCGGGCCGGACAACTCGACAATCGCGTTGTCGATGCCCAGGCCGGCGAATGCACTCATCAGGTGCTCGATGGTGGAAACCTTGACGCCGCCACTGACCAGCGTAGTGGACAACGTGGTTTCACCGACCGCATAGGCGGTGGCGCGGATGGCAACCGGCGGCGCGAGATCGACCCGACGGAAGACAACCCCAGTATCGACTGGCGCCGGACGCACCGTCAGGTAGATCTTGTCCCCGGTGTGCAGACCGATGCCGGTCGCGCGGATCACGTTTTTGATGGTGCGCTGTCGAATCATCGACGAATGGCCCGCTTTAACTTGTTGTTTTGCAAGAAGTTAGCCACATTCATGGCACCCTTGGAGCAAATAGTAACAAAGTTTTTCGGATTTCCCAAGCCAGCCCTGATAACCGGCCCGGGGCGGGAACCCGGACCGGCATTCTGCCACTGCTGATCAGTCAGTCCGCTTGCCGCCGCAGGAAGGCCGGGATGTCGAGAAAGTCCATGTCTCCGGCCGGCCGGGCCGGAGGCGGGTTGCTGCCTGCCGGGGTGCGCTGGCGCATGGCAGTCGGCCGGTCAAACTGGCTGTAGTCGGTACGCGCACCCTCCGCTGTTGCTGCCACCGTCCGGGTTGCGCCTTGCAGCTGGGCCTGCGCGCGCGGCATGGCAATGATGGTTTCGACGACCTTCTGCCCGTGCTGCACCGCACGGCCAATGCCGGTCGCCACTACCGTTACCCGCACCTCGTCCTCCAACGACGGATCAAAGGCGGTGCCCATGATGATCTGCGCGTCCGGCGCGGCGTACTCACTGACCGCGCGACCCACCTCGTCGAAATCGCCAATAGCGAATCCGGGGCCGGCCGTGATATTCACCAGCAACCCTTTGGCGCCCTGCAGATTGACATCCTCCAGCAGCGGACTGTGCAATGCCCGCTGGGCTGCCTCGCGCGCCGCCCCTTCGCCACGGGCCGAACCGGTACCCATCATCGCCATGCCCATCTCGCCCATAACGGTGCGTACGTCGGCAAAATCGACGTTGATGATCCCCGGGTGCAGGATCAGGTCGGCAATGCCCTTCACGGCACCGAGCAGCACATCGTTCGCGGCCTTGAAGGCTTCAAGCATCGTGGTGCGCGGCCCGAGTACCGTCAGCAGTTTCTCGTTCTGGATGGTGATCAATGAGTCAACATGTTCAGCCAGTGCCGCCATGCCCTGCTCCGCTGCCTTCATCCGCCGCGGCCCCTCGAATGGGAAGGGCTTGGTAACCACCGCCACCGTCAGGATGCCCATGCTGCGGGCAACCTCGGCCACGACCGGTGCGCCACCGGTCCCGGTGCCGCCACCCATGCCAGCGGTGATGAACACCATGTCTGCACCGTGCAGCATCTCCTGGATACGATCCCGATCCTCAATAGCAGCCTGGCGACCGATCTCCGGGTTGGCGCCCGCACCGAGACCTTTCGTCACCTGGCTGCCCAGTTGCAGCAACGTCCGCGCCGAGTGACGTTTCAGCGCCTGCGCATCGGTATTGGCGCAGATAAAATCCACGCCCTCCACGTTGGAGGACACCATATGTTCAACAGCATTACCGCCGCCGCCACCGACGCCTACCACCTTGATCACCGCATTCTGCGGCACATTGTCAAGCAGTTCGAAATTCGCCATGACTTCCTCCTAAGCTCCCGCAATCCCGCACTATGTTTTTTTGATTTCGCACAGCAATCACTTCACTTCCTACCGCCTTGCAAATCACCTTCAAAAACAAAAATATTTACATCGCATTAAAAATTTCCCTTGAACCATTTGAGAACCCGGTCAATGGCAGCTTCACCGGCCTTGCCTTTCTTCTCGTGCTTCTCGTCATCGCGCATCAAGCGTGCGTAATGCAGCAAACCCACGCTGGTTGCGAAAATCGGATTGCCGGCGATCTCGTCCGTTACGCCGACTACACCCTGTGGAAACCCAAGACGGACCGGCATGTGAAACACTTCCTCCGCGAGCTCGATAGCACCTTCCATCTTTACGGAGCCGCCCGTGAGCACGATTCCGGACGGAATCACATCCTCAAAGCCGCTGCGGCGCAATTCCGCCTGTACCAAGGTAAACAACTCGTCGTAGCGCGGCTCGATCACTTCGGCAAGCGCCTGGCGGGAGAGATCTTTCGGTGCACGATCACCGACACTCGGCACTTTGATGGTTTCGCCAGGCTTCGCCAATTGGGCAAGCGCGCAGGCGTATTTCATCTTGATTTCTTCAGCTGAAGGCGTCGGGGTACGCAACGCCATAGCGATGTCGTTGGTTACCTGATCGCCGGCAATCGGTATTACCGCTGTATGGCGGATGGCGCCCGCACTGAAGATTGCGATGCCGGTGGTGCCACCACCGATATCAACCAGGCACACACCCAACTCCATCTCGTCTTCGGTAAGCACGGCATGTGCACTGGCGAGTTGTTCAAGCACCAGCTCATCGACCTCAAGACCGCACTTGCGTATGCATTTTTCGACGTTCTGCACTGCATTTACTGCACAGGTAATGAGATGAACCTTGGCCTCCAGACGCACGCCGGACATACCGAGCGGCTCACGCACACCGTCTTGGTCATCAATGATGTACTCCTGCGGGATGACATGCAGGATGCGCTGATCCGCAGGTATCGCAACCGCAGCGGCAGCATCAATCACGCGGTCAACATCGGCCTGCGCCACCTCGCTGTCACGGATCGCAACGATGCCGTGCGAGTTCATGCTGCGCAAATGACTGCCGGAAATGCTCGCGTAGACCGAATGAATCTGGCAGCCGGCCATCAGCTCGGCTTCCTCGACTGCACGCTGGATCGACTGCACTGTTGAATCGATATCGACGACCACTCCCTTCTTCATGCCGCGCATTGGATGGTTGATGCCAAAACCAACGACCTTGATCCCGCCGTCCGACAACACCTGGCCGACGATGGCAACGACTTTCGACGTGCCGATATCGAGTCCGACAATCATGTCACTGCTGCCCGTTCGAGCCATATTCCCCACCCGGAGTCGCTGCTCCCGTTGCTGCCTTGGACGGCGACCATTGCGACGCTGACATCAGCGGCTGCGCCCAGCGCACCGCGAATCCACCGATGTAGCGCAGATCGACGTTGTCGATGCGATCACCCACTTCATAGAGACGCTTTTCATAAACGCGCAAAAAACGGCGCACCCGACTTAAGCCTTCTGCCTGATCGACGCGCAGACGCATGCCGTTGCCAACAGCGAATTCCCACGACAACTGATCGTTGAGCTTCAGCTCACGCACCGACATTCCAAGTGGCAATAACATGCTGTTCACGGCGCTGTAAAACGCCATCACCTGTACCGCTTTATCTTCGGGCCCAGCCAACCGTGGCAGCTCACCGACACTGCCGGAATTTTCCGGCTGGAAGACTTCACCGGCATGACTGATGAAGCCGTCACCATTCCAGTGCGCCACCGGAATTTTTTCGGTAACACGAACAATCAGGCCGTGCGGCCAGACACGATAAACATCGACAGCAGACACCCACGACAACCCGCTCAACTCTGCGGCAATGTCGGCCATCGGCACATCGAGCAACGAGCGGCCGACGACAAGATTGGCAAGTGAATTTTCGATTTCGCGCTGCGTAATGGCTCCAAATGAACCCTCGACCCGTACCATCTCAATGCGTGTTGCCTGCGCGACCCAGTGCCCCGCTGCGACAATCACGGCAATGAGCAGCGCCACGAGGCAAGCAATCGCGACCGGCACCATCACCCGATGCAGCAGCACGGCGACACGCAGACGCCGCGCCATGCCTTCCTGCGGCAGCAGATTGCTGCGCAAGGCGGCGGTCATGGCAATTTCTCCGAAAACGGCAGGCCCGATTCCTTGAGAATAGCGAGGACGAGATCGGCAAAAGCGAGGCCCGCCGCGCGCGCCGCCATCGGCACCAGGCTGTGGTCGGTCATTCCGGGCACCGTATTCACTTCCAGCAGGCGAAACTGGCCGGCGGCATCCATCATCACATCGACCCGACCCCAGCCACGACCATCAACGGCATGAAAAGCATCAAGAGCAAGACGCTGCAGTTCCGCCTCACGCACCGCATCAAGACCACAGGGGCACAGATACTCGGTGTCATTGCGGATGTACTTCGCCTCGTAATCGTAGAACTCGGCGGTGGTCTTCAGGCGGATCGGTGGCAGCGCCCGATCACCAAGGATCGCTACCGTGTATTCAGGGCCGTCGACCCACTCCTCGACAACGACATCGCTGTCGTACCGCTGCGCCGTCGCGAGCGCGGCGGCGCATTCTGCTGCGTCGCGTGCCTTGCCCATGCCGATACTCGAACCTTCCCGCGCCGGCTTTACCATTACCGGAAAACGCCCCGGTTCCAACTGGTCGACCCATACTCGCGCACCGCTGTAGGCGCGAAAACCCGGTGTCGGCAGCCCGCAGGCTTGCCACAGCAATTTGGTGCGAATCTTGTCCATGCCGATCGCCGAGGCCATCACACCACTGCCGGTATAAGGTATGCCGATGCTTTCGAGCAGGCCCTGCAACGAACCGTCTTCACCTCCACGACCGTGTACGGCGATGAATGCAGCGTCGAAACACTTCAACGCCGGAATGTCCAGCACACGGGTGTCGATCCCTTCGGCGTCAATGCCGCGCGAGCGCAACGCCGCAAGAACGGCATTGCCGCTCTTGAGCGAAACTTCGCGTTCGGCGGCAGTGCCGCCAAAAAGTACAGCGATCTTCATCGTTGGCTCCGGATCCTCTTCACTTTCTGCTGTCAGTTTTCGAGCGTCATATTGTTGTCGGCGAGCTTCGCGGCAATCGCACCGATATCGCCGGCGCCCTGGGTAAGCAGCACATCGCCATCGCGCAATACGTCACGCAAAACCTTGGTCACGTCACCCGATGTCTCGACAAATATCGGGTCGATGTGGCCACGCACGCGGATGCTACGGCACAGACTGCGGCCATCGGCACCGGCAATTGGATGCTCGCCGGCGGCATAAATTTCCATCAGTAGCAACACATCGACTTCTGATAGCGCCTGCACGAAATCCTCATATAAATCCTGGGTGCGCGTGTAGCGATGCGGCTGAAATAACATCACTGCACGACGATGCGGCCAAACCTTGCGCAGCGCTGCCACAGTTGCCTGCACTTCACGCGGGTGATGACCATAATCGTCCACCAGCGTGATTTCACCGTTCGGTGTGGCGAAGGTGCCGTAAACCTGAAAGCGGCGACCGACACCCTGGAATTTCGCCAGCGCATTGAGGATTGCCTGGTCTGGAACGCGCTCGTCGGTAGCAACAGCTATCGCTGCCAGCGCGTTGAGTACGTTGTGGTGCCCGGGAATTGACAGTGTCACCGCAAGCGGTGCGTGGGGAGCCGGCCGACATACAGTGAAATGCACGTGCATACCTTCGTAGCGGATCTCCGTAGCGCGGAAATCGGCGTCTTCCTGCTCGATGCCATAGGTCAGCAGCGTGCGGGTAACCCGCGGCAACAGGCGACGAACCACCGGGTCATCGATGCACAAAACAGCAACACCGTAGAATGGCAAGTTGTGCAGGAATTTGACGAAGGTAAGTTCGAGTTGCGCGAAATCACCACCGTAGGTCGACATATGATCGGCATCGATGTTGGTGACAACAGACACCATCGGCTGCAGGTGCAGAAACGACGCATCGCTCTCATCGGCCTCAGCCACAAAATAACGGCTACCCCCCAATTGGGCATTCGAACCGGCGCTATTCAGCCGGCCACCGATCACGAATGTCGGGTCAAAGCCGGCTTCGCCAAGAACAGAGGCGATAAGACTTGTCGTTGTGGTCTTGCCGTGAGTGCCGGCGATAGCAATGCCATGGCGATAGCGCATCAGCTCCGCAAGCATTTCCGCACGCGGCACCACGGGAATACGGGCTTCACGCGCTGCCAGCACTTCCGGGTTCTGCTCATTGACTGCCGAGCTGACCACAATGACATCAGCATCTTCAATATTGCGGCGCTGGTGGCCGATAAACACCGTCGCACCCATGCTCACGAGACGGCGCGTAGTCGCCCCTTCCTTCAAATCCGAACCGCTGATTTGATAGCCCTGATTGAGCAACACTTCGGCAATGCCACTCATGCCGGAACCACCGATACCCACGAAATGGATACGGCGAATGCGGCGCATCTCCGGCACTGAAAAGCGCAACGGCGTGTTGTGGCTGCGCGCATCGAGTTTCATTGAGAATTCACCTGCTTGGTACTGACGTCAGTACAAACGCGCGCAATTGATGTGGAAACATCGCCGAACGATGCCCTGCGGGCTGCCTCGGCCATTCTCAGCAGCACCTCGCGCGAGGAAATTTCACGAATTTCAGTGGCCAGGCTTTGCGCATTGAGTTGTGTTTGCGGCAATAACCGGGCAGCGCCGGCCTTCACCAGATATGCAGCGTTGTGCGTCTGATGGTCATCGACTGCGTGTGGGAACGGCACGAAGATCGCCGGGACGCCTGCAGCAGCAAGTTCACTGACCGTCAGCGCGCCAGAACGGCAGACGACCAGATCTGCCCATGCATATACGGCCGCCATGTCATCAATGAACGGCAAGACTTCTGCGGATAAATTCATCCGCGCATAAGCGCTACGCGTCGCATCAACCGCGTTGCGACCACTTTGATGACACACGCCAACAGCCATATCGCGCGCCAGCAGCGCCAGTGCTGGCGGCACCTGCGTATTGAGCGCCTGCGCCCCCAGGCTGCCGCCCACAACCAGCACGCGCAATGCTCCGTCGCGACCTCGGTATCGTTCCGCAGGCGCCGGCAGCATGCGAATCACATCACGCACCGGGTTGCCGACTACCGTACCGCGCGGCAACTGCCGAATCGCTTCCGGAAACGCAACCAGTACCCGCGTGGCAACGCGCGCCAACAGGCGATTGGTGAGGCCGGCGATCGCGTTCTGCTCGTGGACCACAAGCGGCACGCCGGTAAGCCACGCGGCGACACCACCCGGGCCAGATGCAAAACCGCCAAAACCGATGACGACATCCGGATGCTCACGGCCCACGACGCGCAGCGCACCGAGCAGCGAACGCAGCAACGTAAGCGGCGCCGCCGCCAGACGGGCAATACCGCTACCACGCAGACCGGAAACCGGCAGGGCGCTGATCGCAAACCCGTGCCGGCTTACGAGCTCCACTTCCATCCCGCCTTGCGAACCCAACCAGTGGATCTGCCAACCCTCGGCCACCAGACGCTGCGCCACGGCCAACGCCGGAAACACATGCCCGCCGGTGCCGCCGGCCATCACCAGCGCCTTCCTACCATTGCTGCCCATGGCGGCGCCGTTCATACCAACACCGCCTTGCGCGTGGCTCGCGCAACGCGTGTAGCGCCGGTGGCTGCCGCACCCAGTTGCCAGAGCGCACCGAGCAGCGCGCAGTTGGCCACCAGGCTCGAACCGCCATAGCTGACCAGCGGCAGCGTGAGGCCCTTGGTCGGCATCAGGCCCATGTTCACGCCCATGTTGATGAACGCCTGCACGCCGAACAGCACGGCAGCACCCCACGCGAAGTAGGCTCCGAAGGCATCGCCGGCGACGGCACGCTCACGCGCGATGCGCAGGATCGCACCCACCAGCAGGACGAACAACGCCACCAACACAATGACACCAATCAGACCGAGTTCCTCTGCGGCAACCGCGAACACGAAATCGGTGTGGGCTTCCGGCAGGTAGAACAGTTTCTGCACGCTGTTGCCAAGGCCAACACCGGTCACCTCGCCACGACCAAAAGCAATCAGACTCTGCACCAACTGATAACCGGAATCGAACTGGTGCTGCCAGGGATCCATAAAACTGGTCAGCCGCGCCATGCGATAAGGTTGGGTGAACACCAGTGCAGCAACACCAGCGGCACCGATCACGGCCAATCCACCGACCCATTTCCACGGTATACCGGCAAGAAACAACAGCGCGAATGTCATGGCGACAATTACCATCGACGCACCCATGTCGGGTTCCAGCAGCAGCAACAACACCACCAGCCCGAGTACACCCAGTGGCTTGGCGATGCTCAGCGGCTCAGCCAGCACCTCGCGCCGGCGCGCGAGGTAATCAGCGAGGAAGGCGAGCATGCCGAGCTTGGCAAATTCGGACGGCTGGATGTTGAAACCAATCAGCGAAATCCAGCGCCGACTGCCGTTCACCTCGTGGCCCAAACCGGGAATCAACACCACAACGAGGCCAAGTACGGCGGCTGCAAGTAACAACGGGCTGAAACGCTGCCAGAGTTCGATTGGCAGGCGCGCTGCGATCAGCGCACCGGAAATGGCCACCAACACAAAAATCCCATGCCGCGCACCGAAGTAGAACGGGTTGTGCAAGCGGGTATCGGCATAGTGGATGGATGCCGATGTCACCAACAGAAAACCACCCACCAGCAACAATATTGCGCTGAGCAGCAATTGTTGCCTCGCACTCAGGAAGGGAAGCATCAGGCCGCCCTCCCTGTTTGCGCCCGCACCAGTTGCTCGAAGTGCTCGCCGCGTGCCTCGTAGCCGGAATACATATCGAAGCTGGCACAAGCCGGCGACAGCAACACGGCATCGCCCGGTTGCGCCAACTGCACGCACAGACTCACTGCTTCCGCCATGGAAGCGGCATCCACCAGCTTTTCCTGTTCGGCAAGCGCGGCCCGAACAAGCGCGGCATCCCGACCAATCAGCACGACATTGCGCACGTGCGTGCGCACGTGCCGGTCGAGCAGACGAAAATCCTGATCCTTGCCAATACCACCGGCAATAAGCACAACCTTGCCGCGAATGTTCTCGCCCAAACCGGCAAGCGCGGCGGCGGTGGCGCCGATATTGGTGCCCTTGGAATCGTTGTACCAGGCGACGCCATTGTGCTCGGCAACGAAGCGACAACGGTGGGCCAGGCCCGGAAACTCGCGCAGGGCGCGCAACATCGGCTCAACAGGCAGCCCGGCGCCCAGGCCAAGTCCGAGCGCGGCCATGGCATTCAACTGGTTGTGCGTGCCTTTGATCCGCAGCGCCTCACAACTGACGAGTGACTTGCCGTTGAGCGTGATGACACGCACGCCATCGACAACGGCGATACCGAACCCCTCCGCTGCCGCCGAGGCGCCAAACCCGATGAGCGTCCCCGCGAACGCACCGCGAGGTGCCGACCATGGATCATCGCGATTGACGATGGCCATCGCGCAATGCACAAAGATGCGCTGCTTGGCCATGCCGTAATCGGCATAACTCGGGTAGCGATCCAGGTGATCTGCAGAAAGGTTCAGGATTGTGCCGCTGACCAATGCCAACGACGATGTGGTTTCAAGCTGAAAACTCGACAACTCCAGTACGTACAGCTCGATCTCATCAGCCGAATCATCAGCAAGCAAATCAAGTGCCGGTGTCCCGAAGTTACCGCCGATCGCAACACGCTTGCCTGCGGCCTTCGCCATCTCGCCAAGCAGCGCCGTGACCGTACTTTTGCCATTCGAGCCGGTGATGCCAACAACCCGGACGTGCGATTTTTCGGCAGCCAGATAACGCGCAAAAAGTTCGATGTCGCCGAGCACCGGGATGCCCCTGGCGGCCGCAGCCGCGATTGCCGGCTCGGCAATCGCAATACCCGGGCTCACCACGAGCGTTTGCGCAGCATCGAGCCAATCCTGGCGAAAACCGCCAAGATGGATCTCGATACCAGGAAATTCGGTGCGCACTGCCTCAAGGCCCGGCGGATTATCGCGGGTGTCGAGCACGCGCACGGACTCGCCCTGCGCACGCAACCAGCGCACGCAGGAAACGCCCGTCTTGCCCAAACCCACGACCACGTACATCCGTTTTATCCCTTCCCTTGCAATCAACGAATTTTCAGCGAAGCCAGACCGATCAACACCAAAACGAAAGTAATGATCCAGAAGCGCACGATCACTTTCGGCTCCGGCCAACCCTTCAACTCAAAGTGATGGTGAATAGGTGCCATGCGGAATATGCGTTTACCCGTCAGCTTGAACGATGCAACCTGTAGCATCACCGACACCGTTTCCAGGACGAAAATACCGCCCATGATGAACAGCACGATCTCCTGGCGAACGATCACGGCAACAACGCCGAGCAACGCACCGAGCGCCAGCGCCCCGACATCGCCCATGAAAACCTGCGCCGGGTAGCTGTTGAACCAGAGAAATCCCAGCCCGGCGCCAACCAGCGAAGCGAGAATGACCACGAGCTCACCGGCGCCCGGCACTTGTGGAATCAACAGGTACTGCGCGAAACGAACATTGCCGGACAGGTAGGCAAAAATACCAAGCGCAGCACCAACCATTACCGCTGGCATGATTGCCAGACCGTCGAGACCATCGGTAAGGTTGACGGCATTGCTGGTACCAACAATGACGAAATACGCAAGCGCAATGAACAGTATCGGGCCGAGATCAATCACCAGATTCTTGAAGAACGGCACCAACAGCGAGGTTTGTGTCGTCTCCGCCGCCGTACCCGCCACCGAAAAATACAAAAATGCCGCAGCACCAAGGCCGGCTATCGATTGCCAGAAGTATTTCCAGCGTCCCGGCAGGCCGCGGGAATTTTTCTCGACGATCTTGCGGTAATCATCGACCCAGCCGATTGCACCGAAAGCAATCGTGACCGCCAGGACAATCCAGATGTAGCGGTTTGCCAGATTGCCCCATAGCAACGTGCTGGTGACGATTGCGACCAGAATCAGCGCGCCGCCCATGGTCGGCGTGCCCGCTTTCGACAAGTGCGATTGTGGGCCGTCGCTACGGATCGCCTGACCGAATTTCATCGCCCGCAACCGCTCGATCATCCAGGGCCCAAGCAGCAACGCAATCGCCAGCGCGGTAGCAGCACTCAGAATCGCCCGCAGTGTCAGGTACTGGAATACTGCAAACCCGGATTGGTACTGCGTCAGGTATTCAGTGAGCCAGAGCAGCATTTTTCTCTCCCGTAAGTGCGGCAACCACGCGTTCCATACGCGCGCTGCGTGAGCCTTTGACCAGCACGGTAACGCCCTCGGTCAGTGTCGGCTGCAACACGCCCACCAGCGTTTCGATATCCGCGAAGGCACGGCCATCACTGCCGAAGCCGGCAACAGTTTCAGCAGCAAAATCACCGGTCGCGAACAATGCATCGACGCCGCTGCTACGCGCATGAACGCCGACCTCGCGATGCAGCGCTGCCGCCGTCGGGCCAAGCTCGGCCATATGCCCAAGCACCAGCAGCCGGCGGCCCGGGTAGGCGCACAGTGTGTGTATTGCCGCGTTTACCGAACCGGGGTTGGCGTTGTAGGTGTCATCAATCAGCCGCGCACCGCTCGCCAGCGTGCGCACGACAAGCCTGCCCGCCACCGGCATGACCCCGGCGAGCGCCGCAGCAATGTCCGCACATGCCACACCGCAGGCGATGCCGACCGTTGCTGCTGCCAATGCATTGGCGACGTTGTGGACACCTGGCACGGCAAGGACAACCGCCGTACGTTGTTGGTTGGCAACGAGCGTGAAGCGCGCACAACCATCGACACCGATACTCACTGCCTCAGCGCGTACATCAGCGCCGGCGGCCATACCAAAGGTGGCGACGCGGCAGACCGGCAGGTGCGCGCGCCAGTAATCGGCAAAGGGATCGTCGGCATTGATGATCGCCAACCCCTGAGTTGCAAGTTGCGAATACACCTCGCCCTTGCCGGCAGCTATCGCTGCAAGGCTGCCGAAACCGGCAAGGTGTGCGCCGGTCACGTTGGTAACCACGGCAATATCGGGCCGCGCCATATCGACCAGGTAGCGAATATCACCGGGATGCGCCTGACCCATCTCGATCACCGCAAAACGGTGTTCCGCATCGAGCCGCAACAGCGTCAGCGGCACGCCCAGCTCGTTGTTGAGGTTACCCGTCGTCGCCAGCGTCGCGCCGGCGGTGCGCAACACCGCTGCGGTGAATTCCCTGGTCGTGGTCTTGCCGGAATTGCCGGTAATGGCGATGACCGTTGCCTTGTTGTGCGCGCGCCATGCCGCCGCAAGATGAGCGAGCGCAAGCCGTGTGTCGGTAACGACGATACGTGGCACACCCAGGGCCGGATCGTTGCGCGACACAACAACACCGACGGCCCCGGCCGCAAGCGCAGCGGCAGCATGATCATGGCCGTCGTGATGCTCACCCTTGAGTGCAAAAAACAAGGTGCCAGCAACATCCTGACGTGTGTCGGTACTCACGCCACGCAGCGCAACGTCATCGCCATGGAGCACGCCGGCAATGGCACTGGCCACTTCGACGAGGCGCATGGTCAACATGCCGCGCCTCCCGATGCGCCGACTGACGCTCCAGCCGATGCGGCGGCACCACGCGCAACCAATGCCGCCTGCACCTGATGTTGATCAGAGAACGGCAACCGCTGGCCCGCTATTTCCTGATAGTCCTCGTGGCCTTTGCCAGCGACGAGCACCACATCGCTGATCGACGCAGCCGTAATGGCGGCGGCAATCGCTCGCGCACGATCCGGCTCAACAAGAACCTGTACACCGGCACTCATTCCCGCCACAACATCGTCGATGATCATGCGCGGATCTTCATCACGCGGATTGTCACTGGTTACGATGACATGGTCGGCAAGTCGCGCCGCAACTTCGCCCATCTGTGCACGTTTGCCGCTATCGCGATTGCCGCCGCAGCCAAACACGCACCACAAACTGCCAGCGGTGCGCGCGCGCAGCACCGACAGGGTTTTTTCCAGCGCATCGGGCGTGTGTGCGTAATCAACGACACACAATGGCGCATCGCCTCCGCCAAAGGTTTCCATGCGTCCTGCCGGCGCATCGACATCACTGAGCACGCGCACAATCGCATCCGTCTCGTAACCCAGCAGACGCAGTGCACCGACAACCGCCATCACATTGCCGGCATTGAAGTCGCCGATCAGCGGCGTCGTTATCGATACCGGATGGCCTTCGACAACCAGCCGCAAGGTCATGCCACGCACTGCCGGTACAATCTCCAACAACCCAACGTCGTGATTGCAACCGGTGCCATACGTGAGCACGCGCGCTGCGTGAATACGCCCTGCGGCCAGCCAGCGCACCGCGCAGGCGTCGTCAGCATTGAGCACCGCACCGGCGAGCCCTGGCCACGAAAACAGCGCTGCTTTCGCTTCGGCATAGACCGCCATCGTGCCGTGATAATCAAGATGATCGCGGGAAATATTGGTGAAAATCGCGATTTCAAAACGCATGCCGGCAAGACGATGCTGCGCTATGCCTATTGAAGATGCTTCCATCGCCACAGCAGAAAAACCGGCATCGCGTAAGCCCGCCAGCAACTGCTGCAGCTCCACGGCACCCGGCGTGGTGTTGCGCAGCGGCGCGCGCGCATGCGTAGCACCAACCCCCAGCGTACCGAGCACGGCCGTGCGCCGACCCAGCCGATCAAGCGCTGACGCCAGCAACCAGCTCGTCGTGGTCTTGCCATTGGTGCCGGTAACGGCGAGCACCGCGAGCGCCCGGGAAGGTTCGCCAAAAAATGTCGCAGCGACCGGACCTGCCAGCGCCCGCAGTTGCCGCACCGCAATGACCGGTACAGCTGCTGCGCTTGCCGGCATGACGCTATCTACCACGGCTGTGTCGCCAGCTTCCGCCAACACAGCGACAGCGCCGCGATCGACAGCCTGCGCAATGTAGTCGCGACCGTCTGCGCGCGTTCCTGGCAGCGCCAGGTAGAGATCACCACGCTGCACAGTCCGACTGTCATCGCTGATGCCGGTGATACCGATATCGCGTATGCCCGGATCGGCCACAATCCCGGTTACAGCAAGCAGCTCGCCGAACGGGCGCGGGCGCAGGGCATTCACAGCGTATCCGCCATTGTTGTATGGCCCAGCGCCACCGTCGGCGCCACTGCATCGGGGCTCACATTCAGTGTGCGCAACGCACCGGCCGTCACCGCCGAAAATACCGGCGCGGCAACGAGGCCGCCGAAGTAAGCGCCGTTTTTCGGGTTGTCGATGACGACCACCGTCACCACCCGCGGCCGACTGGCCGGCGCCATACCAGCGAACAGCGACAGGTATTCGTCTTCCGAGTAGCCCGCACCGCTCAGCTTGTGCGCAGTGCCGGTCTTGCCGGCAACACTGTAGCCATTGATGCGTGCCCGCGCTGCCGTGCCGGCATCGGTAGTCACCGTGCCGAGCATCTTCACCAACGCGTGGGCGATGTCCTGTGAAACAACGCGCTCGCCGGGCACCAGGGCATCGCGGCGCAACAGTGTCACCGGCCGATGCACGCCATCAGCGGCGAGCATTGCGTAACTCTGCGCCAGCTGCATTACGGTGACCGACACACCGTACCCATAGGAAATGGTCGCCAGCTCGATTGGCCGCCACTTGCTGCGCTGTGGCAACGTACCGTTGCTTTCGCCCGGAAAACCTACCTGCGTCGCCTGACCGAAACCGGCGCGACGAAACATGGTGGCCAGCTGCTGGGGTTCCATCGCCAGCGCCATTTTTGTTGCCCCGATGTTGCTGGACTTGGTCAGCACCGTCGTCACATCAATCAGACCGTAGTCCTCGTGATCGCTGATTACCTTGTTGCCGATGCGCAGCTTGCCCGGCGAGGTGTCAATCAACGTAGTCGGACGAAATTTTCCACTCTCGAGTGCCGCCGCAACCGTGAACGCTTTCATCGTCGAGCCTGGCTCGAACATGTCGGTGACAGCACGGTTGCGCAACCACGCAGGCCGCGTGCCAACACGATTGTTAGGGTTGAACGACGGCTGGTTGACCATGGCCAGCACTTCGCCGGTGTCGATATCAAGCACGACAACGCTGCCGCCGGCAGCATGCTGCTGCTGCACTGCTGCCGCCAATTCCCGATAGGCCAGATACTGGATGCGCAAATCGATGCTCAGGGTCAAATCCTGGCCCGGGCGCGCATCTTCAATGATCTCGACATCCTCGACGACGCGACCGTTCAGATCCTTGACGACCTTGCGCTTGCCCTGGCGCGCACCGAGGCGCTCCTCATAGGCCAACTCCATACCTTCCTGACCAACATCATCAATGTTGGTAAAACCGACCACATGCGCAGCCACCTCGCCAGCCGGGTAATAGCGACGATATTCCGTCATTCCGTAAACACCCGGTATCTTCAGGGCGAGAATCACGGCAGCCGCTTCCGGTGCCAGATGACGGCGCAAGTAAAGAAACTCACGGTCCTGTGCGCGCAGCACCCGGTCCTTGAAATCCTCATAGTCGAGACCGGCTTTTTTCGCGAGTGCCTTCCAGCGATCGCGCGCCGCGAGCAGTTGCGACGGATTGGCCCAGATCGAGACTACCGGCGTACTCACTGCCAAGGGCTGGCCGTTGCGATCCAGGATCAAGCCACGCGTTGCCGCCAACGGCTCGACCCGAAGATTGCGCGCATCACCCTGGGCACGCAGGAATTCTGCCTCACCCACCTGCAACTGCGCGGCACGCGCCACCAGCGCGAGTGCCGCGCAGGCAAGCAGCAAGGTGACGACGAGCACTCGCCGGGGCATGAGCACGCCAGCCGCCTTTCTCACTGGCTGCTCCTCATTGGCCCGTCACCACAATTTCCTGCACGGACGGCACATACATCTGCAGTTTTGCGCGTGCCGTCTGTTCGATAAATGCATAGGATCCAAATGTGCTTTTCTCCAGCAACAGTTGGCCCCACTGAACCTGCGCACGCTCGCCATCACGCTGCAAGGCCTGCAATTCGCTCACCATCTGGCGGGACGTATGCACGCTGTAGATCACGCCGACTGCCGAGACTATGGCCAGCGCCGCTGCGCCACCCAGCACCAGCACATCACGGGCAATGCGCCAGTCAGCCATGGGCCACCGCCTGCCGCTCGGCAATGCGCAGCATCGCGCTGCGCGCGCGCGGATTAGCCGCGACTTCCGCATCACTGGCACGCACGGCCTTGCCGACCAGGCTCAGCTTCGGCAACGGCATATTCGCCGGCAACGGCATCCCGCGCGGCAGCTGCGGCCCGCTGGCGTGATGCTGCATGAAACGCTTGACGATGCGGTCTTCCAATGAATGGAAGCTGATGACAACGAGACGCCCATTTGGCGCCAACAGATCGAGCGCCTGGGTCAGCGCCTCAACGAGTTGCCCAAGTTCGCCATTGATGTGAATGCGCAGCGCCTGAAACACGCGCGTTGCCGGATGCTTGCCCGGCTCGCGCGTCGGCACCGAGGCGGCAACAAGCTCAGCAAGCTCGCGCGTCGTCGTCAGCGGGCGTGCATCGCGCGTGCGCACGATCGCTTGCGCGATACGCCGCGAAAATCGCTCTTCCCCCAGCTCACTGAACACCGTCTGCAACTCCTCCGCTCCTGCCTTCGCGAGATATGTCGCGGCATCCATCCCTTCATGCGGATTCATGCGCATGTCGAGTGGCCCGTCACGCATAAAACTGAAGCCGCGCGCCGGATCATCCAACTGTGGCGAAGACACGCCAAGATCAAGCAACAAGCCATTCACCCGACCACGCCAGTTGCGTGCATCGATCACCGATGCCAGTGCAGAAAAATTTCCCTGCACAAGCGCAAACCGTGTATCGGCAGCGACCATTGCCGCGCCGGCGGCAATGGCATCGGGGTCACGGTCGATCGCCAGCAACCGACCTTCCGGGCCCAATCGCCGGAGAATTTCCCGGCTGTGCCCGCCGCGGCCGAACGTCGCATCGACGTAGATGCCTGTCGGCACGACCTGCAAGGCGTTGACCGCCTCCATGAGGAGGACGGTCTGGTGTTCGAAGCCCACCCGGCCACCTTCAGAACGACAGTTGCTGGACGGCCTCGGGCAAGCCCGTGGCGTCGTCGAGGGTGGCGTTGATTTTTTCGTTGGCCGCCCACTGCCCCTCGGACCAGAGTTCAAGCTTGTGGCCCTGGCCGAGCATCACCGCACCCTTTTCAATACGGGCGAAGTTGCGCAGCAGTTGCGGCAGCAGGACGCGGCCGGCACCGTCGATCTCGAGATCTGTGGCCTGGCCAATGAAGCGGCGCTTGATGTTGCGCACGTCGGCACTGCCATCCGGCAGCCCCGAGACCTTGCGGGCGATTTCTTCCCAGTCAATCAGCGGATAGAGGACCAGGCAGCCATCGTATTGGTGAGCAGTTACTATCACTGTTGGGCCGCCACGATCGGTAATACCATCCCGAAAGCGGGTCGGAATGGCGAGCCGGCCTTTGGTGTCGACAGTGACGGAGGTGATTCCCTGGAACACGCTGCTACCCGCTGGTGGAGAGCCTCCCTGGGCCCGTTGAATTCCACTTTTTACCACTTTTTCCCACCCGCGGAACTATAGGTACCGCTGGTCAGCAGCGTCAAGCCAACGCCCCCCCTGTGAACAGGGAAAGACCCTTTAATAATCAATAAGTTATATAACCAACCAAAGAACACCGGGCGCACGAAAGGGACTCTGTTCAGATGCCTGCGCAGGCATTCTCACAAAGCACTTTAACTTCTAGAATCTTTAGTTATATGAGGGGTGTATTTAGAGCGGAAGTGTGTGAGCCGATCGATAAGCCGGGTTCTGTCGTGGACAGTCATTCCTCTAGGGTCGCCGTCACCGACGACCTCAAGCAGCCTACCCGGGTCCGGCGCGGGCCGCGCCATAGGACCCCTATTTGGCCTTGCTCCAGGTGGGGTTTTCCGTGCCGCTCCCGTTGCCGGCAGCGCGGTGCGCTCTTACCGCACCTTTTCACCCTTGCCTGATCCCTTGCGGGCCATCGGCGGTTCGTTCTCTGTGGCACTTTCCGTCACTGCGCCGGAAACCGACGCGGCGCCCAGGCGTTACCTGGCACCCTGCCCTTTGGAGCCCGGACTTTCCTCCCCCACCGCGAACGAGCGCAGTGGCGGCGACTGTCTGACCGACCCACACGCGCGCATTCTAGCCCAACCGGCAAGCACTCAACCGTCCGCAGCGCCGAGCTCGAGCAATTGTTGGTACAACGCGCGCCGCGATCTGCCCAGCAGCTGCGCCGCCACTTTCGCCGCGCGTGTCGCCGGCAATTCGGCCGCAAGCGCACGCAGCAGGGCCCGCTCGTCGAGCGCCGCCACACGCGTACCCTCCTGCACACCTTCGACCAGCAACACGATCTCACCACGCTGCTGGTCCGGATCCGCCGCAACAAACGCCAGCAGCTGCGCGAGCGAACCCCGACGCACCGTCTCGAAGGTCTTCGTCAACTCACGCGCCAGCGCACCTGTGCGCTGGCCACCAAATACGTCGACCAATGAGGTCAGCGTATCGAGCACCCGGTGCGGCGCCTCATAAAAGACCAAAGTGCCACGCTGACTACCCAGGACATCAAGACGCGCCCGCCGCGCAACGTTCGTCGCCGGCAGGAAACCTTCGAAAAAAAATCGGTCGCAAGGCAGACCGGCCGCTGACAACGCGGCGATCGCCGCACAGGCGCCCGGCACAGGGCTTACCTGAATGCCTGCCTCATGCGCTGCCCGCACAAGACGAAAACCCGGATCACTGACCAACGGCGTGCCGGCATCCGATATCAGCGCAACGAATCGACCGCCCGCCAGGGCGGACAACAACGACGGCACTCGCTCGGTCTCGTTGTGATCGTGCAGCGATACCAGTTTGGCGCTGTCGATACCCAGATGAGCCAGCAAACGGGAACTGTGCCGCGTATCCTCAGCGGCTATAATGTCCACCGCGCGCAGGGTTGATACTGCACGCACCGAGATGTCGTCCAGATTTCCAATTGGCGTCGCCACCACATGCAACACGCCGCCTCTTATTACTGCGGGCTTGTCTACTGCGGGATTATCAGACATATGCGAATGCTCGCCTTGCTCGGACGTGTGTGTTTTGCCGTACTGCTCGTCGTGCACAGCGCCGGCTGCCAGTCCGGCAGCATGGCTGCCTCGTCCCTGGACGACACGCCGGCCACTGAACGGATCCAACGTGCCGACGCCCTGCTTGGCGATCTTTCCGGTACGGGCACCACGCAACAGCAACGCCTGCTGACGGCGGCAATGATGTACGCGTCGGGGCAAGCCTACGCGAAGGCGCAGGACACCCTCAACCGGATTGATCAGGCATTGCTGCCACGGAACCGGTACGGCGACTTTCTGGTGACTGCGGTTGATGTCGCGCTGGGCCTGGGCGACCTGCCCGGTGCCCAGGCAATCGTTGCGCACGACGCGAGCGCACGCTACAAAATGACTGACGCCCTTGGTCCAGTCGACTTCGCCCGCGTTGCCGAACGCCGCGCCATGGTGCTCGAGAAGCGCAACCTGCTGCCGGAAGCGGCTCGCGAACGTGCCGTTGTAAACCGGCAACTGCCGCCACAATACCGCCAGGCCAATGAGGACGCACTGTGGCCGCTGTTTATGCGGATCGGACGCGACTCGCTGCGCCAACTCGCTGAAAGTGATAATAGCGATACTGCCGGCTGGGCATCGCTGGCGCTGCTGTATCGCGACGGCAATGCCAGTCCTGCGCAACTTGCCGGCCAAATTGAGGCATGGACAACAACGCATCGCGACCATCCTGCCGCCGAGCGGCCACCGGCCGCGATAGCGAAGGCGCGCAACGCACCACGGATAGATGGCCCCGCACACATTGCCGTGCTGCTGCCACTGCACGGCAAACTCGCGTCAGCCGGTGTCGCGTTGCAGCGGGGGATTCTGGCCGCGTGGTTCGAGGCACGCGACAGCGGCATCAAGGTGCCAGTGATCCGCTTCTTCGACTCGTCGCGCAGCGACTTTCTCGCCACGTACGACACTGCCGTTCACGCCGGCGCGCAACTGGTCATCGGGCCACTCGAAAAAGAAAACCTGCGTCTGCTGCAGTTGCGCGACAGTCTGCCCGTCACCACCATCGCCCTGAACTATCCAGACGCGCCTGCCCCGGACGCCCCCGACGGCCCGGCCACACTTTATTTCTTCGGGCTGGCGGGCGAAGACGAAGCAAGCCAGATTGCCGATGCGGCGGTGGCACAGAACCTGCGCCGGGCCGCATTGCTCTATCCGGCCGGCGAGTGGGGGCAACGCATCGCACAGCAACTAACGCAAACCCTGCAGCAACAGGGCGCGACGGTACGTACGCAAGCCGCCTATCAAGGCAATGGCGACTACAACGATGTGGTGCGCAACCTGCTCGATATCGGCAGCAGCGAAGCACGTCACGGCCGGCTTGAGCAATTGCTGCGCGTACAGCTCGGCTTCCAGCCGCGCCGCCGACAGGATATCGACTCCCTGTTCATTATCGGCAACACCCTGCAAGCAACCCAGATCGCGCCTGCGGTGCAGTACTACTACGCTACCGGCTTGCCGACCTTCGCCACCTCGCATGTCAACGGGCAACCCACCGCAACGTCCGCCATTGACCTGAGCGGCATCCGCTTCGTGGAAATGCCCTGGATTGCCGACCCCGAACAACCGCTGCGGCAACGCCTAGCTGCAACGTGGAAAGACAGTGATGAGCGCGCGCTTCGCCTGTACGCACTGGGCATCGATGCCTGGCGACTCAGCCAACAATTACCGCTGCTGATGCAATCGGCAAGCACCCGCATTGACGGCATGACCGGTTTGTTGGCGATGGACGACAACCGCCTCATCCACCGCCAACTCGTCTGGATGATCTATCGTGATGGCCATGCCCAACGTCTCGCAGAAGAACAATGACCGGCGCCAGCGCGGCCAGGATGGCGAGCAGCGGGCCCGGCTGCACCTTGAACAGCACGGCCTGCGCTGTCTCGACGCCGGCTGGCGCTGTCGCCTCGGCGAACTGGATCTGGTAATGCGTGACAACGATGCGCTCATCTTCGTGGAAGTGCGCGCCCGGCAGACCGGCAGTCTGGTCGGTGCAATCGAAAGTGTTGATCACCGCAAACAACAACGCTTCGTGCGCGCTGCGCGCGCCTGGCTTGCCTGTCATCCTGTGGAGGCGACACTGCCGGCGCGCTTCGACGTGATCGCCGTCATCGACGACGAAATACGCTGGTTGCGCAACGCCTTCGATGTAGCGCCGCACTGAACCTGCGCACCAACATTCAACTGGAATGAATATGGACCCGGAAGACACCGTACGCGAGAGCATCGGCGCGCATATCGAAGCGACCACAGCCTTGCTCGAAGCGCAAGTCCCATCGTTGGTCGCCGGCGCACAGCGCTTCGTTCGTTGCCTGCTTGATGAGGGCCGCCTGTTCGTGTGCGGCAGCGGCGGCTCTGCGGCCAATGCCCAGCATTTCGCCGTCAAGATGCTCGGGCGGTTTGAGCGCGAACGACCCGGCTTGCCGGTGTTCTGCCTTGCCGACAGCGTGCCGCTGGTGACATCCCTCACAGAGAATTACGGTGCTGCCGACGTTTTTGCGCGCCAGTTACGCGCCCTGGGCCAACCGGGCGATGTCCTGCTGGCACTGTCGGCTACCGGCATGTCCACCAACACCGTGCAGGCCATCGTCAGTGCCCATGATCGCGGGATGGATGTCGTGGTGCTAACCGGACATGATGGCGGCGACGTTACCCGCGTCCTCGGCCCGGACGATATCGGGATCCACGTCCCGGTATCGTCGCCGATTCGTGCCGAAGAAATTCACCTGTTGCTTATCAATGTGCTCTGCGATCTGCTGGAGCGCGAATTGTTCGGAGACAGCCTGTGACTGCCATCGCAAGAATTTTCCTCGCCACGCTTGCGGCACTCGCCCTCGCCGGGTGCGTTTCCTGGATTGCTCCGCTTTCCGACAAGCAAGTCGATCGCCATCATGGCACCCGCACACTCGGCAGCAAGATCGAAGATGCCGCCATCGAACGCAAGGTTTGGCTGAATATTGTGCGCGGTGAACCCGCCACGCAGGAAGCGCGCCTGGTCGTGACAAGCTGGAACGGGCAAGTGCTGTTGGCCGGCCAGGTACCGACCGATGCCGTCAAACAACGCGTCGAAGCCATTGCCGGCCAGGTACGGCACGTACTGCATGTGCATAACGAGCTGGAAGTGGGCACACCCATTGCCTTCATCACCCGGATGAGCGACGGCTGGATCACCACACGCGTCAAAACGCGGCTACTGTTCGGGCCCGACGTTCCCGGGCGGCGCGTGAAAGTTGTGACAGAAAACGGCGTTGTCTATCTGCTGGGTCTGCTGACCCGGGAAGAAGCCGAATTGGTAGTCAGCGCGGCGCGCGCCGTGTACGGCGTGCAGAAGATCGTGAAAATTTTTGAGTACATCGCCGCCGACAAGGCTGACCGCTGATCACGGTTGCGACAACGCTCACTTCACCAAACGCAACGCAGGGCGCCCGCCACGCGGCGTCTCGGATGCCTCACCGGAGGGACCCGGCTGTGGCTCTTCACCACACTCTTCGTCGCTGAAAAACATGCCCTGCCCGTTTTCACGGGCGTAAATCGCCATGATCGCTGCCAGTGGCAAATAGATTGCCCGGGGGGTGCCGGCAAAACGGGCGCTGAAACGCACACTGGCGACGCCCAGTTCCAGATCGGTAACGGCAGCCGGGGCAATGTTGAGCACGATACGGCCGTCACGCACATGGGCAGTCGGCACGGAGATGCCATCGACTTCCGCATCAACCAGCAGATAGGGCGTCAGTCCGTTGTCGAGGATCCAGTCGTAGAACGCACGGACAAGGTAGGGGCGTGTAGGGGTCATGAGGGTGGACTCTCAGGGACACGACGGGGACGTCGATGCCGGAGGCGAAGTGTACTCAATATGGCTGGCGGATTTCCCGCTCCCGGTCGGACAAGCTGGCCTGAAACCCGTCGCGCCGGAACAAGCGCTCGCAGTATTTGAGTAACCCCCGGGCCTGCTTGGGCGGCAGCTCGATATCCAGCAGTGGCAGCCGCCAGAGAATCGGGGCCATTGCGCAATCGACAATGGTGAACTCGTCGTTCATGAAGAACGGCTTTTGCTCGAATATCGGTGACAGCGTCAGCAGGCTGTCCCGCAGCTCCTTGCGCAGCCGGTTGATGGTCGTTTCCTTCTCGGTACGTGCCAGGATCATGTCGATCTGGCCGCACCAGTCGCGCTCGATACGGTAGAGCCATAGGCGGCTCTGGGCCCGGGCCACCGGGTAAACAGGCAACAAAGGCGGGTGCGGGAAGCGCTCGTCAAGATACTCCATCATCACATTCGGCTCATAAAGAACCAGGTCGCGATCGACCAGCGTAGGCACTTCGTTGTACGGATTAAGGTCCGTTACTTCTTCGGGAATATTCGTCGAATCAACATCGACAACGTCCACTGCCACGCCCTTTTCGGCGAGCACAATGCGCACCCGGTGGCTGTAGTGATCAAGCCCGTCCGAGAAGAACACCATCGTCGATCTCTTGGTGGCGATACTTATGTTCATCGGACCCTCATCCCTTGACGCGCAAAGGGTGGCTGATGGCTCAGGTACCCTTTTCGTTGCATTCGGCCTTCATCGGCGACGCTCAGTGCACGTCCTTCCAGAACTCCCGCTTCATCAGCCAGGCAAAAATCAGCAGCACGAGCAGAAAGCCAATCACAAACCCGCCCATGACCATCCGGGTGACCTGCACCGGCTCGGCGGTGTACTCGAGGAATGCAGTGATGTCGGCCATGCGCGCCTTGAACTCATCCTCTGGCAAGGAGCGCTGCATGTCGCCCATCACGTTCGGCATACCTACATTGGGGAACACGTGGTTGTTGGTGCCCCACGGCCGACTTGGGTCTGCGTAAAAGTTTGTCAGGTACGAATAGACCCAGTCAGCGCCACGCAGTTTCGCCTCCAGCGAGAGATCCGGCGGCGATACGCCAAACCACTTTTTGGCCTGAACCGGATCGAGCGCGTTGACCATCGGACTACCGATCTTGTCGGTATTGAACATCAGATTATCGGCCAGCAGGTCGACGGGGATGTCCAGGTCGTCGGCCATGCGCTCATAGCGCACATACTTCAGCGAGTGACAGCCGTAGCAATAGTTCATGAACAGCTGTGCGCCGCGTTGCATCTGCGCCTTGTCGGTCAGCGAGATGGGCGCCTCAACAATATAGGCCGACTCAGCACCGCCGCTCGCCTGAACCGACAGCGGCAGGAGTAACGCAAGGAAAACGAAGGCAAGGTTTTTCATGGTCACTCTCCTGCTCAGCCCGTCACACGATCAGGCACAGGTTTCGCCGACTCGAACTTGTGAATGAACAGGAGCGAGATAAAGAAGATGAAGTAATAGGCCGTACCGAAGCGGGCCAGCATGGTGTACAAATCGGATGTCGGTTGCGTGCCCAGCCAGGTCAGCATCAGAAACACCGCCGCAAAAAGCATCATCGCAACCTTGGTCAGCATACCCTTGTAGCGAATGGACTTGATCGGATTGCGATCCAGCCACGGCAGCACGAACAGGATGCCGATGGCGGCAAACATGACAATGACACCACTGAGCTTGTGCGGAATCGCGCGCAACATTGCGTAGTAGGCGCCGTAGTACCAGACCGGGGCGATATGCAGCGGTGTCTTCAGCGGGTCAGCCGGCTCGAAATTCGGCGACTCGATGAGATAGCCGCCGCCGGTCGGGAAGTAGAAGATCACGATGGCGAAGCCGATCAGGAACACAATCGTGCCAACGGTATCTTTCACCGAGTAATACGGGTGGAACGCAATGCCATCGAGCGGGATGCCCTGCGCATTCTTCTTTTTCTTGATCTCAACACCGTCCGGGTTGTTTGATCCGACTTCGTGCAGCGCGAGAATGTGCAGCACAACCAGCGCCAGCAGAACGATCGGGATCGCGACCACATGCAGTGCAAAGAAACGATTGAGCGAAGCGCCGGACAACAGGTAATCACCGCGTATCCATACCGTGAGATCTTCGCCGATGTACGGGATCGCGCCAAACAGCGAGATGATCACCTGCGCGCCCCAATAAGACATATTGCCCCAGGGCAGCACATAGCCCATGAAGCCTTCAGCCATGAGCGCAACGTAAATCAGCACGCCGAAAATCCAGACCAGCTCGCGCGGCGCTTTGTAGGAACCGTAAAGCAGGGCGCGGAACATGTGCAGGTAGATAACCAGGAAGAATGCCGAAGCGCCGACTGAATGCATGTAGCGGATCAGCCAGCCATACTCGACATCACGCATGATGTACTCAATGGAAGAGAAGGGCTCGCTGGGCGTGTAGAACATCGTCAGCCAGATGCCGGTCAACATCTGGTTGGCCAGCACCACCATCGACAGGACACCGAAGTAGTACCAGAAATTGAAGTTTTTCGGCGCGTAGTACTCCGACATGTGCTTGCGATAAGCCTCGGTGACCGGCAAGCGGGCATCAACCCACGCCATCAGGTTCGTGGCTACACCCGTCATGTACTTGATCATTACGCAGCCCCCTTGTCTTCACCGACAACGATCACGTTTTCGGACAGGTAGAAGTGCGGCGGCACCACGAGATTCGTCGGCGCCGGGACGCCCTTGTAGACGCGGCCTGCCAAATCGAATTTGGAGCCATGGCACGGGCAGTAGAATCCGCCAAATTTCAGCTCAACCGAGGGTTCCTTGTTGTATTTCGGCGAGCAGCCAAGGTGGGTGCAGACGCCAAGCAGCACAAGAATCTCCGGCTTGATTGACCGCACTGCATTCCTTGCATAGGCAGGCTGCTGCCCCTCATCCCCGGATTGCGGATCACGCAGATCGCCGTCCTGTTGCGCAAGGGCATCAAGCATTTCGCTGGTACGCCGCAGAATCCACACCGGTTTGCCGCGCCATTCGTTGACGACAAAGCCACCCGCTTCAATTTTGCTGACGTCGACCGTGATGGGTGAGCCAGCCGCCCTGGCTTTCGCGCTGGGCGTCCAGGACATCACAAAAGGAACCGCAGCAGCGGCCGCACCCAGCGCACCCACGCCGGCCGTCAGGCCGACCAGAAAAGTACGCCTGCTGTTGTCTACACCGTCAGTGCTCATCAAGAGTCTCCAGCATCCCCGTCACGACTGCGACGGACCCCGAAAAAGGGGCTCAAATGTTAAAGAAAAGGCCCTGTATTAACAACACGAAACACGAGGGAAACGACACAAGGGTGATATGCATCAAGACATGAAAAAACGCCCAAACCTCTCGGCTTGGGCGTTCTGCTGTACTGGCGCGAAGCGATCAACGCTTCGAGTATTGCGGACGCCGGCGCGCCTTGCGCAGACCGATCTTTTTGCGTTCGACCTCACGGGCATCGCGCGTGACAAAGCCAGCCTTGCGCAATGGGGACCGCAGCGTCTCGTCATAACGCAACAGGGCGCGGGTGATGCCATGACGGATAGCGCCGGCCTGGCCGCTCGCGCCGCCGCCAATCACCCGTACCACGATGTCGAACTTGTCGCTGGCTTCGATCAGCTCCAGCGGCTGGCGCACCACCATGCGGCTGGTCTGGCGACCAAAGTATTGCTCAAGGGACTTGCCATTGATGACGATGGCGCCCTTGCCTGGGCGGATCGTGACGCGGGCAGTCGCGGTCTTGCGGCGACCAGTACCAATATTTTTTTCCACGGATTTCTTGTCCACAAATACCTCAGCCTACGTTCAGTTCCTGGGGCTGCTGGGCCGTATGCGGATGTTCTGCACCCGGATATACCTTCAGCTTGCGCAGCATGGCGCGACCCAGTGGATTGTGCGGGAGCATGCCTTTGACAGCCGTCTCGATTACCTGCTCCGGCTTGCGGGCAAGCAACTTTTCGAAGGTTTCCTGGCGAATACCGCCCGGATATCCAGTGTGCCGGTAATACATCTTGTCAGTGGTCTTGTTGCCGGTAACGCGCACCTTGCCGGCATTGACGACGACAATATAGTCGCCGGTATCAACGTGCGGTGTGTACTCGACCTTGTGCTTGCCGCGCAGGCGACGGGCAATCTCGGTCGCCATGCGGCCAAGCGTTTTGCCATCGGCGTCGATGACAAACCAGTCGCGCTTCACTTCATGCGGCTTCGCGCTGAACGTTTTCATGATCTTCTTGCCTCAAAAAGCTGCGGCAGGGCGAGGAGTTGCGCCGAAAAACACAACCCCGCCCGCAAAGGAGGGCGCATTCTACTCAAGCACCCTCCCTTTGACAATGTTGTGCCCACGCCAGCCCTGATGCCCCAAACCGCCCCGCCCTGTTACCATTTACGCTCGACGAATCCGTAAACAACCCTTTAAATTCAGTTAGTTAGAGGTCAGTCCATGGATATCCGCGAACTTGGCGGTACCGGCATCAAAGTCAGCGCCCTCTGCCTGGGCACCATGACCTGGGGCGAACAGAACAACCAGGACGAGGGCTTTGCCCAGATGGATCTGGCCTGCGACCGGGGAATCACCTTCTTTGACACGGCCGAAATGTACGCGGTACCCGCCACCGCAAAAACCTACGGCAGTACGGAAACAATCATCGGCAACTGGTTTCGCGCCCGCCCGGGGATGCGGCAGAAAATCGTTCTTGCCAGCAAGGTATGCGGCCAGGCCAACTGGTTGCCGCACGTCCGCGACGGCAAGCCGCTCCTGAACCGCAAACACATGGAGGAAGCCATCAACGGCAGCCTTGCCCGACTGCAGACCGACTACCTCGATCTGTACCAACTGCACTGGCCTGACCGGAACACCAACTATTTTGGCAAGCTCGGCTATCAACACGATCAAAACGAAACAGCAACACCCATTGAAGAAACACTCACTGTGCTGGCTGACCTGGTGAAAGCCGGCAAGATTCGTCACGTCGGCATTTCAAACGAAACACCCTGGGGCACGATGCGTTATCTCGCCGCAGCACAAGCGCAAGGACTGCCTCGCATTGTGAGCATTCAGAATCCGTACAATTTGCTGAACCGTAGTTTTGAAATTGGTCTTGCGGAAATTTCCCATCGCGAGCGCGTTGGCCTGCTTGCGTACTCTCCGCTGGCGTTCGGCGCACTGTCGGGAAAATACCTCAACGGTGCCAGGCCGCAAGGCGCGCGAATCACTCTCTTCAAGCGCTTCTCCCGCTACACCAATCCCCAAGCCGAAGCCGCCACCGCAAAATACATCGCATTGGCAACAAAACACGGTATCGACCCGGTGCAGATGGCATTACAGTTCGTGACCACGCGCCCGTTTCTCACCAGCAACATCATTGGTGCGACATCCATTGCGCAGCTAAAAACAAATCTGGACAGCGTAAACGTGCCGCTGAGCGACGAAATACTCAAAGGCATTGAGGAAATCCATACAGGTCAACCCAATCCCGCCCCGTAACAATCAGCCTCATTGCCCCGCCGTGACCCTGCCCCGGCGGTGGCAGGGTCACGCGCAATGCACTAGGCAAGCAGTGCTCTTGAGACCACCAGCTTCATGATCTCATTCGTGCCGCCATAAATGCGCTGCACGCGAGCATCGGCCCACATCCGGGCCACCGGGTATTCCCACATGTACCCGTAGCCGCCGAACAACTGCACGCACTCATCAAGGATTTCGCACTGCAAGTCGGTGATAATGTATTTCGCGGCCGAAGCTGTCGGCGCGTCGAGTTTCTTGTGCAAATGCAGATCCAGGCAACGATCGACGTAGGCGCGACCCATTTCCACTTTCGTGTGTAATTCGGCCAGCTTGAACTGGGTATTCTGGAAATCGGCGATACGCTTGCCGAACGCCTTGCGCTCCTTTACGTAGTCGAGCGTCAACCGGAACGCACCTTCTGCCATGGCAATCCCGTTGACGGCAATACCGAGGCGCTCCTGCGGCAACTCGGTCATCAGGTAGACAAAGCCCATACCTTCCTTGCCCAGCAGATTCGCTTTCGGCACTTTCACATCATTGAAAAACAGTTCGGAAGTGTCCTGTGCCTTCATGCCCACCTTGTCCAGATTGCGGCCCCGCGCGAAGCCGGCCATCCCGCGCTCGACCAGCAGCAACGAGATGCCTTTGGCACCGGCGGTCGGATCGGTCTTGGCGACGACAATGATGACGTCGGCATTCTGCCCGTTGGTGATGAAAGTCTTGGAACCGTTCAACAGGTAATGATCGCCCTTGTCCACGGCCGTGGTCTTGACGCCCTGCAGATCGGAACCGGCACCCGGCTCGCTCATCGCAATGGCGCCGATACACTCGCCGCTGATCATCTTCGGCAGGAATTTCTGTTTCTGCGCTTCGCTGCCATGGTGCTCGATATAGGGCGCAACGATATCGGTATGCAGCCCCCAACCCAAACCCGTCAGGCCCAGGCGCGATACCTCCTCCATCACGATAACGCTGTAGAGGTAATCAGCACCGGCGCCGCCGTAATTCGGCGCCACGCACGGGCACAGAAAGCCCTGCTCACCGGCCTTGACCCACACGTCGCGTGACACCTGCCCATCTTCTTCCCACTGCGCATGGAACGGCACCACTTCCTTGTCGAGAAACTTGCGCAGGGAATCACGAAACATTTCGTGATCGGAATTGAACAGGGTGCGTGGAATCATCGTCTTTACTCCTTGGCTGGTGGCTGTTTCTGACACGTTTGCAGGCCACTATGGGCGCCTGCGGAAAATCAGGGGCGATGCGGTCGCGCCAGATATTCGTGCGACTGCATCTCCAGCAAACGGCTTTGCGTCCGCCTAAATTCAAAGGCCAGACGCCCGCCCGCATAAAGATGCTCGATCGGCACTTCGGCAGAGAGGATCAACTTTACGTTACGATCGTATAACTCATCGACCATGTTGATAAAACGGCGCACCGCGTCGTCCTGCGAGACGTCCATGCGCGGCACATTGCTGAGCAATACCGCGTGGAACTGTCGGGCAATCTCGATGTAATCAGCAGCACTGCGCGGGCTCACACACATCGGGACGAAATCGAACCAGGCAACATCATCAGCGAGCTTGCGAGCAGGAATATTGCGTTCGTTGATGCTGATCTGACAATCGCTCTCGCAAAGACCCATCGCCGGCGCCAATTCGCGAAAACTGCGGTCGAGGCTCTGATCAGCAGTCGCATCAAGCGGCTGATGGTAGATCTCCGCTTTTTCGAGTACGCGCAGCCGATAATCGATACCACTGTCTACGTTAATAACCTGCACATGACGCTTGAGCACTTCAATGGCCGGCAGAAATCGCTCGCGCTGCAAGCCGTCCTTGTAGAGATCATCCGGCACAATGTTCGAGGTGGCGACCAGCGTCACACCCTGTGCGAACAACTTTTCAAACAAACTGCCAAGAATCATCGCATCGGTGATGTCCGAGACGAAAAATTCGTCGAAACAGATCACCAGTGCTTCTTTCGCAAAACGGCTCGCGACAATATCGAGCGGGTTCTTTTCGCCCACAAGCGTGCGCAGTTCGGCGTGTACCCGCTGCATGAAGCGATGGAAGTGACTGCGCATCTTCCGCCGAAACGGCAGACTCTCGTAGAAGACATCCATCAGATAGGTTTTGCCGCGACCAACCCCGCCCCACAGGTACAGGCCACGCACCGGCGCGCGACCGCCCATGCGCCACGATATGCGGTTGAGCACCGAGCCGCGCTCGGCATGCCAGCGCTCAACCAGCTCCCGGTGCAGCGTCTGCAGGCAATCGACGGCATGCCGCTGCGCTGGATCCGCCTGGAACCCGGCGCGCTGAAGATCCTGCTGGTAGCGTGTACGCGGCGTCGGCCGCGCGCTTCTTGATGGGGGTGTCATTGGCTCGGCAATTTACCCGGCACTCGCTGTGGGGGAAAGGGACGCGGCGACAGGATATCCCGTAGCCAGCGGGCAGTTTCATCTTTCAGCGCCGGCAGGCTGCCGTGAAAGAAATGCCCGGCCGGCAACCTGAGCAGCTGTGCCCTTGGCTGACCGGCGCCGCACCAATCAGCGACTGCACGCGGATCAACAACCTCATCGTCATCCCCCTGAATCACCAGCAACGGCAACGCAAACGGCGGCAGGCTGGCGAACCCGGGGTACTGCACCGGCGGCGCAACCAGCAACAGCGCCCGTGGCGCGCGGCCGGCTGCCTGCAAGCGCACCGCGCCTGCGGCTGCGACCCAGGCCCCGAAAGAAAACCCGGCAAGCACCAGCGCGCGTCCCGGTGCCGTGTGCGCGCAACCTTCAACGATGGCCAGCAAGTCGTCTACCTCCCCACGCCCGCCGTCATGGGTGCCTGCGCTGCCACCAACACCGCGAAAATTGAAGCGCACCGCGCGCAGCCCGATATCGCGCGCCGCGCGGGCGAGCGTATGGACAACCTTGTTGTCGAACGTGCCACCGTGCAGCGGATGAGGGTGGCAAATAACGAGGTCGATACCCAAATCCAAGCCGCGCGGCACGTCGATACGCACTTCCAGCGGCCCGGCAGGGCCGTCCATCCGACCTGCGTCTGCGGTTGCGGAGAGTACGTGCATACAATGGCAAGCCGTCGCGGGAAGATAATGCGCGGATTTTACGCGTCGCGACGGTCAGCCTCCAGCCACTCCCTGCGGATCGCACCCATGCTCATCGTTATTGTGTTGCTCGCCTTCGTTGCCGGCCTCGCCTGTGGCCTGGCGCTACGACCGGGTATTGATCGCCGCCTGCGCCTGCGTCGGCTACTGAAGAGCGCGCGGGCCCGGCGCACAACAGTGGATCCTGAGGAGAAAATCGCGACACAAAGCGAGCACGTATTGCCGCGCGACTACTATCTGGCGGGCAAGAAGGAGCGCGGCTCGCTGGCTGAGGGCTTCGGGCTGAAGACAGCACCGGCAGCCGCCACGGGCACCGAGCCGGACGTCGCGAAAACTCCGATGCCACGCGACTACTACGAGCGCGACTCGCCGGAAGATGTAGGCACGCTTTCCGAGAGTTTCGGCCTGAAGCCGCGCGGCGAAAACCCGGCCTGAGACGGTTGGAGCGCAAAAAGGCCGCGCATGACGCGGCCTTTTTATAGGGTCAGCCAAGACCAAGCCGACGCGGATCGGCCAGATACCAGTCGACCGTGACGGCGAGCGCGTCCTCGAAACGACTCGCCGGCCGCCACGCCAGTTCGCGGCCAATGAAGGCGATATCGACCGCGTAGCGCCAGTCATGCCCTGGCCGGTCGGTGACAAAAGTCACATGCTTCTTGTGCGGCGCACCCTGCGGACGGCGTGCGTCCATCAGTCGACACAACGTCTCGACGATGTCGAGGTTGCGACAGGCGTTGTCGCCGCCAACGTTATAGGTTTCTCCGACCCTGCCGGCGGTAAGTACCCGCCAGATCGCGTCGCAGTGATCGTCGACGAACAGCCAGTCGCGGATGTTGCTGCCGTCGCCATAGACCGGTATCGGCTTGCCCTCGACGCAACTGCGGATGATGGTCGGGATGAGTTTCTCGGGATGCTGGCGCGGACCGTAATTGTTGGAGCAGTTGGTCGCAGTGACTGGTAGCCCATAGGTGTGATGGTAGGCACGCACAAAATGATCCGATGCGGCCTTGCTCGCCGAATACGGCGAATTCGGTGCATAGGGCGTGGTCTCGCGGAATGCCGGATCGTTTGCACCCAGCGTGCCGAACACTTCGTCGGTCGAGATGTGGTGAAAGCGGCGCACGACGGCCAGCGCCTCACCTTTCAGGCCCTGCTCGTCGATCCAGTAGCCACGCACCGCTTCAAGCAGCGTGAAGGTGCCGATGACATTGGTACGCACGAATTCGCTAGGGCCGGAAATCGAACGATCGACATGCGACTCGGCGGCGAAATGCACGACGGTATCGATGGCATGTTCGCGCAGCAACCGGTCGACGAGCGGGCGATCACAAATGTCGCCCTGCACGAACACATGGCGCGACGGATCGGCGAGGCCATCGAGCTTGTCGAGTGAACCGGCATAGGTCAGCAAATCGAGATTGATGATGCGCACATCGGCGTCGCGGGCGATTGTCTGCCGCACGAAATTGGCGCCGATGAAACCGGCGCCGCCGGTCACCAGTATGTTGCGGGGCGAATACTGCGCCATCTTGTTCTCCTCAAATGCCGTGCGACTGCGTGGCAGCCCGGTTCAGCGGTCAAAGCGGACGCCATCACGACGCCAGCCGGCGAGCACGCGGCGCAGGCCGACGCGCCAGTCGCTGGCGACGATGCCGAGCGCCTGCGTGGTTTCACTCATGTCGAGTACCGAATTCGCCGGCCGGCGGGTCGGCGTCGGGAATTCATGCGTGGCTATCGCCTGCACCGGCGTGCGGCGCGCCAGCAGGCCGATCGCGAGAGCTTCGTCGACAATGGTGCAGGCGAATTCACACCAGCTGGTGGCTGGGGCACCGGCGTAATGCCAGGTGCCCCATGCCAGCGACTCGCCATCGAGATGACGCATCGCCAATGCGAGCAGTTCCGCAGCGATGTCGCCGGTCCAGGTCGGGCCGCCGCGCTGATCACCAACCACGCGCAGGACATCGCGCGTCGTCGCGAGCCGCAGCATGGTGCGGACAAAATTGTTGCCGTGCTGGCCAAATACCCAACTGGTGCGCAACACAAGATGCTGTTTGCATGCAGCGCGCACGGCGTTCTCACCGGCACGCTTGCTGGCACCATAAACCCCGAGCGGCGCCGTTTCATCGTCGATCCGCCAAGGAGTTGCCTTGCTGCCGTCGAACACGTAATCGGTGGAGACATGGAACAACGGAATACCGGCCTCGGCGCAGGCCGCCGCAAGATAGGCCGGGCCGTCGGCATTCACCGCAAAGGCGCGCGCGCGTTCCGCTTCCGCGCGATCGACAGCGGTATATGCTGCCGCATTGATGACGACCACGGGACGATGCAGCACGATGCAGCGCCGGACCGCTTCGGGATCGGTGATATCACAGGTGTCGCGTTCGGCGCCGACGACGCGCACACCGACAGGCAGCGCGGGCAACAGCAGCAACTCACAGCCCAATTGGCCGGCAGCGCCAGTAACAAGGATGATCCGGTCGCCAGACGACACGCAGGCGTTCTCAGCGGTACGCCGGCAAACGATCGCGCGCCTGGTCGCGCAGGCGCGGATTGGCGAGATCCTTGGCCGACAACACGGGCGGCATCTCAAGCGCCGGCCACTCGATGCCGATATCCGGGTCATCCCAGGCGATGCCCTGCTCCGATGCCGGATGGTAATAATCAGTGCACTTGTAGACGAAGTCGGCGGTTTCGCTCAGCACGAGGAAGCCGTGCGCAAAGCCGGGCGGCACATACATCTGCCGGTGCGTGACATCATCGAGCACGGTGCCGAACCACTGGCCGAAATGCGGCGAACCGACGCGCACGTCGACAGCAACATCGAACACCGCGCCAGAGGACACCCGCACCAGCTTGCCCTGCGGTTGCACCAACTGATAGTGCAGGCCGCGCAGCACGCCGCGCCGCGAGCGCGACTGATTGTCCTGGACGAAAACGACATCAAGCCCGGCTTCACGCAACGCCACGTCACGGAACGTCTCGACGAAAAAGCCGCGCGCATCGCCGAATACCTTCGGCTCAATGACGAACACACCAGGCAGTGCGGTTGCGGTGATTTTCATGCGCGCTTCTGTTTCAGCATGTTCAGCAGGTACTGGCCATAGGCGTTCTTGCCCATCGGCGCCGCCTGTTGTTCAAGCGACGTATCGCTGATCCAGCCCTTGCGCCAGGCAATCTCTTCCGGGCAGCTGATCTGCAGGCCCTGGCGCTGCTGGAGGATGTGCACGAAATTCGCCGCCTCCAGCAGCGACTCGTGGGTACCGGTGTCCAACCAGGCATAGCCGCGACCCATCATCTCGACGTTGAGGTCGCCACGCTCCAGGTAGGCGCGGTTGACGTCGGTGATTTCCAGCTCGCCGCGCGCCGACGGCTTGACAGCGCGGGCAATGTCGAGCACATCGTTGTCATAGAAATACAGGCCGGTCACCGCGTAGTTCGACTTCGGCTTCTGCGGCTTTTCCTCGATCGTCACGGCGCGGCCGGCAGCATCGAACTCGACCACGCCATAGCGCTCGGGATCGTTGACGTAATAGCCGAACACCGTGGCACCGGTAGCGCGCGCATCGGCATTGGCCAGCAGCTCCGGCAGGCCGTGGCCGTAATAGATGTTGTCGCCGAGAATCAGGCAGCTCGGGTCGTTGCCGACGAAATCGGCGCCGATGATGAATGCCTGTGCAAGGCCGTCCGGGCTCGGCTGCTCGGCATAGGACAGGGACACGCCCCAGCGGCTGCCATCACCGAGCAACTGGCGGAACGCCGGTAAATCGCGCGGCGTGCTGATCAGCAGGATGTCGCGGATTCCCGCCAGCAGGAGCACCGACAGCGGGTAATAAATCATCGGCTTGTCATAGACCGGCATCAGCTGCTTGCTGACTGCCATGGTTACCGGATACAGCCGGGTGCCGGAGCCTCCGGCAAGAATAATTCCCTTGCGCGACATGACTATCTCCTGGGAGACCGATTTCTCCCGACAAACCGCCCGCGTCTCAGCGCGCCGAGTGACCTTTGAGCTCGACCTTCACTTTCTCACTCTCATCGAGTGTGGCGTAGTACTTCTGCAATACCCTCAACACTTCCGGCCGCGAGAAATTGGCCGGCACCTCCTGGTTTTCACTCAGCAGCTTGCGCAGCTTGGTGCCGGACACTTTTACGTGCTGCGATTCATCATGCGGGCAGGTGCGCGCCGAGGCCATCGTGCCGCAGGCGTTGCACCAATAGGTCCAGTCGATCTTCAGCGGCTTCGTTTCGAGTGCGTCCTTCGGAATCTCGTCGAAGATGTGCTGCGCATCGAACGGGCCGTAGTAATCGCCCACGCCGGCATGATCGCGGCCAACAATCAGGTGCGTGCAGCCATAATTCTGGCGGAACAGCGCATGCAGCAATGCCTCGCGCGGGCCGGCGTAGCGCATATCGAGCGGATAGCCGGACTGCACCACGGTGTCCTTCACGAAATAGTTGTCGAGCAACACGCCGATCGCCTGTTGGCGCACGTCGGCCGGAATGTCTCCGGGTTTCAGCTTGCCCAACAGCGAGTGGACCATCACACCATCGCAGATTTCGATGGCGATTTTCGCCAGGTATTCGTGCGAACGGTGCATCGGATTGCGGGTCTGGAAGGCAGCGATGGTGTTCCAGCCTTTTTCGGCGAACAGGGCGCGGGTCTGTGCCGGCGTCATGTAGGTGTCGGCATAGGTGGTGGGGAATTCGCCCTGCGAGAACACCTTGACCGGGCCGGCGAGGTTCACCGCGCCCTGCTCCATCACCATTTTCACGCCCGGATGCGCCGGGTCGTTGGTGCGGAACACTTCGCGGCATTCCAGTTCCTTGTCGATGCCGTATTTTTCGGTGAGCGTCAGCACACCCATCAGTTCGTTCGTTTCACCGTCAATCAGCGCGACGTCTTCGCCGACTTTCAGGCCGCCAGCGGTCGCTTCGTCGGTCGACAGGGTGATCGGGATCGGCCAGAACAGACCGTCTGCCATCTGCATCTTTGTGACGACGCCGTGCCAGTCGGCCTTGCCCATGAAGCCGGCAAGCGGGGTGAAACCGCCGATGCCGAGCATGATCAGGTCACCCACCTCGCGGGAACCCATCACCACCTTCTTCAGCGAGGCAGCACGCTGCTTTTGCGCCGCAAGGGCAGCGCCTTCGAGCAACAGCGGCCTCAGGACAGCGGAACCGTGGGGTTTGACGAGTTTCGGGACGGATCTGGACATGGGGGAATACCGGTAAAAAAGTGGGGCGCGGGCGCGCAGCAAAAGCCGCGCATTATAGCCAGCGGCACGGCGCGGGCCACAGCGGATTGCGCCGCTCGGGCTGGCTAGGCAGGGTTGGGAATGTCGATATGCCGGTGCTCGATGCCGAACCGCGCAGCCAGCCAGTCGCCCACTGCCTGCACGCCGTAGCGCTCGGTGGCGTGATGGCCGCAGGCAAGGAACTGGATGCCGCTCTCGCGGGCGATATGCACCGTCTGCTCGGACACCTCGCCGGTCAGATACAGATCAACGCCGGCGGCGACTGCCTGCCCGATATAACCCTGGGCGCCGCCGGTGCACCAGCCGACAGTACGAATCAGCGCATCCGGCTCACCAATGTGCAGCACCTCGCGGCCCAACACCTGACGCACCCGCGCCACGAAACGCCCTGCCGTTTCCGGCGCCGCCAGCTCGCCGGTGTTGCCGACCGCACGCAAATCCAGCGGATCGAGCGGGCCGGTGACCACCAGCCCGAGCCGCTGCGCGAGCTGGACATTGTTGCCGAATTCGGCATGCGTATCGAGCGGCAGGTGGTAGGCAATCAGGTTGATGTCGTGGGCCAGCAGCGTGGCCAGGCGCCGCCGCTTGATGCCGGTAACGCAGGCATCCTCGTTTTTCCAGAAATAGCCGTGGTGCACGAGCACGGCATCGGCGTTCACTTCGACCGCCGCATCGAGCAACGCCTGACAGGCAGTGACGCCGGTAACCAGCCGGTAAATCTCCTCGCGCCCTTCGACCTGCAGGCCATTGGGGCAGTAATCGGTGAACAACTGCGGCGACAGCAGGGCATCGAGCGCGGCGACCAGTTGCTGACGACGAACCATGCGGGCCTCGACTCTGACGGGTGGAGCGGCTGACGGGGGAAATACGTTACCCTTTGCGCCGTATTCACACCATGCCGGTCGCACCGGCATGGCATTCATCAGGACACCTCCATGCAACGCCTGCTGCGCTTTCTGCTCTGGCCTGCGCTCGGTGGCATCGTCGCTGCGGTATTGATCATCCGGTTCATGCCCGCAGTCACCGCACCGGCAGTCACCTCACCCGCATCGCCACCGCCGGCCGCACCGGCAGTGCTGATGCAACCGGCGCCAGCGAACGTCACTGCGCCGGTAGCACCAACTGCAGGGCCGGTGTCCTACGCCAATGCGGTCGAGCGCGCCGCGCCTGCGGTGGTGAACATTTACACCAGCAAGACCGTTGAGACACCGGTCAACCCGCTGTTCGCCGATCCGCGCATCCGCCGCTACTTCGGCATTGACCGCGTACCCACCCGCAAGCGCATGCAATCGAGTCTCGGTTCCGGGGTGATCGTCGATGCGCGTGGCTACGTGCTCACCAATCACCACGTCGTTGCCGATGCCGACGAAATCATCGTCGCCCTGCGCGACGGCCGCGAAGCACGTGCCAGCGTCATCGGCAGCGATCCGGACACCGACCTCGCCGTGTTGCAAGTAAAGCTCGACAAGTTACCGGTGATTACGCTGCGCGACTCCGGCTCGCTGCGCATCGGCGATGTCGTACTCGCCATCGGCAATCCGTTCGGCGTTGGCCAAACAGTGACGATCGGCATCGTCAGCGCCGTCGGGCGCAGCGAGTTGGGCATCAACACCTTCGAGGATTTCATCCAGACCGATGCCGCTATCAATCCGGGCAATTCCGGTGGCGCACTGGTGGACGCCACGGGGCATCTGGTTGGCGTCAACAGCGCAATATTCTCGCAGAGCGGCGGCTACCAGGGCATTGGTTTCGCGATCCCGACGCGCATCACGCAACAGGTGTTGCGCGATATCCTCGCCAACGGGCACGTCATTCGCGGCTGGCTGGGCATCGAGCCACAGGCCCTCACCCCGGAACTGGCAGCGGCACTCGGTATACCTGCGCGTCAGAACGGCGCACGGGATGGTGTGGTGGTCAGCGGCCTGGTGCGCAACGGGCCGTCGCACGCCGCCGGCATCCTGCCCGGTGACGTGATCGTCGCTATCGGCAACAAAACAATCACCGCGCCACGCGAGCTGATCGACAGTGTAGCGGCACTCAAACCCGGCACTAAAATCACGCTGCGCGCCTTCCGTCGTGACAAGGAATTCACCGTTGAAGCCGTAGTCGCCGAACGACCGGCACAGGGTGCAACAACGCGGGATTGACTCGCCCGGCTGCGCATGACTTCAGCGCAAAATGTCGCGTAGCGCCACAACCAACGCCGCATTTTCCGCCGGCAGGCCGACGGTAATGCGCAGAAACGGCGCAATCCGCGCCGGTGCGCCGAAGTGGCGGACCAGTACCGCTTTCTCGCGCAGGGCCTGCGCGAGCTCACCACCCTCACGGGCGCTATGGCGCGCAAAGACGAAGTTGGCTGCCGACGGCAATACCTCGAAACCCAGCGCCGCAAGTTCCTTCACCAACACGTCGCGACTGCCGATGACTGCGAGGCGCGTACGCTCAAAGTGCTCGCTGTCAGCCATCGCCGCCGCACCGCCGACAATCGCCAGCCGATCAAGCGGGTAGGAATTGAAACTGTCCTTGATGCGCCGCAGCGCCTCGATCAAATCGGGATGCCCAATGGCGTAGCCCACGCGCAATCCGGCCAGCGAGCGCGATTTCGACAGGGTCTGGGTAACGAGCAGGTTCGGATACTTCTGCGTCAGCGCGACGGCACTGTCAGCGCCGAAATCGACATAGGCTTCGTCGATCACCACCACCGATCCGGTATTGCACGCCACCAACCGTTCGATATCGGCAAGCGCCACCGCAACGCCCGTCGGCGCATTCGGATTCGGGAAAATGATGCCGCCATTGGGTGGGGCGCCAGCACGGCCGCCGGCAAGATAGTCATCAACACGGATACGGAACACTTCGTCAAGCGGGACTGCCTGGTATTGCACGCCGTAAAGCCCGCAATACACCGGATAAAAACTGTAGGTGATGTCCGGAAAAAGTACCGGATGCGCATGACGGAACAAGCCAAGAAAAATATGTGCCAGCACTTCATCAGAACCGTTGCCGACAAACACGCACTCGCGCGGCACGCCAAAATGCCCTGCTATCGCCTCAAGCAGCGCCCCGGAGGTTGGATCCGGGTAGCGGCGCAGGTTGTCGCCGAGCTCGGCCCGCATGGCGGCAATCGCCTTGCGCGATGGCCCGTAGGGATTCTCGTTGGTATTGAGCTTGACCAGGTTGGCGATCTTCGGTTGTTCGCCCGGCACATAGGGTACGAGCCGGTGGACGAAATCGCTCCAGTATCTGGAGCCTGATTGCGCGCCTGGAGTTTCCGCCATGGTGTCAGCCCCGCACCCGCATCGCGGCTGAACGCGCATGCGCATCGAGGCCTTCGCACTGTGCCAGCGTTTCTGCGATGCCACCGAGCACCTGCGCACCTGATGGCGAACAGAAAATCAGCGAACTGCGTTTCTGGAAATCATGGACACCCAGCGGCGAAGAAAAGCGCGCAGTACCGCTGGTCGGCAGCACATGGTTGGGGCCGGCGCAGTAATCACCGATTGCCTCCGGCGTGTACCGGCCCATGAAAATTGCCCCGGCATGCCGAATCAGCGGCAACAGCGCCTCCGGTTCGGCAACCGACAGCTCCAGATGTTCAGGCGCAACGCAGTTGACGACATCGCACGCATCGGCCAGATCACGTGCCCGCACGAAAATGCCGCGACTTTCCAGGGAAGTGCGGATGACTCCGGCACGCGACATCTGCGGCAGCAGTCGGTTCATCGCCGCCTGCACGGCATCAAGAAATGTCGCATCCGGGGCGATCAGGATCGACTGCGCCTGTTCGTCATGCTCGGCCTGCGAAAACAGATCCATGGCGATCCAGTCGGGATCGGTCTTGCCGTCACAGACCACCAGGATTTCCGAGGGTCCAGCAATCATGTCGATGCCAACCACCCCGAACAACTGCCGCTTGGCCGTGGCAACGTAAATGTTGCCCGGCCCGACGATCTTGTCCACGCGCGGAATGGTTTGCGTGCCGCAAGCCAGCGCTGCCACTGCCTGCGCACCGCCAACGGTGAACACGCGGTCGACGCCCACTTCGTGCGCTGCAGCAAGTACCAAATCGTTTATCTCGCCACCGGGCGCGGGCACGACCATGACAACTTCCGCCACCCCGGCAACTTTCGCCGGAATCGCGTTCATCAGCACCGATGACGGATACGATGCCTTGCCGCCCGGCACATACAGGCCAACGCGATCAAGCGCAGTGACGCGCTGGCCCAGCCGATTGCCGAGTGCATCGGTGAACTGCCAGTTCGACTGCAACTGCCGCGCGTGAAAATCGCCGATCCGCTCAGCGGCGGCTCGCAGCGCCGCCAGCGCCGGTGCCGGCACGCGCGTCACCGCCGTCGCCAGTGCAGCGCGGTCGATCTCCAGCGCCGCCACCGACGACAGCGCGCGCCGATCAAACCGGTTGGTGTACTCAAGCACAGCCGCATCGCCACGCGCCCGTACGTCGGCAATGATCGCGCTCACCGCCTGCTCGACGGCCACATCGCGCTCCTCATGCCAGGCAACCGCCTGCGCGAGTTGCTGTGCGAACGCAGGCGCGGCGGTATCGAGACGACGAATTGCAAGCAGGTTCACGTTTTTGCTCCGCCCACTGTCGGCACCCGCGCCGCACAGACTCCGCGCAGTTGCTCTACCAGAGCCGTAATCTGCGCATGTTTCATCTTGAAACTGCCTTTGTTAACGATCAGCCGCGCGCTGATCATTGCGATCAATTCGGTCGGCTCAAGACCATTCTCACGCAGTGTCTTGCCGGTATCGACGATATCGACAATCCGATCAGCAAGACCCATCAACGGAGCAAGCTCCATCGAACCGTAGAGCTTGACCACATCGACCTGCTCGCCTTTCTCAGCGTAATACTGGCGCGCGAGATTCACAAACTTGGTCGCCACGCGCAGCCGGCCAGCAGCCGGCGGCGCATCTTTTTTTGCGGCGACCATCAACCGACAACGCGCAATGCCAAGATCAAGCGGCTCATAGACGCCGGCCGCACCGTGTTCCATCAGCACGTCCTTGCCGGCAACCCCAAGATCGGCAGCGCCGTTGCCGACGAATACCGGCACATCGGTGGCCCGAATAATGATCACCCGCAGGCCCGGATCGGTGGTGTCAAAAATCAGCCGCCGGCTTTTCGCCGGACTTTCCGTCAGCCGAATACCCATCTGCTCAAGCAACGGCAGCGTCTCGTCGAGGATGCGGCCCTTGGACAGGGCAAGAATGATCGGCCCGGTTGTCTTTGCTGCTGTCGGCTTGCTCATCAACTTAACCCACGCGCCGTATCTGCGCACCGAGCGCGAGGAATTTCTCCTCGATGCACTCGTAGCCGCGATCAATGTGGTAGATGCGGTCGATCAGCGTGTCACCCTCGGCGCACAGCGCGGCGATGACCAGGCTCGCCGAGGCGCGCAAGTCGGTCGCCATCACCGGCGCTGCCGACAGACGCGGTATGCCGCGACAGACAACCGTGTGGCCCTCGACGGTGAAATCCGCGCCCATGCGCTGCATTTCCAGCACGTGCATGAAGCGATTTTCGAACACCGTCTCAATGATGGTGCTGGTGCCTTCGGCAACCGCGTTCAAGGCACAGAACTGCGCCTGCATATCGGTGGGAAACGCAGGGTACGGTGCCGTACGCAGACTCACCGCCTTCGGCCGTTTGCCTTGCATGTCGAGATCGATGCTATCCGCCGTTGTGGTGATCAACGCGCCAGCCTCCGCCAGCTTGTCGAGGACGGCATCGAGGGTTTCAGCCCGCGTTTCGCGCAACCGGATCCGCCCGCCGGTCGCTGCCGCGGCGACGAGGTAAGTGCCGGTTTCGATGCGGTCAGCAATGACTTCATGCACCGTACCGTGCAGCGCCTGCACCCCGCGAACCGTGATCTTGTCAGTGCCTGCGCCTTCGATGTCGGCGCCCATTTTCACCAGACAGGCGGCAAGATCGACAATTTCCGGCTCGCGTGCAGCATTCTCCAGCACGGTGGTGCCCGCAGCCAGCGTCGCCGCCATCAACAGGTTTTCGGTTCCGGTCACCGTCACCACATCGAACACAAAGCGCGTGCCCTTAAGACGCTTGCCGTGCGTGCTGGCATGAATGTAGCCATTCTTCACCTCGATGTCGGCACCCATCGCAGCGAGGCCGCGCAGATGCAGATCCACCGGCCGGCTGCCGATCGCGCAACCGCCGGGCAGCGACACCACCGCCTGACCGAAGCGCGCCACCAGCGGCCCGAGCACCAGGATCGACGCCCGCATTTTCTTCACCAGCTCGTACGGCGCAGTGAAGTCCTTGATCGTGCTGCTGTTGATCTCGACACGCATGCGGTCGCCGATCACGACTTCAACACCCATACGGCCGAGCAACTCGATCAGCGAAGTGACATCGTGCAGGTGCGGCACATTGCCGATCACCATTGGCGTTTCGGCCAACAGCGTCGCGGCGAGAATCGGGAGCGAGGAATTCTTGGCGCCGGAAATGCGGATTTCACCGTCCAGCGGGCGGCCTCCGGTGATCAGCAACTTGTCCATCGGGAACCTATATGGCGATAACGTGATGTCAGTCAGAAGCCAAACTTCTGCTTCTTGTCCCATTCTTCCGGCGTAAACGTCTGCATGCTGATCGCATGGATGGCGCCGCTGGCGATCTGCGCATTGATTGTCGCGTAAACAAGCTGCTGTTTTTTGACCAGCGACAGACCGGCGAATTGCTCGCTGACAACGGTCGCCTGGAACTTGCTGCCTTCGCCTTCAACGAGCGCCCTGGCGCCCTTGATGCCCTGCTCAATGAGGGTCTTGATCTCTTGTGCTGATATCGCTGCCGCAGACATGGGAGTTCAGTGCCGCCGGAAAATGACTGGCCGCGCAACGCGGCCGGGACGGCAATGATAATGCAGGCGGAGCCTTCAGCCGAGCGGCAGGACTTCGTCCAACCCGGATAAACGCAGGATGCCGGCCAACCGCGGCGGCACATCAACGATCAGCAGCGACTTGCCCGCAGCAACGGCGGCACGCTGCCATTCGACCAGCACCACAGCACTGACGCTGTTGACGCGCGCCAGCCCGGCCAGCGTCACCTCAACCTGCCGCACCGGCGGCACCTGTGCCCCGATGGTTGCCACCAGGGCACGGCCGGCGGCGCAGGCAGCAACCGCATCGCCGAACAACAGATCGCCGGTTACGGCGATCCGACCTTCGGGCGTGAGTGTGACCGCAGCCATCAGCCGGCCTTCTTCGCGGCTTCGCCCTTCGCGATCCTTGCGCTCCAGCTGCCGATCACCTTGTCGATGTCGCCACCGTACTGCTGGGCCATTTCCGCAAAATTGTTACGATAAGTCAGGCCCAGGTTGATGCCGTTCAGTATGAGGTTTTCAAGCTTCCAGGCGCCGGCGTCATTCAGGTACATCGCATAGGACAACGGATACACCGTGCCGTCGCGCATTGTCACCTCCATCTTCACCGTCGCCCGCGCTGCTTCGACATCGCCCTTGCCCGGCGGCAGCACATTGAACTTCTGGTCGTCGTACTCGGCGAGCGCCGAGCTGTAGGCATTGATCAGACTGCTCTTGAATACCTGGACAAAGCGCAGGCGCTGCTCGGGCGTGGCCCGCTGAAAGTGCTTGGCCATCACCCGCCGCGCGATGCGGTCGAAATCGACATAAGGAACAAGGTTTTCCTCGACGATCACATACAGGTGATCCGGATTTTTCTTGAAGGTCGGGCGCTCCCTGACGATGCGATCCAGCACCTCACGGGTGGCTTGCTCAACCAGCTGGTGCGCAGGCGGCAGCGGCGCAGCGGCCGGCTGGGCGGCCGCCGGCACACCGGCAGCCAGCAAGAGGAATACCGGCGCGAGCAACAAGGCAACAAATGGAGTTACAGGTGTGCTTACTGGCCTGATCACTGGTTTTCCCCCTGCGCGGGTTCTTCGTTCAGCTTGTTGGACAGAAACTTGCCGATAAGGTTCTCCAGTACCAGCGCCGACTGGGTATCGCGAATCATGTCGTCAGCCTTGAGCACCGTCTCGTCGGCCCCGGGGGTCAGCCCGATGTACTTTTCGCCGAGCAGCCCGGAGGTGAGGATCGCCGCTGATGTGTCGGTGGACAGGGATTTCACGTTGCCGTCGATGGCCATTTCCACGACAGCAGAGTACGAGTCCTGATCAAGCGTCACGCCGGTCACCCGGCCGATCAGCACACCGCCGAGCGTTACCCGGGCGCGTACGGTCAGCCCGGCGACGTTTTCGAATTTCGCATACAGCCGGTAGCTGTCGGCCGGTGCGGCGAACGTCAACCCGCTCACCTGGATCGCGAGAAACGCGAACGCGAGGAAACCGGCAATCAGAAAGCCGCCGACCGCAAGATCGATCGTTCGTGTTTTCATCATCAGAACCCCTTGAACATGACGGCGGTGAGCAGGAAATCGAGCCCCAGCACTGCCAGTGAGGAATAAACGACCGTACGCGTGGTGGCGCGCGAAATACCTTCCGAGGTCGGCTCGGCGTCGTAACCCTGGAACACCGCAATCCAGATGCACACAGCGGCAAACACCACGCTCTTGATGATGCCGTTGCCGACATCCTCACCGAACTCCACCGAGTTCTGCATCGCCGACCAGTACGAACCATCGTAGACGCCCAACCATTCGACGCCGACCAGCCAGCCGCCGAGAATCGCCACCGACGAGAAAATCATCGCCAGCAACGGCATGGAGATGACCCCGGCCCAGAAGCGCGGCGCAATGATGCGGCGCAATGGATCGACCCCGATCATTTCCATCGACGACAACTGCTCGGTGGATTTCATCAGGCCGATTTCCGCCGTTACCGCCGAGCCGGCGCGGCCGGCGAACAGCAACGCGGTCACTACCGGCCCCAGCTCGCGGTTCAAGGTGAGCGCAACGATCTGGCCCAACGACGCTTCGGCACCGAAATCGACCAGCACCCGATACAGTTGCAGGCCGAGCACCATGCCGATGAACAGCCCGGCGACCACGATGATCACCAGCGACAACACCCCGATGGCATAAATCTGCTTCAACAGCAGCGGCAGCGCCGTACGCGGATTGGGAATCGCAAAGATGCCGTGAAACAGCATGGTACCGGCGCGGCCGGTCGTCTCGACCAGTGCAAGCGCCGCCGCACCGAGAGCAGCAATCCGCGCCATAATGCCTGCCGGCGGACGTTCAGCCACGGGACATCTCCTCCGCCGACAGGCCTTCACGCAGCATATCTTCGCGATAGCTGCGCGACGGGTAATGAAAGGGCACCGGGCCGTCCGGCTCGCCGCGCATGAACTGGCGCACTTCCGGGCTTGCCGATTTCATCACCTCGGCCGGCGCGCCCTGACCAATCACACGGCCGTTGGAAATCACGTAAATGTAATCGGCAATGCTCAGGGTTTCCGGCACATCGTGCGAAACGATCACGCTGGTGACACCGACCGACTGGTTCAGGGATTTGATCAGTTTCACCAGCACCCCCATCGCAATCGGATCCTGCCCGGCGAACGGCTCGTCGAACATCACGAGATCCGGATCAAGGGCAATGGCCCGCGCCAGCGCCACCCGCCGCGCCATGCCGCCGGACAGTTCGCTCGGCATCAAATCGCGGGCGCCGCGCAGACCGACAGCATTGAGTTTGAGCAGCACCAGATCGCGCAGCATCGCTTCCGGCAGGCGGGTGTGGGCACGCAGCGGGAAAGCCACGTTCTCATACACCGACAGGTCGGTGAACAGCGCGCCACTCTGGAACAGCATGCCCATCCGGCTGCGCACTGCGTACATCCCGCTACGGGACAGGCCGGCAAGGTCGCGTCCCTCGACCAGAACCGATCCGGCGTCCGGCTGCAACTGGCCGCCGATCAGGCGCAACAGCGTGGTCTTGCCGGTACCGGAGGGACCGAGGATTGCCGTGATGCGGCCACGCACGATATTGATATCGACGCCGTCGAAGATCACACGTGCACCACGGTTGAAGCTGAGGCTACGGATCTCGACGTGGTTGCCTGGATCATCCATACCGTATTGAAAGCTGATCCTGAAAAACGAGGCCGGACTATATCACCGGCTCCTCGCGAATGAATGCGCAGCCGCCGGAACTCTGCTGCCGGAGCCTCTCGGTAACTTCGCGGCTCTGCTATCCTAGGCCGCCGTCGGTTGGCCAGTCGGCGCTGCTGCGGGTGGCAGTGTTTCTCGCAATTCCCGGCAGATCGCCCTGCCGGCCTCTTGTTTTTCCGGCCGGATGTCTTCTGGCCCCTTGTTCTGATGGAAAGCCGCATGCATCGACAGCACGATTTCAAGGCCTCCGGCCAGCGCGTCCTGCGCATGGAAGCCGACGCCGTCGCGGCACTCGAACACCGCATTGACGACAGCTTCAATCGCGCCTGTGCGCTGTTGCTGGCCTGCCGGGGCCGCGTGATCGTCACCGGCATGGGCAAGAGCGGCCACATCGGCAGCAAAATCGCGGCGACGCTCGCCTCTACCGGCACTCCGTCGTTCTTCGTCCACCCGGGCGAAGCAAGTCATGGCGATCTCGGCATGATCACGCCCGGCGATGCGGTAATCGCGCTGTCCAATTCCGGCGAGACCGGTGAGGTACTCACCATCCTGCCGCTGATCAAGCGCATGAAAACGCCGCTGGTCAGCATGACCGGCAAAGCCGATTCGACGCTGGCGCGCATGGCTGATGTCAGTCTGGATGTCGGCGTTGCCCAGGAAGCCTGCCCGCTGAATCTCGCCCCCACATCCAGCACCACCGCCGCGCTGGCCATGGGTGATGCGCTCGCCGTCGCCTTGCTGGAGGCGCGTGGCTTCACCCCGGAACAGTTCGCGCTGTCGCATCCAGGCGGCAGCCTCGGTCGCCGCCTGCTGCTGCTGGTTGAGGACGTGATGGTCAAGGGCGATGACGTGCCGCGCGTTGCGCCGGACGCGGTTTTGTTCGACGCGCTGTTCGAAATTACCCGTGCGGGCAAGGGCATGACCACGGTCGTGGACGCCAACGGCGTGCTGCTGGGCATTTTCACCGACGGCGACCTGCGCCGCACGCTCGACCACGATGTCGATCTGCGCCGCACGCCGATCCGCACCGTGATGAATACCCGGTGCACAACCGTGAAGCCCGGCATTCTCGCCGCCGAATGCCTGCGCATCATGGAAGAGCGCAAGATCAACGGGCTGGTGGTAGTTGATGATGCCGACCGCCCGATCGGCGTGCTCAACATGCTCACGCTGTTGCGTGCCGGCGTGTTCTGACGGTTTATCGGAGCAGACGCGCATGCAATCCATTCTGCAGCAAGCCCGCACCATCCGTCTGCTCGCGCTCGATTGTGACGGCGTGCTCACCGACGGTCGCCTCCACTACGGCAACGCCGGCGAAGAGCTGAAATCGTTCCATATCCTCGACGGGCACGGCATCAAAATGCTGCGCGCTACCGGCGTGGAAGTGGCGATCATCACCGGCCGCAGAAGCGAGATCGTCAAGCGTCGCGCGCACGAGCTGGGCATCACCGATCTGCTGCTGCAGGGCCGCGAGGACAAACTGGCTGCCTTGCACGAACTGCTGCCAGGACTGGGTTTCAATGTCGATGCCGTCGCCTATTGCGGTGACGACCTGCCCGATCTCGCCGCCATTCAGCTCGCCGGGCTTGGCATCGCACCAGCCAACGCCCATCACGCGGTGCGCGAGCGCGCCGACTGGGTGACAATGGCGCGCGGCGGTGAAGGTGCCGTGCGGGAAATCACCGATCTGCTGATGCAGGCGCAGGGCACATTCGATACAGTCCTCGCCCGCTACCTTGCCACCCCCACTCACCGGGCCGGGGATATCCTGTGAGCCTCCAGCGCGGCATGCTGAACACCACCGGGATGCTGCTGCTCGCCGTGGCCGTGTTCTACAGCCTGCGTTACTGGCCCGAGCAGTTGCCGTTGTTGCCCGCCGCGCCGAAAGCACACAGCGACACACCGGACTACACAATCACCGATTTCCACGCGCTCGACCTCGATGACAGTGGCCGCCTGCGCTACGAACTGGTTGCTGAACAGCTGGTGCATTTCGCCGCACCGGAGCACGCCGAGCTGACGGCACCGGACATGGTGTTTTATCGCAACGGAGTGTCGGGATCTCCGCTCGCCACCGACCCCTGGCAACTGACCGCCAACAGCGGCCTGATCACCGGCAGCGGCCAGCGGCTCGATCTTGCTGGCGAGGTGAAAGTCACCCGGGTTGTTGCGGATGGTGTTGATCGAATGACCATGGAATCATCGGCGTTGACCGTGCTCGGCGACCAGGAATTCGCCACCACCGATGGCCCGTTCACCCTCCGCTCTGCGCAGGCGGAGCTCACCGGGGTGGGCATGAAAATCGACATGAAGCACGGCCGGGTGCACCTGCTGTCGCAAGTACGGGGACGCTATGACCCGCCGTAAAAGACACCCATGCCCAGGCAGTTGGCGCGCAACGTTGTCGGCCGTCGTGCTCGCCAGCGTTGCGCTGCTGGCCCTGGGCAACACCGCCGCCCAGGCAGCATTGACTCTCGACCGCAACGCGCCGATCGAAATCGAGGCGGATTCTGCCGTCATCGATGAGCCGGCTGGCAGCGCGGTTTACCGTGGTCGCGTTGTACTGCAACAGGGCCTGCTGCGGTTACAGGCCACCGAGCTGACCGTCCAGATCAAGGACGGCAAGGCCAGCAGGGCCGTGGCCGCCGGCACGCCGGTGCTGCTCGACCAGGCACCCACCGCGACCGACGAAGCGATCCACGCTGAGGCGCGCAAGATCACCTTCCTCATCGAAAACGACCGCATGCTGCTCGACAACCAGGCAACCCTGCGCCAGGGCGACCGCCTGTTTCAGGGCGCGCACATCGATTACGACGTGGCAGCTCGCAAGGTGCAGGCCAGCGGCGGCGGCTCCTCGCGTGTGTTGCTCGTGCTGCCGCCGACACCGGCTGCCAACCGCGACAAAACACCGGAATCAGCCACACCCCGCGCGCGCTCCAGCCTGACGCCGGCGGCAAGCACCCAACCTTGAGGCCCCGATGAGCATTCTGCGCGCAGAAAAACTGGCCAAAGCATACAAGGCCAGGCGAGTCGTCGAGGACGTTTCGCTCGAGGTGAACACCGGCGAAATTGTCGGCTTGCTGGGCCCCAACGGCGCCGGCAAAACCACCTGCTTTTACATGATCGTCGGGTTGGTACCGCAGGATTCCGGCCGCATCACCATCGATGGCAACGACATCGCCGCCTTGCCGATGCACGGGCGTGCCCGCCGCGGCATCGGCTACCTGCCACAGGAAGCATCGATCTTCCGGCGCCTCACCGTCGCCGAGAACATCCTCGCCATCCTCGAACTGCGCCGCGACCTCGACAAAACGCAACGCCGCAAGGAACTCGACGGACTGCTTGAGGAATTTCATATCGATCATTTGCGCGACAGCCTGGGCCAGGCGCTGTCCGGCGGCGAGCGCCGCCGGGCGGAAATTGCCCGCGCGCTGGCGTCCCGACCGGCATTCATGTTGCTTGACGAGCCGTTCGCGGGTGTCGATCCGATTTCGGTGGGCGACATCAAGCAGATCATCCGCCATTTGCGGGACCGCAGGATCGGCGTATTGATCACCGACCATAACGTGCGCGACACCCTCGACATCTGCGAGCGCGCCTACATTGTCGGCAGCGGCCACATCATCGCCACGGGCACGCCGGCCGAAGTACTTGCCAGCCCGAAAGTCCGCGAGGTCTACCTCGGCGAGGAATTCCAGCTCTGACCGGCCTGCGGCCGTGCCGAACAGCGCCATTCATCGGACTACCAACGGTCTTGGGCATGACTCTTGCACGATGCTATCCTCGGGCAGATGAAGCAGTCACTACACCTTCAGGTCTCCCAGCACCTGACCATGACCCCGCAACTGCAGCAGGCAATCCGCCTGCTGCAGATGTCCACGCTTGATCTGCAGCAGGAAATACAGATCGCACTGGAATCCAACCCGATGCTGGAGCTGGATGAGGACGGCGATGGGGAGCCGGCTGAAGCGCCGGCCGCAGACGATGACCTTGACGATCCGATCCAACTGCTCGAGCAGTTGCAATCCAGCGGCAGCGAAGAGCCGACCACCGACACCCAGGCCATGGACCTGGATACGGCAGATTCCATGCCCGACGACCTGCCCGTGGACAGCGTCTGGGACGACATTTTCGAGAGCAGCTATGCGGCCGGCGCAGGTAGCGGCGAAGACGGCGAATTCGAGGACACCGGCGGCAGCACCCAGGAATCCCTGGCCGACCGGCTGCTGTGGCAACTGAACCTCACCCACTTCAGCGATCTTGACCGCGCCATTGCCTGGGCAATCGTCGAGTGCCTCGATACCAACGGTTACCTCACCGCCTCGCTCGAAGACATCCGCGAAGCGGTGCTCGCCGACGACGACTGTCGGGCGATCGTCGCAGCACGCACACTCGAAGACGGCGAAGAACCGCTGGATCTCGACGAAGTCGAGGCCGTGCTTCATCTGGTACAGAGCTTCGACCCGCCAGGCATTGCTGCCCGCAACCTGCGCGAGTGCCTGCTGATCCAACTGCGCCAGCTTCCCGACGACGTGCGCTGGCGTGCCGAAGCATTGCGCCTTGTCGGCGACCACCTGGATCTGCTCGCCCAGCGCGACTTCGCCACCCTTGGCCGCCGCCTTGGGCTGCGTGAGGAGCAGCTCGGCGAGGTGATCCGCCTGGTACGCAGCCTGAATCCACGCCCGGGCGGGGCCGTGGAGCAAACCGCCACCACCTATGTCGTGCCGGATGTGATCGTGAGCCGCGACGGGCGACGCTGGAAAGTCGAACTCAATCCAGACGCAGCCCCAAAGTTGCGCATCAACGCCGGCTATGCCGCCCTCGCCCGCGACGCAAGCCAGCGTCGGGATGCCGAATACCTGCGCAACCACCTGCAGGAGGCGCGCTGGCTGCTCAAAAGCTTGCGCTCGCGCAACGAGACGCTGCTCAAGGTGGCCGGACGCATTGTCGAGATCCAACAGGGTTTTCTCGAACAGGGTCCCGAGGCGATGAAGCCGCTGGTGCTCGCCGATATCGCCGCCGCCGTGGGCATGCACGAATCGACCATTTCCCGGGTCACCACCGAGAAATACATGCACACCCCACGCGGCATTTTTGAATTGAAATACTTCTTCTCAAGTCACGTCGGCACGGCGGCTGGCGGGGAGTGTTCTTCAACCGCCATCCGTGCCATTATCAAAAAGCTTGTCGCTGCGGAGAATACGCGTAAGCCATTGAGTGACAACCAGCTTGCGGACATGCTGATCACCCAGGGCATCAACGTCGCCCGACGCACCGTTGCCAAGTACCGCGAATCACTCAACATTCCGTCGTCAAGCGACCGCAAACAGTTGGCGTGACGGCGGGGAAACCCACGGGAGCCTCTTTCGCAAGAAGCCCCTCCCGCAAGGAGCCTGACGATGCAAATCAATCTCCATGGCCACCACCTTGAACTGACCGACCCCCTGAAGACCTACGTGAACGATAAGTTCGTCCGGCTGTCCCGCCATTTCGATTCCATTACCAGCACCCAGGTTGTGCTCTCCATCGAAAAAAATCGCCAGAAGGCCGAGGCCACCATCCGCTTCTCCGGTGGCGAAATATTCGCCGACTCGACCGAACTGGACATGTACGCCGCCATTGACCTGCTGATTGACAAGCTTGATCGCCAGATACTCAAGCACAAGGAAAAAATCAAGGCCAAGCACAAATAAGAGCCGCGTTACCCGGCGGATTCCAGCCCATGCGCCTGATCGTCGTCAGCGGCCGCTCCGGTTCCGGCAAGACCACTGCCCTCCAGGTTCTTGAGGACTCCGGGTTTTACTGTGTGGACAACCTCCCTGTCGCCCTGCTGCCGACGCTCGCTGCCGAGGTGCAACGTGAGGCGCAACGCGAGGCACAGCACGACGGCAGCGCCCGGCCGGCGAAAGTGGCAGTCGGCATCGATGCCCGCAACGTACCTGGCCAACTGGCGCGGTTTCCGCACCTGCTGCGCGAAATCGCCACCGAAACCACGCTGGCCGGGGGCGGCGAGTGCGAGGTGATCTACCTTGATGCCGGTGACGACACCCTGCTGACGCGCTTCGCCTCAACCCGCCGCAAGCACCCGCTTTCCAGCGAAACCATTCCGCTCGCCGAGGCACTCGTCCGGGAGCGCTCGCTGCTTGAGCCAATCGCCATGCTCGCCGACCTGGTCATCGACACCAGCCAGCTTAGCGTCCATGGCCTGCGCGACCTCATCCGCTCGCGGGTGGTCGGCAAGTCACACAAGGGTATGGCATTGCTGTTCGAGTCCTTCGGCTTCAAGCATGGCGTACCGCCGGATGCCGATATGGTGTTCGACGTGCGCTGCCTGCCCAACCCATACTGGGTTGCCCACCTGCGTCAGCACACCGGACTCGAACCTCCGGTGATTGAGTTTCTCGACAGCCATGCCGAGGTGCAGGAAATGATCGCCGACCTGTTCGCACTGCTCGACAAATGGCTGCCGCGGTTCGAACAGAATGATCGTCAGTACATGACGGTAGCTATCGGCTGCACTGGCGGCTATCACCGCTCGGTATACGTTGCCGAACGACTGGCCAAAGGCCTTGCGGATGTCGCCGCCCACGTCCAGGTACGGCATCGCGAACTGTCCCAGCAAGCCGGAGCCGCACTGTGATTCGCCGCGACGTACTGATCGTCAACAAGCTCGGCCTGCACGCCCGGGCGGCAGCCAAGCTCATCGCTCTCACTGGCCGCCACAGCGCCCGGATATCGCTGGGCCGCCCTGGGCAGAAGGCCGTGGATGGCAAAAGCATCATGGCCATACTGATGCTGGCTGCCGGCAAGGGCACCACCCTCACACTCGAATGCGAAGGTCGCGACGAGCTGGAGCTTGCCGACGCGGTATGTGCACTTATCGCCAACTATTTCGACGAAGGTGAATAACCAAGATGCTCAGAGCCTATCGCGCCGAAGACCACAAGCTGCGTGAAATCGCCGGCGACGACGCACTCATCGAGCAGGCGTTGGGCAGTGCTCTGTGGGTCGATTTGCAGGAACCTACCGACGCAGAACGGGAAAAAGCCGAGACGCTCTACAAAAAGGATTTGCCCGAAGCCGAGGAAGTCGAGGAGATCGAAGACTCGGCGCGATTCTTTATTGAAGGCTCGGACATCCACGTCCACTCGCTCTACCTGCTGCAATCGGAAGGCATGCACGACACCGAGACGGTCGCCTTCATTCTCAAACCCGAGCGGTTATTGACGATACGCGACAGCGATATTGCCGATTTCCGGCTGATGCGGCTGCGTATCCGGCGCGGCCAGATCGAGGCGACCACGCCATTGCAGATACTGGTATCCCTGTTCGAACAAAAAGTGGAAAACCTTGCGGACAACATCGAGGACATTCACGGCAGCCTTGAACAGGTCAGCGCGATGGTGTTGTCCAACGCCGGCGGAAATCAGCTGGAAAACGCCATTGACCGGCTGGCGAAACTCGAAGACAGCAACGGCCGCGTGCGTTTGTGTCTGATGGACACGCAGCGCTCACTGTCGTTTCTGCAACGCCATATCCGCCAGTCCCCGGAGGATCTGATCGCGTTGCGCGAAGTAATGCGCGACCTTGACGCCCTGATGTCGCACACCACGTTTCTGTTCGAGAAAATAAACTTCCTGATGGATGCCGCCCAGGGCTTCATCAACATCGAGCAAAACCAGATTATCAAGATTTTCTCGATTGCTGCCGTGGTGTTTCTGCCGCCGACACTGGTCGCCAGCGCCTATGGCATGAATTTCGATATCATGCCGGAACTGCACTGGGAGTTTGGCTATCCATTTGCACTGTTGCTGATGGTGATTTCCGGCATTGCGCCGTACTGGTATTTCAAGCGTAAAGACTGGCTGTAAGGCTTGTGTTGCAAGAGCAGGCACGAGACGAAAAGGCCGCGCAATGCGCGGCCTTTTCGTTAAACGTGAATCGCAATACTTATTTAATCGGCAGCAACGTCAGCTCAACGCGGCGATTCTGCACTCGACCGGCATCGGTGCTGTTGTCGGCAACCGGGCGAGTTTCACCATAACCGATGGTGGTGAGGCGCTCCGGCTTCACACCCTTGCCGCGCAGATAATTGGCGACGCTGTTGGCGCGGCCTTCGGAAAGCGAGAGGTTGGCGCTGTCGCTGCCAACACTGTCGGTATGACCGGCAACCTCAAGCACAGTCTTGTCGAACTCGTTGACAACCAGCACCACCGAATCGAGTACGTTGGTGAAATTCGCCTTGATGTCGATACGCGCCGTATCGAAGGTAATGTTACCCGGCATCACCAGGGTAATGTTGTCGCCTTCGCGCACCACACGCACGCCGCTGCCTTCCAGTTGGTGGCGCAGTTTCGCTTCCTGACGATCCATATAGTTGCCAACCGCACCACCGGCAACCGCGCCGACACCGGCCGACTTGAGAATGCGCTCGGTGCGCTGACGCCGATCAGAGTCACGGTTGTCGATGTAGGCGCCGAGAGCCGCAATGCCGGCGCCGATCGCAGCCCCCTTGGTGGTCTTGCTGACTTCCTTTTCACCGGTGTACGGGTCGTACGTCATGCAACCGGCCAGCAAGGTGGCTGCGGCAATACCGAGGGCGAGCATGTGATGTGTGCGCATGTGGACTCCTGGACTGTGGAAAGCGATCTGAGGGGAATCGATCAGCGGCCGTGGCCAGCATGATGGCTGCAAAGATTAACGTATTAGATGTCGACTGACGGAATTTGGTTCCCGGCGGCAGGCGGTTCCGTGAAGCCCGTCAAACTTGCCCACCCGCTGCTGCCAATACCCACGCCGGCTCAACCGGCCGCTGCAACCATCATGGCCGGCAGCAACACCGAGCCGCAATGGACATTGCCGCGCGGGTCGGCGTCGTTGCCGACGGCGACGATGTTGCGATAGATGTCGTTGAGGTTCCCGGCAATGGTGATGCCGGAAACCGGGAACGCGATATGGCCATTGCGCACCGCGAAACCGGCAGCGCCGCGCGAGTAATCTCCGGTGACGAGATTGACGCCATGACCCATCAACTCGGTCACGACAATGCCGTCGCCCATTTTGGCAAGCAGCTCAGCGAACGACTCGCCGGTGCTGGAGACGAATACGTTATGTGCACCGCCGCCGTTGCCTGTCGGCGCCATGCCGAGCTTGCGCGCGGAGTAAAGACCTAACGCATAACTGGCCAGCACGCCGTCCCTGATGAAGTGCTTGTTGCTGGTAGGCAACCCGTCGGTATCGAATGCCGAACTGCCAAGTTGACGCGGCAGACGCGGTTTTTCTTCCATCTGCAGCCACGTCGGGAAAATCGTTTCGCCAAGGCGGTCGAGCAGGAACGAGGAGCGACGATAGAGCGCGCCGCCGGCAATCGCCGAGAGCAAATGACCAAACAACGACGGCGCCAGTTCCGCCGCAAACAACACCGGCATCAGCCCGGTGGCGATCGGCTGCGCACCAAGACGCGCTATTGCGCGCGCGCCGGCCTTGCGGCCGATGGCGCCGGGATTCGCCAGCCGCGTGGCGTCGCGCGCTGTGTCATACCAATAATCGCGCTGCATGTCTTCGCCTGCGCGCGCGATCAGCGCGCAGGACAAGCCATGCCGCGTGCCGGGGTAGCCGCCGAAAAAACCGTTCGAGTTGGCGTAGATGCGGTAGAGCTCATGGGTATTTACCGTCGCACCCTCGGAATTGACGATACGCGCATCGACCGCGCGGCCGGCAGCCTCGCATTCGCACGCCAGCGCGATCGCGGCATCGGTATCGAGCCGCCAGCGGTGATACAGGTCGAGATCGGGCAAATCACGCGCCAACTGTGCCGGTTGGGCGAGGCCGGCATAAGGGTCTTCGGAGGTGTGGCGCGCGATCTCAAGAGCGGCCGCAACGGCGTCGCGGATGGCATCGGCGCGGGTGTCGGACGTGCTGGCATGGCCCTTGCGCTGGCCGACATACACCGTGATGCCAAACCCGCCACTGCGGGTGAATTCGACCGTCTCCACATCACCCATGCGTACCGTCAGCGACAGCCCGCGCTCGGCACTCACGCCAACCTCGGTAGCACTCGCCCCCTGCTGGCGCGCCTCATCAAGAATTTGCTGCACCAAGGATTCCAGGCGCGGCCGCTCGTCGAGAATGGTCGTGTCGTCAGTTCCGGCAGGCAGGTTCAACGTAGCACTCCATTAGTAATGGCAGTATTGGCAAAGCCAGTGGGCCGGCAAGGACGATCCGCGCAGCGACGGACTCAGCCATGGCTTCTGCTACAATCCGCGGCGATGGTAACACCCGCCCTTTTCCCCGTCGAAACCCGCATCGATTTCGCCTCATGACCGACGACATTCCGCCGCTGCCCGGCGCGCTCAGCAAGACCAAGCGCAAGAAGCAGATGCACGAGCTGCAGGATTTCGGCGAAATGCTGCTCGAACTGCCGCCGGCAACTGCCGCCAGGCTGCCGCTCGACGAGCGCACCGCGCAGGCCGTCGCCGACTGGAAGAAGATGAAATCCTGGGAAGCCAAGCGCCGGCACCTGCAATACATCGGCCGCCTGCTGCGTGAGGGCAACGGCGAGGAAGTGCGCGATGCCTACGAAGCGTTGACCGACCCGAGCCGGCTGGCACGCATGGAGCGCCTGCGCGATACGCTGGTTGCCGACGACGAAGCCGTGCAGACATTCATCGCCCAGCACCCCGACATCGACGTTACCCATCTGCGGCAATTGATCCGCAACGCGCGCAAGGAGCGCGAGGAAATGGCGAAGGCGATCGAAGCCGGCGTACCGCCGGGCAACATGCCCAAGAGCCAGAATTACCAGAAGTTGTTCCAGTTGTTGAAAACGCTCACCGGGGCGTGATCCTCAAGCCGTCCCGCCCACCACAATCTCATCAATCAACAAGGTCGGCTGACCAACACCCACCGGCACACTCTGCCCGTCTTTCCCGCAGGTGCCAACGCCGCCATCGAGCGCGAGATCGTTGCCAACCATCGACACGCGATTCATCACCTCCGGGCCACTACCGATCAGCGTGGCGCCCTTCACCGGACGGGTGATTTTTCCGTCTTCGATCAAATAGGCCTCGGTGGTGGAAAACACGAACTTGCCACTGGTGATGTCGACCTGCCCGCCGCCGAAATTCGCGGCATATATTCCTCGCTTCACCGACCGGATCATGTCTGCAGGATCGGCTTCACCGGCCAGCATGTAGGTATTGGTCATGCGTGGCATCGGCAGGTGCGCATAGGATTCACGCCGACCGTTGCCGGTCTGTGCAACGCCCATCAGATGCGCATTCATCTTGTCCTGCATGTAACCGACGAGAATGCCGTTCTCGATCAGCGTGGTGCGTTGCGTTGGCGTGCCTTCATCGTCGACAGTGAGTGAACCGCGACGATTGGCCATCGTGCCATCGTCAACTATCGTGCAAAGACGCGATGCCACCTGCTGGCCCATGCGGCCGGCATACATCGAACTGCCCTTGCGATTGAAATCACCCTCCAGACCGTGGCCAACGGCCTCATGCAGCAACACACCCGGCCAGCCCGGCCCGAGCACCACCGGCATGCGGCCGGCCGGCGCCGGCACCGCCGCCAGATTCAGCAGCGCAACGCGCACCGCTTCGCGCACATAACTTTCCGCACGCTCACCGGCACGATCAGGTTCCCGAAACCAGCGATAGTCGACGCGACCGCCGCCGCCGGACGAGCCGCGCTCGCGGCGGCCATTGTCCTCGGCCAGTACCGAGACATTGAGGCGCACCAGCGGCCGTACATCGGCGGCGAGCGTACCGTCGCTGGCGGCAACCAGCATGTACTCGTGTTCACCGGCGAGCGATACCTGCACCTGGGTAATGCGCGAATCAAGGGCACGGGCCAACGCATCGAGACGCTTGAGCAGCGCGATTTTTTCCGCGCCGGGCAACACATCGAGCGGATTGGCGGCGATGTACAGCGGTGCTGTTGCCCGCGCGGCAAATACCGGCACGCGTTTTTGCTGGCCCGCACGGGCGATGCCCTGGGCGGCGCCCGCCGCCTGCATCAATTCCGGCAGCGCGATGCTGTCGGAATAGGCAAACCCGGTTTTCTCGCCGCTGATCGCCCGTACGCCAACACCCTGCTCAATGCCATGTGCACCTTCCTTGACGATGCCGTCTTCAAGCAGCCACGACTCGTGGCGACTCCACTGGAAATACAAATCGGCCATGGCGATGTCGCGACCGAGCATGCTGTCGAGCACACGCGTCAGAGCAATCCGATCGAGATGGGCGGGGGCGAGGATTTCGCGTTCGGCGGTAGCAAGAGCGTCATTCATCGCGGCAGTCACTCGTTTTCGGGGCGGGTGTTGTGGTCAAACAAGGCACTGGATTTTCCCGGCCGCTGCACCGGCTGCGCACCGCGCAGCCGACGATGTTCAATCGACGGCAGGCGTGCACGCACATCGCTGAGCGTACGCGCATCGAGCCGGGCGACGGCCACACCCTCGCCCTCATCAAGGCCGGCAAGCACCGCACCCCAGGGATCGACGATCATGCTGTGTCCGAAGGTTTCGCGCTGCTCATCATGGCGCCCGCCCTGGCCTGCGGCCAGCACAAAACACGTGTTTTCGATGGCGCGGGCACGCACCAGAATTTCCCAGTGAGCCTGGCCGGTGAAGCGCGTAAAAGCGCTCGGCAACACAATGATTTCCGCACCACGCGCGACCTGGGCGCGGAACAGCTCGGGGAAACGTAAATCGTAGCAAATGGCGATGCCGATGCGACCGAAGGGCGTCTCGACCACCGCTACGCTGTCGCCGAAACGAAAGCGCTCGGACTCGCGATAACGGCCCTGCGCATCGGCAATATCGACATCGAACAGATGCAGCTTGTCGTAACGCGCGGCGAGCCCGCCGGTCGGCGAATAAACCAGGCAGCTTGCAAATACCCGTGGATCGATGTCGGCAGGCGTGGGCCGCAGCGGAATACTGCCGCCAACCAGCCAGATGCGGTGCCGCCGCGCAAGCTGCGCCAGAAACGACTGGAATGGCGCGCTGTTGTCGCCGGCTTCCTCGGCCAGTGCCGGTAAATCCAGCGGATTGTAGGCCGCAAAATTTTCCGGCAACACCACGAGTTGCGCGCCCGCCGCCACCGCTTCGCCAACCAGCCGCGCTGCGGCCGCCAGGTTTTGCGCCGGCTCACGGCCACTGACCATCTGCACGACAGCTGCCTGCACACTCTGCACGTTATTGTTTCTCCTTGACGTCGGCCGCCGTGCCGTCGCCTTCCACCTGTTTCACCTGCGGGTCTTCCCAGACGCCACTGACCTCATAGGTCAGCATCGTCATTTTTTCCAGGCGATCGCCCCACAGCCGCTCCACCGCGACAATGCCGGCACAGGCCACCAGCCCCGCCAGACAACCCAGGTACAGATTGCTGTTCACCGGCAGCGTCACCTGTAACCGGGTATCGAGCAGATGCGACGCGAGATCTGTGCTGCCGGACAGCTCAAACATGGCCGAAGGGCCTTTCACCCGCAGATTCTCCGTCGTCAGGCGGCCGTTATCGATAGCGAGATCGGCGGTCAGGCTGTCAAAGGCCACGCCCTTTTTGTATAGATCCGAGAAATCGAATTTCAAACGCCGCTGCCAGGTGCTGACATTGAACACGCCCAGGGCACGCAACGCCTGCGACTTCGCCGAATTGGTGATGAAGCGGCCGTCGCGAAAATCAAGCGCAGCCGTGCCGATCACTCTGAGCAAATCGAAGTCGACCGGCCGGCCGGCCCAGGCAAGATCAAAGGCCATCTTCGCCTGCGCCGAACTGATATTGGGCGCGAAACCAAAGGCCTCGCTGACGCGGGCCAGATCGTCAGCGCTGGCCGTGCCGACAAATTGCGTGCGCGTCGCGCCACCCGGCACCGCCATCCAGGTGCCCTGACCCTGAATGTCGAGCGCACGGTATGCGCCATGCACATCCCTGAGGCGCACACCCTGCTGATCCGGGATCGTCTCCAGCGACCAACTGCCGTAATCGTCGTTGCCGATGCGAATATTGTTGAGCGCGAGCGCCATGTGCGGGATCGTCGCCGGCTTCAGCTCGCTGGCGCCGCCCAGACGCGCTGCCGTCGCGGCCGGCAGCGTCAGCGCATTGATCTGCACCACCAGCGGTCGATCATCCGGCTGTTCGCCACGCGCACGATAACCGTCAGGCAGCAGCAACTGCCCACGCAGCGAGCGACTGTCAATGCTCACTGACCAGCCGGCTGCGTCGCGCCCCATCCGCAGCGTGGCCGCCTCCAGTGGCAGCACCCCGATATCCATGCGATCGGCCGTCACATTGATACGCTGCAAACGCTCACCCAATCCGGCAATGCCCGCGAGTGCCCCCGCGAGTGAAAAATCCTGCACTGACGGCTTACTCGTGTCACCGGTCATCTGCCCGGTAAACGCCAGCCAGTCGACGATGGAAATTGTCGGAGCGCTGCCCTCAATGACCAGCCCGTTACCCGCACTTGGCGGCAGCCGCGTGCTGCCAAGCGCAATCGCACCGAACAGAGGCGTGCCGTTTTTCAACGTAACATCTGCCGCCAACATCTTCCCGGACAGCAACGTCAAGCGTGGTGTGTCGGTGCCCAGCCCGTAAGACAACCGCGTATCGACTGCCGACTTCGCCGGCTTCCCCAGCGGCGCCGGTGCCGCGGAGGAAATGCCACGCAGGTCGCTGCGCACTTCCAGTTGCGCGTTGCCGCCGCGCGCGGTGTCGAAGCGCAGGACGAGTGCGGCGTCGGACTCACCCTTCAACATATTGAGCACCGGCACCTGCAACCAGGCGTTGACCGGCTGCATGTTCAGGCGCCCGCGCAAATCGACGAGCGTTTGCTGGCGACCATCCTGCAGCACGGTTCTCGCACTGCCGACCAGCGCACTGCCGAGCACGCGGCCACGCAAATCCTGCCCGGAAAATCCATCGATGGTGTCGAACTGAACTTTCCCGGAAACGTCACTGACCTCAAGCGCATGCGCGGCGGCCGCCAGGGTAGCGCCGCTGATCGCACCACCGACCGTCACGCGCGGCGACGTGGCAGCACCGAGCGCCATCGCCACCTCCACATCGGCGCTCAGCCGCCCGTCGCCGCGCCAGCGCAATAACTCCGCAGGCACAACCGTGCGCAACGGCGTATCACCGAAAACAGTGAACACATCGGCAAGGCCGCCATCAACATGCGCCTGCGCAAGCAGTTGCGGTGACGCCGCGACCTGAGTTGCCGAATCTTCTCCAGGCACAACACTTTCCGCAGGCGGCGTAATGGTGAGGTGGATATCGTTCAGCACGCTGTCAAGCAATCGCCCCTGCCGGCCGCGCCCGTCCACCCGGCCGGCAGACACCAGGACATCGGCATCCTCGCCGCTGTACGACGGCCACCCCGGCAAAAAATTCAACTTGATGGCATCGGCCTCAAAGCGCATCTGGAACGTGCGCTGCGCCAACAGCGCCGGCTCTTTGCGCAAGGGTCCGTCGAACAGGAATGAGCCACGACGCAGATGGCCATCGATCCCTGCCTGTGCCAACCAGTTGCGCAAGCCTTCGCTCGTCGCCAGCGGCAGATAGCGCAACGTCGCCTGCGCGTTGCCGTCTTCGACCAATCCCAACAGTTGCAAGCGCGGCGAGGCGCTGTCTGCGGGTACTTCCAGCGTCGCCAACCCGCTGGCGCGCGCATCAGCGTTGCGTAGCGTGAAGCGGTCAGTGCGCACCTGCCAACCACCCGCATCATGACGCCAAACCGCCCGCAACGCGGCTTCATCCAGCGTCAGCGGTGCGGCAAAGATTGTCGGCAACGCAACGGTTGCCGCCTGCGCGCGCATTGCCACCATGCCGGCCCGGGGTAGCAACTCAAGATGGCCGGACATGCCGCTGATCCCCGGCAACGCGCCGTCGGCTCGCAGCGCCAATTGCGCGAAATCCGTCGCCAGATGCCAACGTTGGGCCGGTTCGGCCGCAGCATCCCAACCCAAGCGCAGATTGGCAATCTGCCCCTGTGGGGCCGTGCGCTGCAGCACAGCGCGCAGTTCGGCTTGCGCCGGCGGGAGTACGTCGGCGAATCTGGTCAGCATCTGCAGGCTGCCACGCGACAGCGCAGCACGTATCCGCAGATTGCCGGCCGCATCATGCGCGACATCAATCGCGCCATCGGTTTCCGGCCAGTTCAGGCCCTGGCGGCGAAACTGGAGTCCGCCGAGCGCCAGCGTCCAGCCGTCCTTGTGCGGCTGCCAGCGAAAGCGGCTGTTGAGGTCGAGCACCCCCTCGATTTTGCTGCCATCGGCCAGACTGAAGGCGAGGCCGTTGACCTGTACCCGACCCGTGATACCGACCACCTGTGCCTGCTCAAACCGCAGCCAGGCCTCACCACCACCGGACAGCGAATCGACCCAGAGATTCCCGACATCGCGACGCGGCAACCAGCCTTCAGCCGACGACGGTTGCAGATGCACCCAGAGATCAGCGGCGAAGTCGGCCCGCGTTACCGGCGCACCGCCAAAATGCATGACAAATGACACTGGCAAACGGCCCGGCCCCACAACCGTTGCGGCGCCGGTGACTTCATGCCGATCGCCGTCGTTGTGCATGTGCAGGCGGATGCTTTCGAATGCCGTCACCGGCACCTGCGCGCTATCTATCGACAGCCGCGCGCGTTCAACCACGATGTCCTGCTGCTGGTATACACCGCGCAACATCTGCTGCAACCGCTCAGCCGCCAGCGCGTCGTTGACGTTGAGCGGCATGCCTTTGAGGCGCAAACGGCCATCCTCGCTTTCTTCCAGTGCCAGATCGATGCCTTCGACGCGCAGCAAATCGAGAATCGGACGACGTGCCAATGCCGTCGCCAGCGGCGCCAGCTCAAGATCAACGACAGGCACAGCCAATACCGGCACACGCTCACCCGCATCAACACCGCCGGCCGCCATATACAGGCGGACGCCACGCAAATGCACAACCGGCCGCAACAGGCGCATTCGAGCGGCGATGCCATCGATCTCGACATGCATGCCGATCTGCCCACTCAACCAGGCAACAATGTCATCGCGATGGGAGGGCAACAGCGACAGCAATTGCCCGGCGATAACCACATAAAGCGCAACCAGCACAGCGCCGACAGCGCCGGAAATCCACGCCATGTTGAGCCACCGCTCAACACGCACGCGGTTGAAAAATCGCGCCATAAACCCGGTCATGCGGCACACCCGTTGGCGTGCTTGCCGGCACCCCAGCACGGCACGCCGAATGCATCAAGCAGTGCACAGGTCTCAACGAGCGGCAGCCCGACAACGCCGGAATAGCTGCCATCAATACGCGTGACTAACGCGGCGCCGAAACCCTGAATGGCGTAGCCGCCGGCCTTGTCGAACGACTCGCCGGTGGCGATGTAACGGTCAATACACGCATCGTCCAGCGGCGCAAACCACACCTGCGTCACACTCACCCGCGACAGCAGACGATCGCCATGGCAAATAGCAACCGCCGTCAGTACCCGATGCGCGCGACCGGCAAGCCGCCGCAGCATGTTTGCCGCATCAGGCGCATCTGCCGGCTTGCCGAGAATGCATTCATCAATGACGACCGTCGTATCAGCACCGAGCACCGGCAACCCGCCAGCCTGCGGCACGACAGCAACAGCCTTGGCGCGGGCAAGTCGCTCGACATAGGCGGCGGGTGCTTCGTCCGGTAGGACCGCCTCGTCAACGGCCGCGACGCACACCCCGTAGCGCACGCCGATTTGCGCGAGTAATTCACGCCGACGTGGCGACGCCGAGGCAAGCACGAGATCCGGTTGCTGCACGGGGATTGTCAATTGACGCCGAAAGCGCGCCGCAGGCGATCCTGCAGCGCCTGTGCCCAGGGCCACAGCAGCGCGGTAGTCACCACCGGCAACAGGTACGGCAGTAGCGCCGAAGTGGTCGTGCCGGTGAGGTTGCCGATCAGCCGCAACACCATCAGGCTGACACCGCACAGTACGCCGACAGCGATCATCTGATGCGGCATGGGGTATACCTTCATCCGGGCACTGAGCCTGCTGGCAGCAAAACCCGCCACGCTGAAAGCCAGCGCATGCGCGCCCAGCGGCGCGTCGAGCAGCACATCGAACAGCAGACCCAGCCACCAGGCGCTCCAGGTGCCATAACGCTCCGGCAACGCAGTCGACCAGAAAACAATGCCCAGCAACGCGAACGACGGCCGGAACCAGTCCAGCCAATCCGGCAGCGGCACGACCGTCAACAACAGCGACAGAGAAAAACAAACGATAACTACCCAGGCGCCACGACGAGCATGCTTCATGGCTGCGCCCCCGACCCGGCCGGTGCCGGTGCCGGTGCTGGTGCTGGTGCTGGTGCTGGTGCCGGTGCTGGTGCTGGTGCCGCAGCTTGTGGCGGCGCGGGGATGGCTTCGACCTGCTGCATCAGGGTCGCCTGCAACTGCTGCGCGAAAACCAGCAACACATGCCGGCTGCGCTTGATGGCGGCCGTCGGCAGGGCATCCACCTGCATGAAGGTCTCGCGCGGATCACGCTCGACCCGCGAAACCCGGCCAACCGGATAACCGCGCGGGAACACCCCGCCAAGCCCGGAGCTCACCAGCAGATCCCCGACACGGATGTCGGTGGTGGCCGCCAGGTACTGCAGTTGCAGCAGCCCCGACTTGCCGGTGCCGGTGGCAATGCTGCGTACGCCGTTGCGGTTGATCTCAACCGGCAGGCCGTGGCGATGATCCGTGATGAGGATGACGCGGCTCTGCGACGGGCCGACCGCGATGAGCTGACCGATGATGCCGCTGGCATCCAGCACCGGCTGGCCGACATACAACCGATCGGCTGCACCCTTGTCGATGATGACCTCGACACGCGACGGATCCGGATCAACACCGATGATCTCGGCGACCAGCACGTTGCTGTCGAGCAATGCGGAGGAGTTAAGTAGTTCGCGTAAGCGGGAGTTCTCGGCAGTCATTGCTGCAAGGCGCTGTACGTGCCGTTGCAGGACAAGATTTTCCTGCATCAGTCGTGCATTTTCTGCGGTGAGCGTATTACGCGTGGTAATCGCCTCGTCCAGGCCGACAAAGGCACGCCGCGGCAGATCGGTGACCGTCACCACGGTTTCAGTGACGATGGCCAGCGCATTGCGTACCGGCTTGAGCCAGCCGAAGCGGACGTCGATGAACAGGAGAAGCGCAGCGCAGAGCACCGCGAACAACAACCGGTAACCGGAATCGGGCTCTTCCGCGAACAGCGTCTTGCCCATGGTGACGCGTGCTCCAGCCTGCACATGAATGATGAAACGGGCGGCAAATGCGCCGCCCGGAATCCGCTATCTGACAATCCTGTCGGTCACTTTCTTCCTGCGATCTAAAGAACCAGCAGCTCGAAGCCCAGTGTATCGAGCAGTTCGAGAGCCTTGCCACCACCACGCGCCACGCAGGTCAGCGGATCCTCGGCGACCACGACCGGCAGCCCGGTTTCTTCGGAAAGCAGCTTGTCGAGATCGCGCAACAGCGCGCCGCCGCCGGTGAGCACGATGCCGCGCAGGGCGATATCCGAGGCAAGCTCCGGCGGGCAGGCCTCAAGCACATTCTTGACGGCGTTGACGATGCCCGCGAGCGGCTCCTGCAGCGCCTCGAGAATTTCTTCGCTGTTGAGCGTAAAACTCCGCGGTACGCCTTCGGCAAGATTGCGACCGCGCACATCGATTTCGCGCAACTCATCGGACGGAAACGCACTGCCAACTTCGTGCTTGATGCGCTCAGCCGTTGCTTCGCCGATCAGCGAGCCGTACTGGCGACGCACGAACGCAACGATCGCCTCGTCGAAACGATCGCCGCCGATTTTCACCGAATCGCCATGCACGATGCCGTTGAGCGCGATGATCGCAATTTCGGTAGTACCACCGCCGATATCGACAACCATGGAGCCGCTGGCTTCCTCAACCGGCAGCCCGGCACCGATCGCCGCTGCCATCGGCTCGTAAATCAGCTCGACCTGACTTGCACCTGCGCCTTCGGCGGCGTCACGGATCGCCCGCTGCTCGACCAGCGTGGATTTGTACGGAACCGAGACAATGACACGCGGGCTCGGCGGGAAAAATCCACCATCGTGCACTTTGCGGATAAAGTGCTGAAGCATCTGTTCGGTTACTTCGAAATCGGCAATGACGCCGTCCTTCAGTGGGCGCACCGCAGTGATGTTGCCGGGCGTGCGGCCCAACATGCGCTTGGCTGCCACACCGACCTCGATCACGTTCTTCTGATTCGCGTTGTGGCGTATGGCGACAACAGAAGGCTCATCCAATACAATTCCGCGATCGCGGACATAGATGAGTGTGTTGGCCGTTCCCAGATCGATCGACAGATCGGTAGAGAACGCCCGGCGGAGATTCCTCAAACTCAGGTTTTTCAGAAAAGTCATGTCGGCGGGGCAACCCTGCGCTGGCCTGGACTGGGCTGGGGAATCGGGAGCGGGAGCAGCAAAGCCCGCCCACGGATTGAAGGCGGCAACTTTAACAATGCCGGCCGTATCCGGGCAAGGACAGCACCGCCGAAAACACCGCAATTCCCCGGACATGTTGCACATTTTCACCATTCTTCCACTGTTTATTCTCTTTTTTTCATAATCGCAGCCGCCCAACAACGCATTCACCTGCAGGAGCCACACATGGCACTCACCGAAAGCGACGTGGAGAAAATCGCCCGCCTGGCACGGCTGCGCGTCACTGCCGGTGAACGCGCCGAGGTTGCCGCACGGCTTGGCAGCATCCTGGGGATGGTCGACCGCCTGCAGGCGGTCGCCACCGACGGTGTCGTGCCCATGGCACACCCGCTTGATGCAATCCAGCCGCTGCGGGCGGACCGCGTCACCGAAACCAACCAGCGCGACGTGTATCAACGCAACGCACCTGCCGTGGAAAATGGCCTTTTCCTCGTCCCGCGCGTCATTGAATGAAGACCGGAACAAATACCCGAAAGAAGGCTCTGACATGCATCGCCTGACCCTTGCTGCACTATCCCGCGGACTGGCCGCCGGCCGGTTTTCCAGCGTTGAACTGACCCGCCACTTCCTCAGCCGGATCGCCGCCCACGATCCGGCGCTCAACAGTTTCATCACCGTGACCGCCGAGCCGGCCGTGGCGGCGGCAGCAGCGGCCGACCGGCGCCGTGCCGCCGGCGAGGCCGGCGCCCTGCTCGGCCTGCCGATTGCCCACAAGGACATCTTCTGCACGCAGGACGTGCGCACCAGTTGTGGCTCGAAGATGCTCGCCAGCTTTATCAGCCCCTATGAGTCAGAGGTCACCAACCGGCTCGGCCAGGCCGGCATGATCATGCTCGGCAAGACCAACATGGACGAGTTCGCGATGGGCTCCTCCAACGAGACCAGTTTTTACGGCCCGGTGAAAAATCCCTGGGACACCGCCCGCGTGCCCGGCGGCTCCTCCGGCGGCTCGGCAGCGGCAGTTGCTGCCCGGCTCGCGCCCTGCGCCACCGGCACCGATACCGGCGGCTCGATCCGCCAGCCGGCTGCGCTGTGCAACCTCACCGGTCTGAAACCCACCTACGGGCGGGTCTCGCGCTGGGGCATGATTGCGTTCGCCTCGTCGCTCGATCAGGCCGGCCCGATGGCACAGAGCGCCGAAGACGCCGCGCTGCTGCTCAATGTCATGAGCGGTCACGACGTCAAGGATTCCACCTCGCTCAACGAGCCGGTGCCCGACTACACCGCCACCCTCAACGATGATCTGCGCGGCCTGCGCATCGGTCTGCCGAAACAGTTTTTTGGCGCGGGTCTTGACGCCGGCACCGAACGCGCCGTGCGCGAAGCGATCCGCGTGTTCGAAAAACTCGGCGCACATGTGCACGAAATCGACCTGCCGAACGCCGGTCTGTCGGTGCCGGCGTATTACGTCATCGCGCCGGCCGAGTGCTCGTCAAACCTCTCGCGCTTCGACGGCGTTCGTTTTGGTCACCGTTGTGCCGATCCGCGCGACCTTACCGATCTTTACGAGCGCTCGCGCTCGGAAGGTTTCGGCGCCGAAGTGAAGCGCCGCATCCTCGTCGGCACCTATGCGCTGTCTGCCGGTTATTACGACGCCTACTATCTGAAAGCGCAACAGGTGCGACGGCTGATCAAGGAAGATTTTGTGCGCGCCTTCACCGAAGTCGACCTGATCCTCGGGCCAACATCACCGGCCACGGCATTCCGGCTGGGCGAAAAAAAGGACGATCCGGTGGCGATGTACCTGGCCGACATCTACACCATTGCCGTCAACCTCGCAGGCGTGCCGGGCCTGTCGATTCCCTGCGGCTTCGACAATTCTTCCGGAACCGGTGGCCTGCCGGTCGGCATGCAGTTGATCGGCAACTATTTCACTGAAGCCAGACTGCTGAACGCGGCGCACCGCTACCAGCAGGAAACCGACTGGCACACGCGTATTCCGGAGGCTTTCGCATGAGCCATGCTGCCGCCTGGGAAGTCGTCATCGGGCTGGAAGTGCACGTCCAGCTCGCCACGCAATCGAAAATATTTTCCGGCTCGTCGACTGCGTTCGGTGCCGCGCCGAACACCCAGGCATCGCTGATCGATCTGGGAATGCCGGGCGTGCTGCCGGTACTGAACGCCGAGGCCGTGCGGATGGCCGTGCTGTTCGGCCTGGGCATCGACGCGCAGATCGGCCAGCGCAGCGTTTTTGCGCGCAAGAATTATTTCTACCCGGATTTGCCGAAAGGTTACCAGATATCGCAGATGGATCTGCCGATCGTCGGCCCTGGCCACATTGACATCACGCTCGAAGACGGCAGCGTCAAACGCATCGGCGTTACCCGCGCCCATCTTGAGGAAGACGCCGGCAAATCGCTGCACGAAGATTTTCACGGCATGACCGGGATCGACCTCAACCGCGCGGGCACCCCGTTGCTGGAAATCGTGTCCGAACCGGACATGCGCTCGGCGAAAGAAGCCGTGGCCTACGCTCGGGCGATCCACGCGTTGATTCGCTATCTTGGTATTTCCGACGGCAACATGAATGAAGGCTCGATGCGCTGCGACTGCAACGTGTCGGTGCGGCGCAAGGGCGCCGAAAAGTTCGGCACGCGCCGTGAAATCAAGAACGTCAACTCGTTTCGCTTCATCGAAAAGGCCATCAACAGCGAAGTAGACTGGCAGATCGAGGAGCTCGAATCCGGCCGAAAAATCATTCAGTCCACCGTACTGTACGACCCGGCAAGCAATCGCACGCATGCCATGCGCGGCAAGGAAGACGCCAACGACTACCGCTACTTTCCGGATCCCGACCTGCTGCCGGTGATCGTCACCGACACCGACATCGCCCGCATACGCAGCACGCTGCCGGAACTGCCCGCTGCGAAGCGTGCGCGCTTTATCGCCGATTTCGGCTTGAGTGCCTATGACGCCGCCCAACTGGTGAGCGATCAGGATCTTGCCTGCTGGTTCGAGGCTGCCGTACAGGCGGCCGGCAACGGCAAAGCGAACGCCAAGCTCGTCGCCAACTGGACGATCACCGAGCTCGGCGGCCGGCTGAACGCCGATGAGAAAGGGATCACGGACAGCCCGGTCAGTGCCGTGCAGATGGGTGGCCTGGTCGCGCGCATCGCCGACGGTACGCTGTCGTCGAAACTGGCCAAGACAGTGTTTGATGCCCTATGGCTCGGCGAAGGCGCCAGCGCCGACGCAATCATCGCAGAAAGGGGCCTAAAACAGGTCAGCGACAGCGGCGCGCTGGAAGCGATCGTCGACACGGTACTTGCCGCCCATGCCGCGCAGGTCGAGGATTACCGTGCATCCGATGAGGCCAAACGCAGGAAAAAATTGGGATTCTTCGTCGGCCAGATCATGAAAGCCTCGCAAGGCAAGGCCAATCCGCAACAGGTAAACGACATTCTGCTGCGTAAACTGGGAGGGTGAACGATGATTCCGCAGGCAGAAGTGGACGCGAGCTTTTCGGCACTCTCGAAACAGTATCGCAAGCTGGCGCAGGAGCTCATCGAGCGCTCGAAATCCGTTGGCCAGCCGCTCAGCCTTGCGAACACCCACGATGCCCTTGCCAGCGGATTGAATCCCAACCGTGTCTACCGCATCGATAGCGGCACACTCACGATCACCTATGATCGCAAGCCGCTGTACACGCTGGAGGAAGGCGAACTGCTGCTGCCGGACGCCGGCCTGCAGGCTTCGTCTGTCAATGCCGTAGTCAATTACGAAACGGTGAGCACCACTCTGCTTACCGAATTCGATACGCTGCAGTTCATGCAGGCAGTACTGGGCGACCGCGAGGTCGGCCGCATCTGGACCAAACTGCTGCTGACCCAACAGGCGCTGATGGTTCGCTGCATCGCCTCACTCACCGAGCGCGGCACCCAGGCCACTCCGGGCTTTCAGCATTTCAATCCGGGCGAAGCGATTATTCACCAGGGCGAGCGTGCCGATTACGTCTACAGCCTGTTCGAAGGCGAGGCCGAAGTGCTGGTCGACAATGTTGTCGTCGGCCAGATCGGCGAAGGCGAAGTCATCGGTGCGCTGGCGGTGCTCACCGAGCAACCGCGCTCCGCCACCGTGCGGGCAAAAACGCGTTGCGCCGTGGTGAAAGTGCCGCGCGATCAATTTGCGGTACTGATCCGCTCGAACCCGACGATGATTCAGTCGTTGCTGGTCGACATGGCCAAGCAGATCACGCGACTGAACCGGCAGGTAGTGGATCTCTCCAACTTCTGAGTGCTGCGCGCAACCAATACAACCAAAGCAGCTCAGCCCTGAGCACACACAGGGCAAGCCGGGTCGGCACCGATGCGCAGCGTACGCCAGGCGTTGCGCATGCCATCAAACACCGACAAGGTGCCATGCGCCGACTCACCATAACCGGCCAGCAAGCGGATAACCGCCAGCGCCTGCAGTGAGCCGATCACACCCACCAATGGCGCCATCACCCCGTTGCGCGCACAACCGGTATCCTCACCTGCCATGTCGCCATAAAGACATGCATAGCAAGGCGCGGGCGCGGTGCGAAAATCGAACACGGCCAGTTGCCCTTCCATGCGCACCGCCGCACCTGACACCAACGGCACACGCGCTGCATGGCACGCACGATTAATGGCTGCTCGCGTGGCAAAATTGTCGCAGCAATCGACCACGCAATCAGCAGCGCTCGCCAACGTTGCGAGCAGCTCTGCATCGGCCTGCGCGATGATCGGCATGACAACGATGCGCGGATTGAGCGCACGACAGGCGTCAGCAGCACTGGCGGCCTTCGGCCGGCCAAGATCGGCAGTCCCGTGCGCGATTTGCCGCTGCAAATTGGAAAGATCAACGCTGTCGTGATCGACGATCACCAGCTCGCCGATGCCGGCAGCGGCCAGATACAGACACACCGGGCTGCCGAGGCCGCCGGCACCGATCACCAGCACCCGCGCGGCGCGCAGCTTTTCCTGCCCGGCCACATCGAAGCCAGCAAGCAGCAACTGGCGGCTGTAACGCAGCAACTCGTCATCGTCGAGCGCCGGGGCGCCAGGCAGATCACCCATGGTGGGCATGCTCCGGATCATCCGGTTGTTGCCAGCCGGCGAGCAGCGCGCGCGGCTTGCCGGCAAGATCGACCAGCGTTTTAACCGGTGCATAACCGGCAGCGGCGGCGAGCGCGCGCACCGCTTCACCTTGCTGCCAGCCGTGTTCCATGAGTAACCAGCCCTGCGCATGCAGGCGATGACGCGCCGCATCGACAATGTGGGCAATGGCGGCCAGACCGTCGTCCGCAGCAATCAGTGCACTGCGCGGCTCGAAGCGCAGGTCCCCCTCGTCAAGATGGACATCGTCGGGTGCGATGTAAGGCGGGTTGCTGATGATCAGATCGAAACGATCATCCGGCACCAGGGCCGTAAACCAGTCGCCGCCGGCAAACCGCACGCAGGCGCCCAGGCGCGCCGCGTTGTCGCGGGCAACAGCAAGCGCTGCATCGACCGCATCGGTGGCTGTGACATCCCAGGCCGGACATTCCAGTGCCAGCGTGATGGCGATGGCGCCGCTGCCGGTACCCAGATCGAGTACCCGTGCCGGCTCGGGTAATTTCAATTGCAGTGCCGCCTCAACGAGCAGCTCGGTGTCGGGCCGTGGAATCAGCGTATCCGGGGTGACACGAAACACATGCGAGAAAAATTCGCGCTCGCCCGTCAGATAAGCGATCGGCATGCCGCGCTCACGCGCATCGACCAGCGTGTCATAGACAGCAGCAGTCGCGGCGGGAATTGCCATCTCGGGTCGCGCGTAGAGAAACGCCCGATCCACGCGCAGCAGGCGCATCATCAGCACCTCGGCGTCGATTCTGGACGACGGCGAACGCACAAGCCGGCGGGTCGCCGAGAGCAGTAATTCGGCCAGTGTAGTCATGCTGCACCGTTCACCAGAGCACTGTTCACAATTCACCGTCCGCAAGCGCAGCAAGTTGCCCGGCATGATGCTCCTGCACCAGCGGGCCGATCAACGCATCCAGATCGCCGGCCATCGTCTCGGTGAGCCGATACAGCGTCAATTCGATGCGGTGGTCGGTGACGCGCCCCTGCGGAAAATTATACGTGCGGATGCGCTCGGAACGATCGCCGGTGCCCACCTGCAGACGACGCTTTTGCGCGGTGTCCTTCGTTTGCGCCTCCTGCGCACTCGACAGCAACTTCGCCGCGAGCAACGCCATCGCCCGGGCACGGTTCTTGTGCTGACTGCGCTCGTCCTGACACTCGACGATGATGCCACTGGGTATATGCGTGATGCGGATCGCACTCTCGGTGACGTTGACGTGTTGGCCGCCGGCACCGGAAGAACGAAAGGTATCCACTTTCAGATCGTCCTTGCGGATGTCGATGGCCTCGACCTCCGGCGGCTCGGCCAACACCGCCACCGTGCAGGTGGATGTGTGCACACGACCCTGCGCCTCGGTCGCCGGCACCCGCTGCACGCGGTGCGTTCCGGACTCGAACTTCAGCCGCGAGTACACGTCGGCGCCGGCGATGCGCGCGACGATTTCACGGTAGCCGCCGTGCTCGCCGGCACTGCTGTTGACTACTTCCACATGCCAGCCGCGCAGCGCGGCATAACGCGAATACATGCGGAACAGATCACCGGCAAAAATGGCTGCCTCGTCGCCACCGGCGGCGGCGCGAATCTCAAGGAAAACGTTGGCGCCATCGAGCGGATCCTGCGGCACCAGCAGATACAGCAGCTTTTCTTCCAACAGTGGCATCTGCGTGCGCAAGCTCGCCGCTTCTTCGGCCGCCAGCACACGTATGTCGGCATCGGCTTCACCGGCCAACTGCTCGGCCGCCGTCAACTGCTCCTGCACGCGGCGCCAGGCGCGGAACGCCACGACCACCGGCTCCAGCTGCGCATACTCAACAGAAAAACGACGAAACCGCTCGCCATCCGCCGCCATGGCCGGCTCGGCAAGCAGACCGGCAATTTCCTCGTGCCGCTCGACGAGACGCTCCAGTCGACGCGCGATGGTCGGTGTCACGCGTTGTCGCCTTCGTCAGCGGCGCGCTCGTCACCGTCGGCACCATCATCAGCAGCGTGCTCGCCAACAGCATGGCCTGGTTTTGCGCCCGTCGCGCCATCGCCGTCAACGGCAAACAACACCCGCGAAAACGCCAGCAGTTCATCACGACCTGCCGCCGCCGCCTGACGCATGGCGATACTCGGATCGTGCAGAATCTTGTTGACCAACGCCCGGCCCATCCGCTGCATGATTTGCACCGGGTCGCCGCCACGGGCGATTTCAGCCTGTGCCTTCGCCATTTCCGCATCGCGCAACGCCTCGACCCGTGCGCGCACCCGCTGCAGCGTATCCGTCGCGCCCTGCTCGCGCTGCTGCACCAGATAATGCGCACTGCGCTCGGCGACGATCACCTCGGCAGCGCGCGCGGCCGCCTCGCGCGCTTTGACATTGTCGTCGATGACGCCATGCAGATCGTCGATACCGTAGAGATACACATCGTCCAGCTGGGCGATCTCCGGCTCAATGTCGCGCGGCACCGCAAGATCGACCAAGAACAACGGCCGGTGCCGGCGGCGCTTCAACGCCCGCTCGACCGTGCCTTTGCCGAGAATCGGCACCTGCGCAGCAGTACAGGAAATCACGATATCGACTGCCTCCAGCACGTAGGGGATTTCTTCCATGGTCACCGCGCGGCCACCGTAGGGATCGGCCAATGCGTGAGCGCGGGCCAACGTGCGATTGGCAACGGTGATTGCCCGCACGCCGTTTTCGCTTAGATGGCGCGCAACCAGATCCATCATCTCGCCAGCACCAATGAGCAACGCGCTGGTCTGGCTGATGTCACTGAACAAATGCTTTGCCAGCACCACGGCCGCATAGGCGACCGACACCGGGTTGGCGCCGATCGCCGTTTCACTGCGCACTTTCTTGGCGACAGCAAACACCTGCTGAAAACAGTGCTCCAGCGCCTTGCCGACGGTGCCGACCTGATGCGCAACGGCATAAGCGTTCTTCATTTGCCCGAACACCTGCGGCTCGCCCAACACCAGCGAATCGAGGCCGCTGGCAACCCGCATCATGTGCCGGACGGCGTCCGGTCCCGTATGCGCGTAGTGCGCAGCAAGCAGGCGCTCAGCAACAATTTGCTGCCTCGCTGCAAGCCAGCCCAGCAACCGGGTGCCGTCGACAACGCCATCATCGGCTACGGTGCAGTAGATTTCGGTGCGGTTGCAGGTTGAGAGCATCGCCACTTCGCCAAGCGCAAGCTCCTGCTGCATCGCCTGCAGCAGCGCAGGCAGGCGTTCGCCGGGAACCGCGAGCTGCTCACGCAACTCAACCGGCGCCGTGCGATGACTCACGCCAACCGCGAGCAGGGCCATGAACCGTCCATACCAGAAAATTCGCCCGGGAAATCCGGGCATATGCCACCCGTGCGGCGCGGCGGATTTTGCGGGATCGGCGCACGGAAAACAAATTGCCAACTTGCTCCGCCGACAAACCGCGTGATTGAATCGTGTGACTCCCCCGCCAGACAGGCGCCGTTACCACGCATGCAATTCCTCTCCAGGCAACTCGTCGGCATCCTGCTTGGCACGCTACTCGTTGGTGTTGGCCTCGCAGGATGCAGCACACTTGCCCGTGCACCCGCAGTGCCCGCAGTGCCTCCCGCCGCCGCTCAGCCACCACCGGTGGTGGTCAGCACCTGGTCGGCCGACACGCTGTACGACCTGCTCGTCGGAGAAATCGCCGGTCAACGCGCCCAACCGGACACAGCACTTGCCGCCTATCTGCGCCAGGCGCGTGCACTGCGCGATCCGGCTCTCGCTGCCCGCGCCACCCGGATTGCCTGGTACGTCCGCCAACCGGACCAAATCCGCGCCGCAGCCAGCCTGTGGGCGGAGCTTGCGCCAGAGGATCCCGAAGCGAACACCAATGCCGTATTGGGGCTGATCCAAGGCGGCGAGATCGAGGCGGCTGCACCGTTGCTCGACCGCCTGCTAAGCAGCGCCGGGCAGCCGGTGCGTTTCAACTTCGTCGTCCAATATGCTCAGGAATCCGAGCCCGTCATACGCGCGCGCATCGATGAACTGCTTGCCAACCTATCGGTAACGCACCCGGAAAACACGCGCCTGTGGTTCGCGCGTGCTGCCCTGGCTGACATCAACGGCGACCCCATAGGCGCTCTCGCCCTGGCGCAGCGCGCGCGCGCGCTCGATCCGAACCACCCTGCTACCCTTGAGCTTGAAGGTCGGCTGCTGGCTGCCACCGGCGCCAGCACAGCGGCGCGGAAGCTGCTGCGCAATGCCACCAAAAAATTCCCCCGCGAGCGCGACCTGCGGCTTGCCTACCTGCGCACTCTGCTGGAAGCAAACCGTGGCCGCGATACCAAACGCGAACTGGAAAACATGTTGCTGATCTGGCCGGAAGACGGCGATCTGGTGATGTCGTTGGCACTGCTCGAATGGGAAACCGGCCATCCGGATTCGGCTCGCCAACGTTTCGTCGCGCTCGCTGAAAGCGGTTACCGTGAAGACGAAGCCTGGTTCTACGCCGGCCGCATCGCCGTTGCGCAACAGCGTCACGGCGATGCGGCCGGTTATTTCCAGAACGTGCGCGGCCCGCAGTTCCTGCAGGCACAGGTGCAGGTGGCCTACGCCTGGCAAAAAACCGGGCGCCTCGCAGAGGCCCGGGCGCTCATCGCGGCATTGCGCCAGCAGGCCCCGGAATCGGCGTCGCAACTCTACGTTGCCGAGAGTGAACTGCTGTGGCGCGCCGACGCCGGCGCCGAAGCGTTCGCGGTGATCGACCGCGCTCTGGCTGTTGATCCAACCGACAACGATCTGCGCTATGCGCGCGCCATGGCCGCCGAGCGCCTCGGCCGCATCGAAGTCACCGAGGCTGATCTGCGGACGATCCTGGCCGTACAGCCAAACAATGTGATGGTGTTGAACGCGCTCGGCTACACGCTGGCCGATCGCACCAATCGCCACGATGAGGCCCGCACCCTGATCGAGCGCGCGCTGGCGCTTTCGCCGGACGACCCGGCAATCGTCGACAGCATGGGATGGGTGCTATTTCGCCAGGGCAAGACTGCAGAAGCCATCGGCTGGCTGCAGCGCGCCTTGTCGCTGGCGCCCGATGCCGAAATCGCCGCCCACCTCGGTGAGGCCCTCTGGGCCAACGGCCAGCACCGCGCCGCCAAACAAATCTGGCAGCGCGCCCGCGCGCTTGATCCAGAGAACAACACGCTGCGCCAGACCATCCGGCGCCTCGATCCATGAGGGGACGGCAACCCGGAATTCTGCTGATCCTGCTCGCGACGGCGCTCGCGGCAACCGGGCTGGCCGGCTGCGCACACAACCGGCCGGCGCCTGATCTGTCCTGGTCAGCGGCCGACATGGCAGCACTGACGCATTTCAGCGTGCAGGGCAAAGTCGGCTTCCGCCACGGCGAAACCGGTGGCAGCGCCGCCCTCACCTGGCAACAGGATGGCGATCGCTACCGCATGATGGCGCACGGGCCGCTCGGCCAGGGCGCCACCCGGATCAGCGGCGACAGCGCCCTGATCCGCATCGAAGACAAGCAGGGCGCTCACGAGAGCGACGACCCGGAAGCGCTGCTGGCCGAGGCCATCGGCTGGCCGGTGTCGATCAACAGCCTCGCATTCTGGGTGCGCGGCCTGCCGGCACCGGGCAGCGAGGCGGCTATCGAAAACGATCCGGCCGGCCGGCCGCTGAAGATCCGCCAGCAAAACTGGGAAATCAGCCTCGATCGCTATCGCCCCGACGGCAGCGTCGCCTCCCGCCGGACACTTCCGCACCGCATCATAGCCATCGGCGGCGACAGCCGGGTGACGCTGCTGATCGAGCGTTGGAACCTCGGCGGGCAACAAAAAAAACCATGACCGGCGCGCGCCCGCTACCGACGCAGCTGACGCTGCCGGCACCGGCCAAACTCAACCTGTTCCTGCATGTGACGGGCCGCCGCGCCGACGGTTATCACCTGCTGCAAACCCTGTTTCAACTGCTCGATTACGGCGACCTCATCACCTTCACGGCCGCCGACCGACTCAGCCTCAACGATTTGCCCGGTGTGCCGCATGAACAAAACCTCCTCTGGCGCGCCGCGCAGGCCCTGCAGGCGCACAGCGGTACCACCCGGGGCGCCCGCATCCAACTCACCAAACGCCTGCCGGCCGGCGGCGGGCTCGGTGGCGGCTCGTCCGATGCCGCCTCAACACTGCTCGGCCTCAACCGCCTGTGGGGCCTTGGCCTTGATACCGACACGCTGGCGGGCATCGGCCTCAGCCTGGGCGCTGACGTGCCGGTGTTCGTGCGCGGCCACACCGCCTTCGGCGAAGGAATTGGCGAGCGACTGACGCCCATCGACCTGCCCCGACGCTGGTACCTCGTCATTCACCCCGGCTGCCACGTCAAAACTGCCGATGTTTTCCGGGATTCGTCGTTGACACGCGATACCCCCCTGATGACAATGGCGACCCTCCGCGAACCGGGGCTTGAATCCCGATTCCGGAACGACTGCGAAGCAGTGGTGAGGCGCCTGCATCCCGAGGTCGCCGAAGCGCTCGACTGGCTCGGGCAATTCGGTCTCGCGAGACTCACCGGCACCGGGGCCTGCGTGTTCATGGCCTGCGATGCCGAGCAAGAAGCACGGCGCATCCTGCAGTTGCTCCCCCCCCGCTATTCCGGGTTTGTTGCACGAGGCGTCAACCGCTCGCCGGCGACCCTCGGGGATTGAGCAACAACCCGCAGTCACACGGTTTTGCAGGGGTATCGCCAAGCGGTAAGGCAGCAGGTTTTGATCCTGCCATTCGGTGGTTCGAATCCATCTACCCCTGCCATTTTCCTTCCCTCATTAGATGCTGTTGAGGTCGCTGACGTGTCCAAGCTCGTCGTCTTCACCGGCAACGCCAATCCGGAACTTGCCCGCAAGATCTGCGCCGCCCTGCATATTCCGCTGGGCGAAGCTGAAGTCGGCCGCTTCAGCGACGGCGAGACAACGGTGGAAATTCACGAGAACGTGCGTGGCAAGGATGTGTTCATCGTCCAGTCCACCTGCGCACCGAGCAACGACAACCTCATGGAACTGGTGGTGATGGCCGACGCCCTGCGGCGCTCCTCGGCCGCGCGCATCACCGCCGTGATCCCCTACTTCGGCTATGCGCGCCAGGATCGCCGCGTGCGCTCGGCGCGCGTGCCGATCACCGCGAAAGTCGTCGCCGACATGATCACCACTGTCGGCGTCGATCGCGTGCTCACCGTCGATCTGCATGCCGACCAGATCCAGGGGTTCTTTGATATCCCGGTAGACAACGTTTACTCGACGCCGGTATTGCAGGCCGACATCGAGCGCCAGAAGTATGAGGATCTGATCGTCGTATCCCCGGACGTCGGCGGCGTGCTGCGCGCCCGCGCCATGGCCAAGCAGTTGAACGACGCTGATCTCGCCATCATCGACAAACGCCGCCCAAAAGCGAACGAAGCGCAGATCATGCACATCATCGGCGATGTTGAAGGCCGCACCTGCCTGGTGATCGACGACATGGTCGATACCGCCGGCACGCTATGCAAGGCAGCGGCAGCATTGAAGGAAAATGGCGCCAAACAGGTGGTTGCCTACTGCACGCACCCGGTACTGTCCGGGCCGGCCATTGAAAACCTCACGAATTCCCAACTCGACACGCTGGTGGTCACCGACACCATTCCGCTGTCCGACCGCGCCCGCGCCTGCGGCAAGATTCGCCAGGTCAGCATGGCGTTGATGCTCGCCGAAGCGGTGCGGCGCACCAGCAACGAGGAGTCGCTCTCGGCGATGTTCGATCGCGTGGGCCCGCTCTCAGGACACTGACTTTTCACTCTTTGATAAAACATCCTTACAGCACACGATTTTTAACCGCCCGCCGGCAACGGCTGGCATCCAGCAACCATCCACCAACCCGGTCGCAGGGCGTGGATGCAAAAACGGAGAGACATCATGTCTAACCAGTTCGAACTCATAGCGGAAACCCGCGTCGACCAGGGCAAGGCTGCGAGCCGCCGCCTGCGTCGCCTCGCGGCAAAAGTACCGGGCATCATGTACGGTGCCAACAAAACCCCAACGCCGATCAGCGTCGGCCTGAAGGAACTGTCAAAAGCACTGGAGAATGAAGCGTTTTATTCGCACATTCTCACCATCGTGCTCGATGGCAAAACCGAGCAGGCGGTACTGCGCGACATGCAGCGCCACCCGGTCAGGAAGATACCGACACACATCGACTTACAGCGCGTCGATGCGAACCAGAAGATCACAATGCGTGTCCCGCTGCACTTCATCAACGAAGATATCTGCACCGGCGTGAAGGAACAGGGCGGCGAGATTCACCACGACCTGTCCGACGTTGAAGTCAGTTGCTTGCCGAAGCACCTGCCGGAATATCTCGCGGTCGATATGGCTGCCGTTGCCCTGGGCGACCACGTGCACCTGTCCAACATCGTGTTGCCGGAAGGCGTCGCACTGGTTCAGCTTATGCACGGTCACGACCTCGCGGTCGCCAACGTGCACGTGGTCAAGGTTGTCATCGAGGAAGCGCCGGTCGTTGCAGCAGAAGCGGCCGCACCTGCCGGTGGCGAGAAGTCCGCAGAGAAGGCTGATAAGCCGGAGAAGAAATAAGCCGGACTCGCCTGCGGATTGGCTCCGGGGCCGGAATGCAACCCCCGCACTGCGGGCGAAGTGTTCCGGCCCTTTTTCTTGGCAGCCGAACCGCCACACCCAGACTCCCGCACACAACCTGACGCCAAAACAACCATGGCCAACGGCATCGCTCTCATCGTCGGGCTCGGCAATCCCGGGCCGGAATACGAACACACTCGCCACAACGCGGGCCAGTGGTACGTCGAGCGGCTCGCACGGGAACTTGGCGCGACGCTGGTCACGGAAGGTAAATTTTTTGGCCGCACGGCACGGGTCGCAATCGCCGGCCACGACGTGCGCTTGCTGGTCCCGACGGTATTCATGAACCGCAGCGGGCAGGCTACCGGCGCGCTCGCTGCCTTTTTCAGGATTGCACCCGAACAGATGCTGGTCGCGCACGACGAACTCGACATGCCGCCGGGTACAGTGCGTCTCAAGCAAGGTGGCGGGCATGGCGGCCACAACGGCCTGCGCGATATCGTCGCCTGCCACGGCAACAGCACCGAATTTCTGCGCCTGCGCATCGGCATCGGCCGGCCGCCGCACAAAGATCAGGTGACTCCCTGGGTGCTCGGCCGCGCGCAAGCCGCCGATCAGGAAAAAATGGACGCGGCGATTGCGGCGGCGATTGCCGAAACTCCGCTGATCGTCGGCAGCGATGCTGCGCGCGCGATGAACCGGTTGAACGGCTTCTCGGTCTGAGCGAATCGCGCTGCCGCCCATAAAGAACGCAGATCATCACAACAGGACACTGAAGGACACTGAGATGGGTTTCAAATGCGGCATCGTCGGCCTGCCGAACGTCGGCAAGTCGACTCTCTTCAATGCGCTGACCAAGGCCGGCATCGCCGCAGAAAACTTCCCGTTCTGCACCATCGAGCCACACACCGGCATCGTGCCGATGCCGGATCCGCGACTCGACGTACTTGCCACCATCGTCAAGCCGGAGAAAGTGATTCCTACCTCGATGGAATTCGTCGACATCGCCGGCCTCGTCGCCGGCGCCTCAAAAGGTGATGGCCTCGGCAACAAGTTCCTCGCCAACATTCGCGAGACCGACGCCATCGCTCATGTGGTGCGCTGCTTCATCGACGAAAACGTGATCCATGTTGCCGGCAAGATCGATCCACTGGACGACATCGACACCATCAACACTGAGCTGGCGCTCGCCGACCTCGATTCGGTCGAAAAAGGATTACTGCGTGCCGGAAAACTGGCGCGCGGCGGCGCGAAGGACGCGCTCGCGTTCAGCGCGGTGCTGGAAAAGTTGCAGCCGCATCTTGCCAAAGGCAACCCGGTACGCACACTGAAACTTACCGCTGACGACATCGTGCAACTCAAACAGTTGCCGCTGCTTACCGCCAAACCGACGATGTACGTCGCCAACGTGATGGAAGACGGCTTCGAGAACAATCCGCTGCTCGACAAGGTGAAGGCACACGCTGCCGCCGAAGGCGCGCAGGTCGTGGTCATCTGCGCAAAGATTGAGGCGGAGATAGCCGATCTCGATGACGCCGACAAAACTGATTTCCTCAAGGATATCGGCATGAGCGAACCGGGCCTCAACCGCGTGATCCGCGCCGGTTACGAACTGCTCGGCCTGCAAACCTACTTCACCGCCGGCGTGAAGGAAGTGCGTGCCTGGACAATTCCGATCGGCGCCACCGCACCGAAAGCCGCCGCCGTCATTCACACCGACTTCGAGAAGGGCTTTATTCGCGCCGAGACCATCGCCTACAACGACTTCGTGCAGTACAAGGGCGAGGCCGGCGCCAAGGAAGCCGGCAAGTTGCGGCTGGAAGGCAAGGAGTACGTGGTGAAGGACGGCGACGTGATGCACTTCCGGTTCAACGTCTGAGCGGATTCAACATGGGCGCGGTTCACCGCCTGATCTGCCGGATAGGCCATGGCAACCCCGACCCGATTGCCTTGACACCCCCCGGAGGCCAACCCGACAATGCGCTCCCCGTTTTGCGGCTAGGTAGCTCAGCCGGTTAGAGCACGGCACTCATAATGCCGGGGTCCCCGGTTCGATTCCGGGCCTAGCCACCAGTACACCTTCCGAACGCTTCCATTTCGGTCCGGAATCTCCAGCAAAAACGCGGCCTCGGCCGCGTTTTTTGTTTCTGCTGTTCCAGTCCATTCCGACCCATTCCGTTGCGTTCCGACACCTACTGGGGGTAACTTCCGGGGTAACACCCCTAGGCCAAAACCCTGTTACCCCCAGCACCCATGGCACTGTCCGAATTGCGAATTCGCTCGGAAAAACCGGGAGAAAAGCCCAAAAAGCTCTCCGACGCAGACGGCCTGTACCTCCTGGTAACGCCATCTGGGGGTTAAGTGGTGGAGATTGAAGTATCGGTACGAGGGAAAGGAGAAGCTGATCTCGCTCGGAACCTGCCCTGACCTCTGCCTCCGGGAAGCCCGCGCCAAGCGGGATGACACGAGAATCCAGCTCCGAGATGGCGTCGATCCCGCCGCCAATCGCAAGGCGGCAAGAGCGGCTGACAGCGGCGACATCGCCGACTGCTTCGAAGTGATTGCCCGCGAGTGGCTTACCAAGAACGCCGATGGCTGGACCGAAGAACACGCGGACAGGATCCGTCGTCGCCTCGAGCGCGACGTATTCCCTTGGCTTGGTAAGCGGCCGGTTGCCGAGATCACGACCCCGGAGCTCCTGAAGGTCCTTGAGCGGATTCAGGACCGGGGCGCCATCGATACTGCTCACCGGGCACAGCAGAACTGCATGGGGTCTGAGGCACCACCCAATGACCTTCCGGACATGACGGAATAGCCGGCAGAGAACAGCAACTGCCGCGAGAACCCGAAGTCCTCGAGATCCTGGCATTGCGCCCGGTTGAGGATCAGCGCCGCAAGATCATCCTTCCTCGCCGGCATTCCCTTTTCCTTGTCGGGAACCGCGCGCGTGAAAAATCGCTCATGCAGCGCGCGTGAGTCCCAGAGAATCAGTGACCCCGGATCTACCGCGAATGCGCGCCGTCCTGCAGGCACCAGGACGCTTACTTCAAGAAGGTTGTTGGCGGACAGGCGTAACAGATCGGCCACGGAGACACCGACCAGCGATTCCGCCTCGATGAGCGAATAGAAACGAGTCTGGACGACAACACTGCGCTCATGCGACGACATCGGCTTTCCTTGCGGTTCCGGGCGGATTGGGACGCACACCACCCGTGCATGCCATCGAAGCCTAGCGAGGAGCCGGCACGAAGGTCCACGCTCCATCCGCAAGGGGGACCGGGCTGCCCTGCGCCGCAGGTCATTGGCTGCAGCCCAGGCGAGCCGACCGCTTACACGAGCCTCCGATCTTGTCTATTTGACGCTAATGAAGCAATTTAAGTAAAGTACGTTTTACCTAATACGAGGCATTAGCCATGGAGATCCCCAAGTCCGAACTCTTCTCCGTCCTCCAGGAGTTCAACCCCTGGTGGCAGGGGCAGACCCCGGGCGACCTGCCCGATTGGGAACGCTCCGTGGTCGACCAAGTCTGGGGCTGGTCCCAGGACAAGGAGTCCAAGAGGGCCCTGCTGCTGACCGGAGCCCGGCAGGTCGGCAAGACCACCGTCTTCCGGCAGACCATCCGGCGCCTGCTGAAAAGCGGCGTACCGGCCACCCGGATTCTCTACGCCACCTTCGACCACCCGCTGCTCAAGCTCGCGGGCATCGAACGCACCCTGAACGCCTGGGCCGAACTGTTCCCGCAGGACCCGGCAACGCCTCAGCGGATGCTGTTCCTCGATGAAATCCAGTACGTGAACGACTGGCAGACCTGGGTGAAGCACCAGGTCGACTTCCAGCCGGCCACGCGGATCGCCATGACCGGCTCAGCCACCCCACTGCGCGACGGCTCTGCGGAGTCCGGTGTCGGGCGCTGGGAGACCTTGCCGCTGCCGACGCTGTCGTTTGCTGAGTTCCTGCGTTTGCGCAAGGCCAGCGTGCCAGCGATCCCGGCGTTGCCCTCGCTTCGGCAACTGTTCGCGTGGCGTCCTGCGGAATTCGCCCGCGTCGCGAAAATCGCCCAGCCATTGACGGCGCACTTCCATGACTACCTCATGCGCGGAGGCTTTCCAGAGCCGGCGATGGCATCGGATATCACGCGCTGCCAGCGACTGCTGCGCGAGGACATCGTCGAGAAGGTTCTCAAGCGCGACATGACGGCTCTTTACGGCGTCCGGCGTGTGCTGGAAGTCGAGAAGATCTTCCTGTACCTCTGCTATCACGACGGCGGCATTCTCGACATTCCGACGCTCACGCGGCAACTCGATGGCGTAAACCGGCAGACCGCGCTGAACTTCCTCGACCTTTTCGAAGCAACCCACCTGATCTACCGACTGAAGCCACACGGCTATGGCAAGGAGGTTCTGCGTGGCCGGGACAAGATCTACCTCGCCGATGCGGCTCTGCCGGGCGCGGTCATGCTGCTGGGACGGAAACTGCTGGAGCAGCCCGAGCGGTTGGGTGCCGCTGTGGAGACAGCCTTCTTCAAGCACGCCTTTACCCGCTTCTACGCGCAGACCCCGAACTTCTCCTACTGGCAGGACAAACAGAACCGGGATCTGGAGGTTGACCTGATCGCCCAGATCGGTGGCCGCACAGTGCCCTTCGAGGTGAAGTACCAGGATGCCGAAGTCACGGCCAAACGCCTTAAGGGCATGCGCCTGTTCATGGAAAGCAAGAAGGCCACCGAGGGCTACGTCATTACGCAGCGCTGGGATGACTTCAAGGTCCTGGACGTGACGTCCGCGAAGCGAGGGGACGATGCGAAGGAGAGCATCGGGCGTGTAGCGGCGATTCCCGCACCGCTGGCGTGCTATTGGATGTCGGAACCACCCAGCCGTACGGGGCATCCGGAGGACTGAGGAAACATTAGCCTTAAGCCAGTCCATCGTCCCCAGGGGGTATCTCTGGGGGTAAGAATCAATGCGTCTTTGTGAATGATCTTTGAAAGCAACGACCTGTGAGCGTGGCCGGGAGAGCCTCCAGCACTATCGATGCCCTACCGGTGCGCTAGCCTGTATCGGGTGGGCCTGCTTTACGGTGCACGAAACCACCAAATAGCACGCGCGTATATAGGACGCGAAGCACGTGGCGGCTGGCGTACAGGCAGTGAGGCTCAGAGCGCAGGACTCAAAGCCACAGAGCAATTCAGCCGTAACTAGGGCGTACCCGGAGATTTGCTTGCAAGAAAGCTATCGGTAGTTCCATCCTTTCCGGCGGCAGAAACGCCGGGACCGTTGGCACTCAGTTTCGGTTACAGCTTTAACTAGACTAGGAAGATCATGCCCGCACTATATCAACTCGCCGTGCTCGGCAATCCATCCGACGCACAGGTGTCTGATTTGCAAATGATTCTTTCCCACGCGGTGGGCCTGTTCGGCTTGCGACTAGGCCATGAAATCGGATGGGAAGTTCGCCCTGCGGATTTCAATCCTGATCAGCAGCGATCGTCGGCCGTGGTCTTCTATGGCGCTGAAAATGCGCCGCTGACAAATATGGCAAATTTGCTGAAGCGAGGCATCCCGATACTGCCCGTTGCGTCGGACATAAATCGAGTCCCCACAGAGATTCCTGAACTGCTACGACCGCTTAATTGCCTAGCATATAACGCAGGCGGCGCACAGCGCGTCGCTACAGCGTTATTGGAATGCGTCGGACTTCTGCCTCGGCAAAGGCGCGTGTTCGTCAGTTATCGTCGCTGCGATGCACGAGAGGCGGCTCTACAGATGTTCGATGAACTTTCATCTCGTCACTTTGACGTTTTTCTCGACACGCATGGAATTCAACCAGCCGAAGATTTTCAGACGATGCTTTGGCATCGACTCTGCGATTCGGATGTTCTTGTCATGTTAGATACGCCAGGTTATTTCGAAAGTCGATGGACCAGTGCGGAGTTTGGGCGGGCCTTAGCCAAAGGCATCAGCGTGCTGCGAATTGGCTGGCCAGATTCCACCCCGTCTGCACGCACCGCAACAGCAAGCCGAGCTGAACTCCTTCCGGAGGAAGTAGATTTAGCAACAGGCCGCCTTGCATGCAGCGCAATAGAACGCATCTGCCTTCAGCTTGAGGAGGTTCGTTGTCAGAGCCATGCAGTGCGAAGCGTTAATCTTGTGAGCAATTTACGTAACGCAATTCAAACAATCGGCGGCCAGATCATGGGCGTCGGAGTGAATAATGCCGTCCACATACAACTGCCGGATGGTAGGGAAGTTGTCGTGTATCCGACCGTTGGAGTCCCAACATCGACCACCTTGCATGACGCGTCAACCAACTCTCCTGACCGATCAGCCGCAGTAGTCTTTGATCATGTAGGCCTCCACCCGCGATGGCTGGAGCACCTGGACTGGCTGGGCCGAAACATCACTAGTGCTCGCTGGGTGAGAGCCAGTGAAGCAGGCTGGCAATTCGCGGACTGGGAAATCTGACACATGAGCGAAATATTTCTTTCCGCCAGCGTGCCGGTCATCGGCCGCGGCACCTATCACGAAACTGCGAATCCATTCCTAATCCAATGCGCGGTAAGAGAACTGGTCATTGGTATGCGATCCACGAACCCCATCTTGCCACCACGCCACGGCGTGAGATAGCCATCAGCGCAAGAAGTTGATCAGCGCGCGGCGGCGCTGATCAGATCGTTGATGGCCAGATTCCAGGGCAGCAGCGC
>JBMOOP010000058.1:0-30356 GCA_049324495.1 Pseudomonadota bacterium
CTGATTGACATAGTCGACCCGACCGACAAGACGGTTGATGCACTGATGAAGCTGGATCTCGCTGCGGGCGTTGATGTTCAGATCAGTCTTGGCTGATCAGCGTCGGGCAATAGTAGGGGTTGACAATGACACTTGGTTTGATCGGTCGTAAGGCGGGCATGACCCGGGTTTTCGTCGACAGCGGCGAATCGATCCCGGTTACCGTCATCGAGGTTCTGCCCAATCGCATTACCCGTGTAAGGACGGCTGAGGCCGATGGCTACACGGCGATTCAGGTAACGGCAGGCGTCGTCAAGGCGAATCGTCTCAGCAAGGCAGAGGCGGGGCACTTTGCTGCTGCTGGCGTGGAGCCGGGCCGCGGTTTGTGGGAGTTTCGGGCGGAAGCTGCCGATCTTGCGGACCTGAAGGCTGGCGATTCCATCACCGTTGAGCGTTTTGTGCCGGGTCAGAAAATTGATGTGACCGGTGTTTCGCGTGGCAAGGGTTATCAGGGCGCCATCAAGCGCTGGAATTTTTCGATGCAGGATGCAACGCACGGCAACTCGCGTGCGCACCGTGCTCCAGGTTCGATAGGTCAGCGTCAGTCGCCGGGCCGCGTGTTTAAGGGTAAGAAGATGGCCGGTCACATGGGTAATGAGCAGGTGACCGTGCAGAGTCTTGAGGTTGTCCGGGTAGATGCCGAGCGGAATCTGCTTCTCGTCAAAGGCGCTGTTCCGGGCGCGCCGGGCAACGACTTGATCGTTTGTCCAGCGGTTAAAGCCTGAGCCTCAGAGAGAGGAACTGACTGATGAATCTCAACAAGGCATCCGGCGGAACGGTATCCGTTTCCGAAGTTGCGTTTGGCAAGGAATTTAATGAGGCCTTGGTTCACCAGGTTGTGACCGCGTATCTTGCGGGCGCACGCCAGGGCACCAAGGCACAGAAGACGCGTGACGAAGTGCGCGGCGGCGGCAAGAAGCCCTGGAAGCAAAAAGGCACTGGTCGTGCGCGCGCCGGCTCCATTCGTAGCCCTATTTGGCGCGGTGGCGGCAAGATTCATGCGGCCAGCCCACGCGACTTCGACCAAAAGGTTAACCGCAAGATGTATCGCGGCGCGCTCCAGTGCATTCTTTCCGAGCTGGTGCGTCAGGATCGGTTGCTCGTTGTGGATGATTTTACGGTTGGTGCTCCGAAGAGCAAGGAGCTTGTCAGCAAGCTGAGAGGTCTTGGCCTTTCGAATGTCCTGATTATCACCGAGAGTCTGGACGAAAATCTTTTCCTTGCGGCCCGTAATATTCCATTTGTGGATGTACGTGATGCTGCTGGCATTGATCCGGTTGCACTGATCGCCTACGACAAGGTGATTGTGACTGTTCCAGCACTCAAGCAAGTTGAGGAGTCGCTGGCATGAATCAGGATCGCGTATATCAGGTGCTGCTGGCTCCGCATGTGTCGGAGAAGGCGTCGATTGTCGCCGACAAGCACCACCAGTTTGTGTTCAAGGTTGCCAAGGATGCAACCAAGACGGAAATCAAGACTGCGGTCGAGAAGCTGTTCTCGGTCAAGGTGAAGTCCGTGCAAACAACCGTTGTTCCGGGCAAGAGCAAGCGTTTTGGTCGTTTTGAGGGTCGCCGTGGCGACACCAAGAAGGCGTACGTATCGCTTCAGCCCGGCTTCGACATCAATTTTGTCGGTGCTGAGTGAGGAACTGACCGATGCCTGTCGTCAAGACTAAACCGACGTCCCCTGGCCGCCGCTTCGTTGTAAAGGTCGTTCATTCCGATCTGCACAAAGGTCGTCCGCACGACGCTCTTGTTGAAACGAAACTGAAGACCGGCGGCCGTAATAATACCGGGCGGATTACTACCCGTCATATTGGCGGTGGCCACAAGCAACTGTACCGTGTCGTCGACTTTCGTCGGGACAAGGATTCGGTTCCGGCCATCGTTGAGCGGCTTGAATATGATCCGAACCGCAGTGCCCATATTGCCCTGCTCAAGTATGCTGACGGCGAGCGCCGTTATATCGTTGCTGCCAATGGCTTGAAAGCTGGCGACGCCGTGCAGTCGGGTGCGGATGCACCAATCAAGATCGGCAATACCCTGCCGCTGCGCAATATTCCGCTGGGTACGACTATTCACTGTGTTGAGCTGAAGGTCGGTAAGGGCGCCCAGTTGGCGCGCAGCGCTGGCGCTGCCGTTCAATTGCTGGCGCGAGAGGGTGGTTTTGTGACGCTGCGTCTGCGCTCCGGTGAGATGCGAAGGGTGCATGCGGACTGCCGCGCAACGATTGGTGAGGTTTCGAATTCCGAACATAATCTGCGTTCTTATGGCAAGGCCGGGGCAAAGCGCTGGCTTGGCGTTCGTCCGACAGTGCGCGGATCTGCAATGAACCCGGTTGATCACCCACATGGTGGTGGTGAAGGCCGCTCGAAGGGTGGTCGCCACCCGTGCACGCCTTGGGGTGTTCCGACCAAGGGCTACAAAACCCGTAAGAACAAGCGCACACAAGGCATGATTGTGCGCGACCGCCGCGTAAAGTAAGACGAATCGACGAAGAGGATCTGGCTGTGTCCCGTTCATTGAAAAAAGGCCCGTTCGTCGACCTCCACCTGCTCAAAAAGGTAGAGGCTGCGGCGGCAACAAGCTCCAAAAAGCCGATCAAGACCTGGTCGCGCCGCTCGATGATTATTCCCGAGATGGTTGGTATGACCATCGCGGTACATAACGGCCGCCAGCATATGCCGGTGCATGTCACCGAACAGATGGTCGGCCACAAGCTCGGCGAGTTTGCTGCGACGCGTACATTCCGCGGTCACGTAGCAGACAAGAAAGCGAAATAAGGGGGCAGTTATGACAATTGAAGTTGCAGCGCGCCTCCATGGCGCCCGCATTTCCGCCCAGAAGGCCCGTCTGGTGGCCGATCAAGTGCGCGGCCTGAAGGTTGACCGAGCACTCAATGTGCTGCAGTTCAGCCCCAAAAAGGCAGCCCGCATCGTCAAGAAAGTTCTTGAATCGGCAATTGCCAACGCTGAGAACAACGAGGGTGCCGATGTAGACGAGCTTAAGGTGTCGACTATTTTTGTCGACGAGGGTTTGGTCATGAAGCGAGTCAAGCCGCGCGCCAAAGGCCGTGCGGACAGGATCAGCAAGCAGACCTGCCATATCACGATCAAGGTTTCGGACAGGTAATCGGAGTTACCGATGGGTCAGAAAGTAAATCCGGTTGGTATTCGCCTCGGCATTGTGCGCAAGCACAACTCGACGTGGTATGCGAGCCCAAAGAATTATGCAAGCTACCTTCTCAGCGATCTGAAAGTGCGTGAGTACTTGTTCCGTCGTCTGAAGAATGCATCTGTTTCGAATATTCTGATTGACCGGCCGGCTGACAACGCGCGTATTACTATTTTCACCGCGCGCCCTGGTGTAGTGATCGGCAAGAAGGGTGAGGATGTTGAGGCGCTGCGCCGGGAAGTGGCAAAGCTGATGGGCGTTCCGGTGCAGATCAATATTGAGGAAGTTCGCAAGCCGGACTTGGACTCCCGTCTGGTGGCCGAAAGCATTGCCAGTCAGCTTGAGCGCCGCATCATGTTCCGTCGCGCCATGAAGCGGGCAGTGCAGAATGCGCAAAAACAAGGTGCTCTGGGCATCAAGGTTCAGGTGTCCGGTCGCTTGGGTGGCGCCGAGATCGCCCGTACCGAGTGGTACCGCGAAGGTCGTGTGCCGCTGCACACCCTGCGTGCTGATATCGATTACTCGACGGCGCGTGCTGAAACTACGTATGGCACGATTGGCGTGAAGGTCTGGATCTTCAAGGGCGAAGTACTTGGTGAGCGTGGTGTGCAAGCCGCGCCGGTTGCTGTTGCCGAGGAAGTCGTTGCTCCGAAGAAGCCGGCCAAGCGTCGCGCTGCCGGCAGCAAGTGAGGTAAGAGGTCATGCTGCAACCAAAGCGTACCAAGTTCCGGAAAGTACATAAGGGCCGTAATACGGGTCTTGCGCAGACCGGGAATCGTGTTTCCTTTGGCACCATCGGGCTGCAGGCGACTAGCCGCGGTCGGATCACGGCGCGCCAGATCGAGGCGGCTCGTCGCGCCATCAGTCGGCATATCAAGCGAGGCGGCAAACTTTATATTCGGATTTTTCCGGACAAGCCGATCACCCAGAAGCCCCTTGAGGTTCGGATGGGTTCGGGTAAGGGCAGTGTTGAGTATTGGGTAGCCCAGATTCAGCCGGGCCGTATGCTCTATGAGATGGAAGGTATTTCGGATGAGGTCGCGCGGGAAGCCTTCGCTCTCGCGGCCGCCAAGTTGCCTGTTATGACGAAGATTGTTTCGCGGACGGTGATGTAATGAACGCTGTCGAGATGCGCAAGAAGAACGCCGAAGACCTGACCACGCACTTGCGCGATCTGCAACAAAAGCAGTTCAGGCTGCGGATGCAGAAGGCAACAGGTCAGTTGACAAAAACGCACGAGCTGGTTGATGTGCGCCGCGAGATTGCGTGCACCAAAACCATTCTGGGACAGAAGGGCAACTGATATGACCACTGCTGCAGCCAGCATTGTCAAGCGCACGCTGACCGGCAAGGTCGTCAGCGACAAAATGGACAAATCGATCACGGTGCTCATTGAGCGTCGTGTGAAGCATCCGAAATACGGCAAGTTTGTACGCAAGTCGAGCAAAATACATGCGCACGACGAGCGTAACGAGTGCCATGAGGGGGACGTTGTGACGATTGAAGAATGTCGTCCGATTTCCAAGACTAAGGCGTGGCGCCTGGTTCAAGTGATTGAGCGCGCCGGCTGAGGCTTGTGCCCAGTCGTAGTGATGACGGGAGAGAACGCGCATGATCCAGACAGAAACCGTACTTGAAGTCGCTGATAACAGCGGTGCACGACGGGTCCAGTGCATTAAGGTCCTAGGCGGTAGCAAGCGTCGCTATGCGACAGTTGGTGATGTCATCAAGGTTTCCGTGAAGGATGCCATTCCGCGCGCGCGCGTGAAGAAGGGTGATGTCATGAACGCGGTTGTCGTTCGTACCAAGAAGGGTGTGCGTCGGCCGGATGGCTCTGTCATTCGCTTCGACGAAAATGCAGCAGTGCTCCTTAACAACAAAAAGGAGCCGGTAGGCACCCGCATCTTCGGCCCGGTGACGCGCGAGCTCCGTGGCGAGCAATTCATGAAGATCATTTCCCTGGCGCCGGAAGTTATCTGAGGCCCGTGTCATGTTGAAAATTAAAAACGGCGACGAAGTGGTTGTCATTACCGGCAAAGACAAAGGCAAGCGGGGCACCGTTACCCGCGTTTATCCGGATGGCCGTCTGGTTGTTTCCGGTGTTAACGTCGCCAAGAAACACCAGAAACCAAATCCGGCGCGCAACATTGGCGGTGGCATTGTCGAGCAGGAAATGCCGATTCAGGGCTCGAACATAGCCATCTACAACCCGAAGACTCAAAAGGCTGATCGCGTCGGCTTCAGGGTAGACGGTGAGAACAAGGTGCGTGTGTTCAAGTCTACCGGCGACGTCGTTGGGGGCTGAGGTTAATACACCATGAGTAATTTCAAGAATCTCTACATCACTAAAGTGATACCGCAACTCCAGCAGGAGTTCGGGTACAAGAATGTGATGGAAGTGCCACGCATCACCAAAATCACTCTCAATATGGGTGTTGGTGAGGCGACCCAGGATCGCAAGGCGATCGAGGGCGCTGTGAGCGATATGACAAAAATTGCCGGCCAGAAGCCGATCGTCACCAAGGCCCGTAAATCGATTGCGACTTTCAAGGTTCGCGAGAACTGGCCGGTAGGCGTCAAGGTTACGTTGCGCCGTGAGCGCATGTACGAGTTTTTCGAGCGGCTGGTATGTGTTGCGATCCCGCGTGTTCGTGATTTTCGTGGCCTGAATAGCCGCTCTTTCGATGGCCGCGGCAACTACAGCATGGGGCTCAAAGAACAGATTGTGTTTCCCGAGATTGATTACGACCAGATCGATGTGTTGCGCGGGATGGATATTACTATCACCACGTCAGCCAAAACCGACGAGGAGGCGAGGGCTCTTCTGCGCGCCTTCAACCTCCCGTTGCGCAAGCAATAACGAAGGAAGAGAGGGCAGGATTCAGGTTATGGCCAAGCTTTCGATGATTAACCGTGATAAGCGACGTGTGAAGCTCGCGGTAAAATTTGCCGCCAAGCGCGCTGCGCTGAAGGCAATTATTCGTGACCCGAAGTCGTCGGAAGACGAGCGCTGGGAAGCACAGCTCAAGCTGCAGTGCCTTCCGCGTGATTCTTCCCCGAGTCGTCAGCGCAATCGCTGTGGCTTGACTGGACGCCCGCACGGCTTCTATCGCAAGTTTGGTTTGGGCCGCAACAAGCTGCGTGAGGCGGCGATGCGCGGGGACATTCCTGGCCTTTACAAGGCCAGCTGGTAAGAATCGGGAGCGACAGAATGAGTCTCCAGGATCCGTTGGCCGATATGTTTACCCGTCTTCGTAACGGGCAGATGGCGGGTAAGAAGTCGGTGGAAATGCCTTCGTCCAAGCAGAAGGTTGCGCTTGCGCAGCTTCTGAAGGAAGAGGGTTATATCTCCGGGTTCGTCGTTACTGATGATTCCGCCAAGGCGGTGCTGCATGTTGATCTCAAATATTACGAAGGCAAGCCGGTGATTGAGCAGATTTCCCGTGTTAGCCGCCCAGGTCTTCGCGTCTACAAGAAGGTCGAGAAGTTGAACCGCGTGAAGCAGGGTCTTGGGGTGCTGATACTGTCGACCAATAAAGGGTTGATGACTGACCGCGCTGCCCGCAAGGCCAACGTGAGCGGCGAAGTCATTTGCCAGGTATCGTAAGCGGCGACCGCAAAGACGATTAAAGCAGGTAGTCATCATGTCACGAGTTGCCAAAAAACCGATCACCTTGCCAAAAGGCGTGCAGCTTACTGTTGCTGGTGAAGAGATCACGGTAAAGGGTGTCAAGGGCAGTCTTAGCCTGGTTGTGGATGCGTCAATAGATGTTGTGGTTGAGGGCGAGTCGATAAAGATCGCGCCACGTATCCCTTCGAGCGACGCATGGATGCGCGCGGGAACCACCCGCGCCAACCTGAGCAATCTGGTGGAGGGTGTTTCGAAGGGTTTTGAGAAGAGGCTTGCGTTGGTTGGCGTTGGCTACCGTGCGCAAGCTCAAGGCCGCAACCTGAGTCTGACGCTTGGATTTTCCCACCCGGTTGCGTACCAGATGCCGGAAGGTATTACGGCAGAAACGCCGACGCAAACCGAGATCGTAATCAAGGGGCTGGACAAACAACTCGTTGGTCTTGTGGCCGCGAAAATCCGTGGTTTCCGTCCGCCGGAACCGTACAAGGGCAAGGGCGTGCGTTATGCCGCCGAGCGTGTACGGCAGAAGGAAGCTAAGAAGAAGTAATTCGGTGAGGCAAAGACGATGAAAGAGAAAAAGATTTCACGGCAGCGTCGCGCACGCAGTACGCGCCTGAAGATCCGCGACAATGGCGCCTATCGTCTCTGCGTCAACCGTACGCCGCGGCACATGTATGCGCAAATCACGACCGCTTCTGGCGATCGTGTGCTGGCGACTGCGTCGACAGTCGAGAAGGAGTTGCGCGAAGGCTTCACAGGGAATATCGACGCCGCCAAGAAAGTTGGCTTGCTCATTGCTGCGCGCGCAAAGACGGCCGGTATTGAGGCGGTGGCATTTGATCGTTCGGGGTTCCGCTACCATGGCCGCGTCAAGGCGTTGGCTGATGGTGCGCGCGAAGCCGGTCTGCAATTCTAAAGGTGCACCATGGCGAAAATTGAGCAGAACGAAGGCTTGGTCGAGAAATTGATCGAGGTCAATCGCGTAGCCAAGACGGTAAAGGGCGGCCGTGTCATGTCCTTTACGGCACTGACCGTGGTGGGTGATGGCAAGGGCAAGGTTGGTTTTGGTCGCGGTAAGGCGCGAGAAGTGCCGTTGGCGATCCAGAAGGCACTTGAGGCTGCGCGTCGCAACATGATCAAGGTTGATCTGAACGGTACGACGTTACAGCATTCGGTTAACGCGACTCATGGTGCTTCGCGTGTTTACATGCAGCCGGCATCGCAAGGTACCGGAATCATTGCTGGCGGTGCCATGCGTGCCGTGCTGGAAGTGGCTGGTGTACAGAATGTATTGGCAAAGTGCTACGGCTCAACCAACTCGGCCAACGTGGTACGTGCCACTTTCAATGGGTTGAAAAATATGACGTCGGCGGAACAGGTTGCTGCCAAGCGCGGCAAGACCGTCGAGGAAATCCTGAATTAAGTATTCGGGACCAGCGGAGACAGGGATCATGGCGAACAAACAGATCAAGGTAACGCTGACCAAGAGTGCGCATGGTCGTGTGGAAGCACATAAGGCATGCGTTCGCGGTCTTGGCCTGCGTCGCATCGGACATACCGTATCTGTTGAGGATACTCCGTCGGTTCGCGGCATGATCAACCAGGTGAGCTACATGCTCCGCGTAGAGGGAGAATAATCAGATGCGCCTTAATGAATTGCGCCCGGCTGAAGGCTCTAAATCAGTTCGTAAGCGCGTGGGCCGGGGTATTGGCAGTGGCCTTGGCAAGACGGCAGGCCGTGGCCATAAGGGTCAAAAGGCCCGCACTGGCAAGGGCATCATGCCGGGTTTTGAAGGTGGCCAGATGCCGCTGCAGCGGCGTTTGCCGAAATTTGGTTTTACGTCGCACATAAAAATGGGAACCGCAGAGGTTCGCCTGTCCGAGATCAATAATATTGAGGGTGATACGGTCGATCTGCCGGCGCTCAAGCAGGCAAATATCGTTCGTGGCGATATGCTGCGTGCGAAAATTGTCCTGAGTGGCTCGATCAATCGCGCCATCACGGTCAGGGGCGTTGCCCTTACCAAGGGTGCGCGGGCGGCCATCGAGGCGGCTGGCGGCAAAGTTTTAGACGCCTGAGCAGGCATTACTCGCGATGACTAAGGGTAAGAAGCTCCAGAATGCAGGCCCATCCGGGTTGGCTCTTTCCAACTCCGGCGTCAGCGAATTGCTGCGACGGGTTTGGTTTCTGCTCATGGCCTTGCTCGTGTTTCGCATTGGTGCGCATATCCCCGTTCCCGGCATTGATCCGGTAGGTTTGGCCAGGCTCTTTGAGCAGAATAAGGATGGCGTGTTGGCGATGTTCAATATGTTTTCCGGTGGCGCGCTGGAGAATATGAGCATCATGGCGCTCGGAGTCATGCCATATATCTCCGCGTCGATCATCATTCAATTGATGTCGTCGGTGAATCCACAGCTTGAGCAGTTGCGTAAGGAAGGAGAATCGGGGCGGCGGAAAATTTCGCAGTACACGCGCTACCTGACGGTTGCGATTGCGGTGGTTCAAGGATGGGGGCTCGCGGCTGGCATGGCAGGTCAGGGTGTTGCGCTCAAAGCGGATGCATCGTTTTTCTTTCTGGCTGTCGTCAGCCTTACGACCGGGACGATGTTTTTGATGTGGCTTGGGGAGCAGATCACTGAGCGTGGTGTTGGCAACGGTATTTCGATGATCATTTTTGCCGGCATTGTTGCAGGCATTCCATCCGCGATTCTCCAGGCGCTGGAGAGTGCACGGCAAGGTGAGTTGAGCGTCTTTGCCCTCCTTATTGTTGTCCTCCTTGTCGCTGTCGTGGTGTTTGGTGTTGTGTATATGGAGCGTGGTCAACGGCGGATCACAGTGAACTATGCGAAGCGGCAACAGGGTCGTGGCATGTACGCCGCCCAGCAGAGCCATCTGCCGCTCAAGGTCAATATGTCGGGTGTTATCCCCGCTATTTTCGCCAGTTCTATTCTGTTGCTTCCGGCCAGCCTTGGGCAGTGGGTTGGGGCAGGGCAGGAGGGAGTGGTGGCCAGTGCGATGCGCGAGGTGTCTCTTGCGCTCGCGCCCGGGCAGCCGCTCTACCTTTTGTTGTTTGCCGGACTGATTGTCTTTTTTTGCTACTTTTATACGGCGCTGATGTTCAATCCACGCGAAATAGCAGAGAACTTGAAGCGCAGCGGGGCTTTCATTCCCGGTATTCGCCCGGGAGATCAGTCCGCCAAATACATTGATGATGTGGTGGGGCGTTTGACCTTGATCGGTTCGATTTACATGATCGCGGTTTGTCTCTTGCCTATTGGCTTGAATGCGACCCTGAATGTTCCCTTTTACCTTGGGGGCACCTCGTTGCTGATCGTGGTGGTGGTGGTCATGGATTTTATGGCGCAGGTCAATGCCCACATGATGTCTGGCCAGTACGAGAAACTTCTTAAAAAGGCGAATCTCAAGAGCTACGGCTCAGGGGTTCGGTGAAAGCCGGTTTTCCAGTCCATCGGGTGCAGTCATGAAAGTACAGGCGTCAGTCAAAAAGGTTTGTCGCAACTGCAAGGTTATTCGGCGCCGTGGTTCGGTTCGGGTAATTTGTAGCGCCGAGCCGCGGCATAAGCAGCGGCAGGGTTGAGTTTCGCCCCGTCATTGCATATTCGGGTCTTCAAGGCTAAACTCAGCGCCCTTTTTTTGGTGCTTGGCTGCCTCCCGATATACGGTGACGGAATTGAGTCCAGCGTGCAGTAAGAGACGAGTGGAGTAATACGGATGGCCCGTATCGCAGGTGTAAACATTCCGGACGGCAAACACGCCGTCATTGCCCTTACCTATATTTACGGTATTGGCAGTACCCGTGCGAAAACGATCTGCGCGAGTGCCGGTATCAAACCGACGACCCGGGTCAAGGATCTCTCGGATGGTCAACTGGATGCCGTTCGTGGCGAAGTTGCGAAGTTTCCGGTTGAGGGTGACCTGCGTCGAGAAGTCAGCATGAATATAAAGCGGCTGATCGATCTTGGTTGTTATCGCGGTCTTCGTCACAAGCGAGGCTTGCCGGTGCGCGGCCAGCGGACCAAGACTAACGCGCGGACCCGTAAGGGCCCACGCAAAGCGATCAAAAAGTAATCGGCGCACGGTAAAAGCAGATGGCAAAAGTATCCGCGAAAGACGCAGGGCGCGCCCGCAAGAAGATCAGCCGTACGGTTGCTGATGGGATCGCCCACATTCATGCGTCATTTAACAACACGATCATCACGCTCACCGACCGTCAGGGGAATACCTTGGCCTGGGCCACATCGGGTGGAGCCGGGTTCCGTGGTTCTCGCAAGAGCACACCCTTTGCTGCCCAGGTTGCCGCCGAAAAGGCTGGCAATACCGCCAAGGAATATGGACTTAAGAACTTGGATGTTCGCGTCAAGGGCCCGGGTCCGGGCCGTGAGTCGGCTGTTCGCGCACTGAATGCGTGTGGCTACAAGATCAACAGCATCACGGATGTCACGCCGATTCCGCACAACGGCTGCCGTCCGCCGAAGCGCCGTCGCGTCTGATACGGGGAATTGATAAATGGCACGTTATATTGGTCCCAAGTGCAAGCTCTCCCGTCGCGAAGGAACAGACCTCGCGCTGAAGAGCGGCATCCGCGCCCTTGATTCCAAATGCAAGGCCGACACCCCGCCGGGTCAGCACGGGACGGCCCGTCGTGGCCGTCAGTCCGACTTCGGCAACCAGTTGCGTGAAAAGCAGAAGGTTCGCCGTATTTACGGTGTGCTGGAGCGTCAGTTCCGTATCTATTACGGTAAGGCCGCGAGTGCCAAAGGCAATACCGGCGAGACCCTGTTGCAATTGCTTGAATCGAGGCTCGATAACGTTGTGTACCGCATGGGCTTCGGTTCAACTCGTTCTGAGGCGCGTCAACTGGTCAGCCACAAGGCGATCCTGGTCAATGGGAAGGCAGTCAATATTGCTTCATATCAAGTGGCCCCGGGCGACGTTGTCGCCGTTCGCGAAAGATCGCGGACCCAGTTGCGCATCAAGAGCGCACTGGAGTTGGCGGCCCAGCGCGGTTTTGCGCCCTGGATCGAGGTTGACGACAAGAAAATGGAAGGGACATTCAAGTCCCGTCCTGAGCGCATTGACCTTCCGGCCGAGATCAACGAGCAACTGATCGTCGAGCTTTACTCGAAGTAAGCAATTCTCTGAGGAAATCACGTATGGCGAACGCTGCAACCGATTTCCTGACGCCGAAGGCTATCGGCATCCAGGCCCTCAGTCCGAGCCACGCCAAAGTGACGCTCGAGCCGCTTGAGCGTGGCTTCGGTCATACGCTAGGTAATGCCCTGCGCCGTATTTTGCTCTCGAGCATTCCAGGCGCTGCCGTCACCGAGGTCGAGATTGATGGCGTGCTGCATGAATACAGTACGCTTGAGGGTATTCAGGAGGATGTGATCAATATTCTCCTGAATCTGAAGGGTCTGGCGATACGGATGAATAGCCGCAGTGAGGCGACATTGATCCTGCGCAAAAAGGGCCCAGGTATTGTCACGGCGGCCGACATTCAGCGCGACCATGATGTTGAAATCGTCAATCCGCAGCATGTGATTGCCCATATCAACGGCAATGCTGAACTGTCGATGCGCTTGAAAATCGAGCGCGGTCGTGGCTATGTGGCCGCCGATGTGCGTCGGCACGATGAAGACGAGACCCGATCTATTGGCCGTCTGCAACTTGATGCGTCTTTCAGCCCGGTTCGGCGTGTGGCTTACGTTGTCGAGGCGGCTCGGGTCGAGCAGCGCACCGATCTTGACAAGCTGGTTATCGATCTTGAGACCAACGGAACGGTTGATCCGGAAGAAGCGATCCGTCGCGCGGCGACTATTCTGCAGCAACAGATTGCCGTTTTTGTCGATCTGGAACGTGATCGTGAAATGGGCGCCATTGAGTCCTCCGGGCCCGAGATCGACCCGATTCTCCTGCGTCCCGTTGATGATCTGGAACTTACGGTGCGCTCGGCGAACTGTCTGAAGGCTGAGAATATTTACTACATTGGTTATCTTGTTCAGCGCACCGAAGTCGAACTGCTCAAGACCCCGAATCTCGGCAAGAAATCACTTACTGAGATCAAAGATGTGCTGGCGTCAAAAGGCCTTGCCCTTGGGATGCGTCTTGAGAACTGGCCGCCTGCCAGCCTCAGGAATGATGAGCGACTCAACGCCAAATATCGTTAAATTGCGGCGATCCTTCAATGGGCCGCCAGTACTGAAAGTCAGGAATCAGAGCCATGCGTCATCGCAAGATTGGTCGTCAACTTAACCGGAAAGCAGCGCATCGCACGGCGCTGTTCCGCAACCTGGCCATCGCGCTGATCGAGCACGAAGCCATTCGTACTACGCTGCCAAAAGCAAAGGAGATGCGCCGGGTCGTTGAACCGCTCATCACTCTTGCCAAGAATGATACGGTTGCCAATCGGCGCGTCGCGTTTGCGCGTACGCGTTCGAAAGAAACTGTCGCCAAGCTGTTCGACGAGATTGGACCGCGCTATAAGGCCCGTCCTGGCGGCTATATGCGCGTGCTCAAGGCCGGGTTCCGTGCCGGAGACAATGCACCGATGGCCTATGTGGAGCTTGTTGATCGTGTCACTGCAGCGGTTGCGGAAGACACCGACGGTAAGTAACGCTGGCTGATGTGCTGAGTCACCAGGTCGACGCCCGGGATTGAAAAAGGCGGTGGAGTTTCCCACCGCCTTTTTCGTTACCGGGGTTTGCCTGCAAGCAGCGGCTTGAGAAAACGTCCGGTATGTGAACGACTGCATCTGGCGATAGTCTCGGGTGTCCCGACGATGAGAATCTGGCCACCCCGGTCGCCACCCTCCGGGCCGAGATCGATAACCCAGTCGGCGCACTTGATGACATCAAGGTTGTGCTCGATTACGACTACAGTGTTGCCGTGATCGCGCAGTCGATTGAGAACGTTAAGCAATTGCTGGATGTCGTGGAAGTGGAGGCCGGTGGTTGGTTCGTCGAGGATATAGAGCGTAGTGCCGGTGTCGCGCCGGGAGAGCTCCTTGGCCAGCTTGACCCGTTGTGCTTCGCCGCCCGATAGAGTGGTCGCGTTCTGCCCGAGCGTGATGTAGGAAAGACCGACTTCCATCAAGGTCTGCAACTTGCGGTGAATAGCAGGCACCGCCGCAAAAAATGCGACCGCATCCTCGACTGTCATAGCGAGGATCTCGTGAATGTTGCGGCCCTTGTAGCGGATATCCAACGTTTCCCGGTTGTAGCGCTGCCCCTTGCATATCTCGCAGGGAATGTAGACGTCGGGTAGAAAATGCATCTCGACGCGGATCACGCCGTCGCCTTCGCACGCTTCGCACCGCCCACCCTTAACGTTGAAGCTAAACCGTCCTGGTTGATAGCCGCGCGAGCGGGCTTCCTGTGTGCCGGCGAACAGGTCTCGGATCGGCGTGAAGAGCCCGGTATAGGTTGCAGGATTCGAACGTGGCGTGCGGCCGATCGGGCTTTGGTCGATGTCGACAACGGTGTCGAAATGCTTGAGGCCATCAATGGCATCGTATGGGGCCGCCGGATCGATGCCTGTCGATGCGCCGTTGAGCGTTCGGGCTGCCACCGGATAAAGTGTGTTGTTGATCAGGGTTGACTTGCCGGAGCCGGAAACACCGGTAATACAGGTAAACAGGCCGACCGGTATCTCGACATCAACGCCTTTCAGATTGTTGCCATGCGCGCCCTTGACGGAAAGCATGCGTGCCGTGTCTGGTTTGTGGCGTTGTGCGGGGATTTCGATGCGACGTTTTCCCGAAAGGTATTCGCCGGTCACCGATTCCGGTGCGCCGCAAATATCCGCAAATGTTCCTGATGCGACGATGCGGCCGCCGTGGACACCGGCGCCGGGGCCGATGTCGAGGATGAAATCGGCACTACGGATCGCGTCTTCGTCGTGCTCGACCACGAGTACTGTGTTGCCAAGATCGCGCAGGCGATGCAGGGTTTGCAGCAGGCGCTCATTGTCGCGCTGGTGCAGGCCGATCGATGGCTCGTCGAGCACGTACATGACGCCGACGAGGCCGGCGCCGATCTGGCTGGCCAGCCGGATGCGTTGTGCTTCGCCGCCGGAGAGAGTCTCCGCCTTACGGTCCAGCGCCAGATAGTCGAGGCCGACATTGACCAGGAATTGCAGCCGCTCGCGGATTTCCTTCAGGATTTTGTCGGCAATCTCGCCGCTCTTGCCGGTGAGTTTCAGTGATGCGAAGTATTGTTCCGCATGACCGACCGGCATATGGACGATGTCTGGCAGTGAGCGATTGTCGACGAATACGTTGCGGGCTTCGAGACGCAGACGAGAGCCGTCGCACACAGAACACGGCGCGTGGGTGAGATATCGTGACAGCTCTTCACGCACCGCTGCAGATTCCGTTTCGCGATAGCGCCGTTCCATGTTGTTGATCACACCTTCGAACGGATGCCGACGCAGCACGCGGTTGCCACGGTCGTTGATATACCTGAATTCGATATCCTCCTCCTTGCTGCCATGGAAGATGACATCGCGGATTTTTTTCGGCAGTTTGCCAAATGGTTTGTCGGTATCGAAACTGTAGTGTTTGGCCAGTGACTGCAGCATTTGGAAGTAGTAGACGTTGCGGCGATCCCAGCCACGGATTGCGCCCTCGGAAAGACTCAGGCTTGCATCGGCAACTACCAGTTCAGGATCGAAGAATTGTCTGGCGCCCAGGCCATCGCAGGACGGGCAGGCTCCAGACGGACTGTTGAACGAGAAGAGTTTTGGTTCCAACTCACCAATGCTGTGGCCGCAGTGCGGGCAGGCGTATCGCGCCGAGAACAATAAAGGTTCTCGCTTTTCGTCGTCCATGAACGCGATCAGCGCGATGCCTTCGGTAAGGCGCAGTGCTGTTTCGAAAGACTCTGCCAGGCGTGTCTGGATATCCGGCTTTACCTTCAGGCGATCTACGACGACTTCGACCGTGTGTTTGCGTTTTTTATCAAGTGTCGGTGCCTGATCTATTTCATACACCTTGCCGTCAATGCGTACGCGCACGAAACCCTGGCTGCGCAGATTGTCGAGGATATTGAGATGTTCGCCCTTGCGGTCGCGAATGATCGGCGCCAGCAACATCACACGCGAGTCTTCCGGCAGTGCCAAGGTTATGTCGACCATTTGACTGACTGTCTGGGCCGCGAGCGACACGCCGTGTTCGGGGCAACGTGGTTCGCCGACCCGCGCATACAGCAGGCGCAGATAGTCGTAAATTTCAGTAATCGTGCCGACGGTGGAGCGCGGGTTGTGCGAAGTGGATTTTTGCTCGATTGAGATCGCTGGCGAGAGTCCCTCGATGTGGTCGACATCGGGCTTGTCCATCATCGACAGGAACTGGCGTGCATAGGTCGACAGCGATTCGACGTAGCGGCGCTGGCCTTCCGCATAGAGCGTGTCGAATGCAAGAGATGATTTACCCGAACCCGACAGGCCTGTGATGACGACAAAACGGTCGCGCGGGATCTCGACGTTGACGTTTTTCAGGTTGTGGGTGCGGGCGCCGCGGACGACGATCTTGTCCATGGTATGCGCGCTCGATGGCAGCGTTAGGGCGGGCAGTATACGCGCGTGCTGCGTAAAAGGAGGCCGGAATGCCCGGCGATTTGTCAGAGGTTCGCTTGTGCCCAGTTCACCGCCTGCAGGCGGTTGGATGCGTTTATCTTCTTGAAGATGTTGTAGATATGCGTCTTGATCGTGTGCGGGCTGAGGCTGAGGCGCTCGGCAATTTCTGTATTTTTGGCGCCGGTGGACATGACGCGCAGTACTTCGATCTCGCGATCGGTCAGTGAAGCCGCAGTTGCATTCGACGGGCGCTTGTAGGTGCGGTTCCTGGCCATGTAGCGCTCAAGGATCTTGCGTGGCAACCACACTTCACCGTTGAGGATTGCCCTTACACCTTTCAGTAACTGATCCTGCGGGCAGTCGCGTGTGAAGACGCCATTCATTGCCGGGTGGGCCGCCAGTGACTCGATGTCTCCGCCGATGTCGAGATTGAAAAAAGCGATGCGGACCTTCTGGTCGGCGATTGGCAGTTCGTCGATGAGGTCAAGGGCATCCGCAGGCTTTAGAGTCGATGCATCAACGAGAAACAACAGTGTGGCGGCATCGGCCGCTTCCGGCGGCACACCGGGTGTGTCGGTGGAAACGCAGCGTTTGATGCCGTCGCTGACCAGTAGGTTCGACAGCAGGGAATTCTGCAGTTGTTGGCTGCCAACGAGAATAATGGCGGCCGACATTGCTGGATCATTATGGTCGTTATGAGGCATCGGTCATTGTCGTCCGGCAGGCGCGGATCCATGGTGGATCAGAACAATGGCGTATTATGCCACAGCATTCTCCCGCCACTATCCCGGTATTCTTTCGCGGCGCCTGCTATGGCCCTGCTAGAATCGCCCGGCTTCCGACCAAGCGCCTGCCTCCGCTGTTCATGACCCCTCCTGAAACCCGACCCGATCCAATGAGTGCTGTCGAGCGGCGCACCACGGCAGCCTTGTCGGCGGTGTTTGCCATGCGAATGCTCGGCTTGTTTGTGGTGCTGCCGGTATTTGCCATTTACGGACGTGAGCTTGCCGGTGCGACGCCGCTGCTGATCGGCCTGGCAATCGGCGCGTACGGCCTGCTGCAGGGCATCCTGCAGATTCCTTTTGGCGTCGTTTCCGACCGCTTTGGGCGTAAGCCGATCATTTTTGTCGGGCTGCTGATGTTTGCAGTGGGTGGCGTTGTTGCCGCAGGCAGTGATTCGATCTGGGGTGTGATCGTCGGTCGTGCGATCCAGGGCTGTGGCGCGATATCCGGGGTAGTGATGGCCCTGCTGTCGGATCTGACGCGGGAGTCGCACCGCACCCGGTCGATGGCAATTATCGGGGTGACGGTCGGGCTGTCGTTTGGTGTGGCGATGGTACTCGGGCCGTTGATCGCCGGCATGGCGGGCCTGCGGGGTCTGTTTCTGTTTACGTCGGTCATGGCTGTCGCCAGCCTTGTGTTGGTCATCTGGTATGTGCCGACACCGGTTGTCGTCGTGTCTGAGAGGCGTCGCCGCGTGTTGCCGCAGATGTGGCGGGTGTTGCGTCACCAGGGTTTGTTTCGTCTCAACCTGGGCATTTTCCTGCTTCATTTGGTCATGGTGGCTGTGTTTGTCGTCGTGCCACCTTCGCTGGTCACCTATGAGCATTTTCCGGCTTCCGCACACTGGAAAATCTACTTGCCGGTGATCCTGCTATCGCTGGTGGTCATGGCGCCGTTGATGATGTCGGCGGAGCGCACCGGTCGCGTGCGAGGTATGTTGGTGGTGGCTGCCCTCGGGTTGGCGCTGTCCCTGCTGCTGCTTGCCGGGCTGCATCGTTCGTTGTGGGGTGTCGTGGCAGGCCTGCTGCTCTACTTCACGGCGTTTAACCTGCTTGAAGCGTTGATGCCATCACTGGTCAGCCGCATGAGTCCGGCCGGTGCCCGAGGTGCAGCCATGGGGGTGTACTCGAGTGGGCAGTTTCTGGGCGCATTTGCCGGCGGGTTGGTCGGCGGCGGTCTTGCCGGCATTCTTGAACCTGAAACCGTATTGGCGGTATGCGCCGCACTATTCGTGGCCTGGGCGATGCTTGTGTCCAGCCTGCGTATGCAAACCCGCTGTCGCAATCTTGAACTGGCGCTGCCGGCAGGTATTGATGCAGCCGGGGCGCGGCAGACGGCCAAGCGCCTGTTGGCAGTCGAAGGCGTCCTTGAGGCCACCGTGGTGGCGGAAGACGGGATCGCTTATGTAACGGTTACAGGCGCACATTACAACGAGCCGCGATTGCACGAAGCACTGCGTTGAGTCGCGCATGGCGTGATTCGGCCTGCATGCTAAAGTGGCGCGGCAAAATTGGCAGGCTGTGTTGGTGGTTGCCGGCTGGCTGCGCCGCTCAACATATTGATTCCCGGCATGTGGCCGGGGAAGTTCGACGGAGGCAAGGGACATGGCAAAAGGCATCAACAAGGTCATTCTGATCGGTAACCTCGGGCGTGATCCCGAGACTCGTTACATGCCGAGCGGCGGTGCGGTGACCAATGTCACCATTGCTACCAGCGAGAGCTGGAAAGACAAACAATCCGGTCAGCAACAGGAGCGGACCGAGTGGCATAAGGTGGTTTTCTTTAATCGCCTCGCTGAAATCGCCGGCGAGTACCTGAAGAAGGGCAGCAAGGTCTACATTGAAGGCTCGCTGCGCACCCGCACCTATGACAAGGACGGCCAGAAACACTACGCCACCGAGATTGTCGCCAACGAGATGCAGATGCTCGATTCGAGAGGCGCTGGTGGCAGCAGCGGGGACGTTAGTGCAGATCAGGGCTTCGATCAGGGTTTTGACCAACAGCCGGCTGTGGCCCCCGCTGCGGCCGGTGCCGCGCGCAGCAAGCCAGCGGCACCGAAGGCGCCGGCTGCGGATTTCGATGACGATATCCCGTTTTGACCGGGTGGGTGGCTTTATAGGGAGTGCCGGCACATCAGCGGCGGTACTTTTCGCAGCTGCCACACTACCCTTCCTGCCTCGGCCTTCTTCCAGCCTCATCCGCTGATGTACCCACGCAGAAGCCTGATCATTCTGGGTTTGCTCACATTCCTGGCGAGTCTTGTGGCGTTCGTGCCGGCGCGTCTGGCGATTGCTGTTTTGCCGGTTCCTCCGGCGCTGAAGATCGTCGATCCGGCTGGCTCGCTGTGGCACGGGCAAGCCCGGATTGCCACAGTTCACGGGCAATACGCAGTGAGTTGGGACTTACAAGCGTGGCGGTTGCTGCTATTGGGCCTGGGCGGGAGCTGGCAGGTGTCGGCAACGGACATGTCGGCCCAGGGACACCTCATCCTGCGTCCGTGGGCGCTTGAACTGCGGATCAATCAGGGTGAGTTGGCCGGCTCCCGGCTGGCCCGGATATTCTCCGGCCCGGGCATGACGATCGACCAGCCGCTCCGGCTGCAGGGTGTTGCCATATCGGCAGCCTGGCGTGGCGAGGCCATCAGCGCGCAGGGCCGCTGTGCCTGGGGGCCGGGATCCGTGCAGGTCGCCAATCGGCCGGCCCCACTGGCTGTGCCGGCGTTGCGTGGACAGTTTGCGGTCGCCGATGGCAAATTTCGTCTGGTCGTCGATGGCGAGCCGGCACCCGGGCAGACCCTGGCGACTGCCGATGCCGACTTCAGGGCGGATGAAATGCATCTCGTGATTCTGCAGCGTGCTGCGGAAATGGTCGGCTGGCTCGGCAAGGGCCAGCGCCCACCTGACACCCCGTTTATCGAACTGCGCCAGCCACTGCGCTGACGGCAACGGTTCTACAGTTGATTTTTCCTTTGCAGGCCGATAAGTTGCCCTGCTTACTTCAGGGAAAGACACAACAACGATGCAACCCGTCGCACGGCTCAAGTCGTTGGCGACCGGCAACTGGCCCAAGCTGCTGGTTGTAACGACCAGCGTGGTATTGGTCCTGCTCATCGCGGGCACCCTGGCCAGGCTGGTCTGGCTGGTTGTTGAGGGGTCCCTCGAGACTTCCGCAGGCGGCAACGCAATGCCCGTAACAGCTCCGCTTGTTCAGCGTCCGCAATACACACCGGAAACGGCCCGTAACTGGAAATTGTTCGGCGATGCAGCGACCCCGGTTACCACCGGAAGCGAGCGGGCGCCGGCCACCAGCCTGTCGTTGCAGTTGCTGGGCACATTCAGTACCGGCAATGACCGTTTGTCCGGCGCGGTGATTGCGGAGCGTGGCAAGGAAGGCGAGCTGTTTCGCATCGGCGCAGCAGTGCCCGGCGGGGCTACGCTCGAAAAGGTGGAAGCGGATAAAGTGTTGTTGCGACGACGCGGTCAGTTGGAAGCGCTGGCTTTTGATGCGGCACCGATTGCCGGATCCGGAGGTGTAGAAGCAGGAGGCGTCGGCGCACCGCAAGGGCTCGACATCGCCGCCGGATTTCGTGGTCTGAAGGAACGTCTTACGGGCGCAGCAGCCGATGCCGGCGATCCGGGTTCAAAAGTGAAAGCAGTGTTGGCGAATCTTGCGCATGACATCAAGGACAACCCCGATGCTGTACTCGGAGAGTTTGGACTGAAGGCCGCCAGCGGGGGAGGTTATCTTGTTGGCGAGAGTACGAACGCCGATGCCGTGCGTAACCTTGGGTTGCGCCCCGGCGACGTGGTGCTTTCAGTCAATGGCCAGCCGCTGGGCAATGTGCAGAACGATGCACGGCTGGTTGATGAGGTGAAGGCCAGTGGCGAGGCGCGCGTCGAAATTCGTCGTGGCAGCCAGACATTCACCGTGAATTATCCGTTGTGAGGCCCATGGCGCTCGCGACCCGATGAACAGAGTAAAAAGAAGCAGACTCATGATGGTTGAGGGGAATGGCGAGGGAATGTTGCGCCGGGCGCTGGCCGTGATCGCGTTGCTCGTTGCCTTTGGCGCGGCGCCGCTGCAGGCTGCCGAAGGGCAGTGGAGCATCAACCTGCGTGATGCGGACATCCGTGCGTTTGTCGATCAGGTCTCGGCGATGACCGGCAAAACCTTCGTTATCGACCAGCGGGTTAAAGGCAAAGTCACTGTCATTGCTCCGGAGCCGATGAATTCGAGCACCGTCTACCAGGTGTTTCTGTCGGTGTTGAGCGTGAACGGGTTTGCTGCGGTACCAACGGGCCGCGTCATCAAGATCGTGCCGGACGGCAACGCCAAGCAAGACTCTATTCCGCTCGACACCAGCGTGCGGCCGACGGGCGACGACATGATCACGCGCGTCATCCCGATCAACAATTCTTCAGCGGCCGAACTGGTGCCGGTGCTGAGGCCGCTGGTGCCGCAGTCCGGGCACATGGCTGCTGTTGCCGGCGCCAATGTGCTGGTGGTAACCGATCATGGTGAAAACATCGCGCGGCTGGAGCAGGTGATCGCACGTATCGATGGCGCGGATGCCGATGAGTTGGAAGTAGTGCAGCTGGCCCACGCCTGGGTTGGCGATGTCATCGACATGCTCGGTAACTTTGCCAGCGGTGGTGATGCTGCCAAGGGTGCCGCCGCCCGTGCGGGTGGCAATTCAATTTCTGCCGGCCGCGTGCGGGTGGTCTCCGATGAGCGCACCAACCGCCTGATTCTGCGCGGTGAGCCGGCAGCGCGCGCGCGCCTGCAGAAATTGATTCGTACTATCGATGTGCCGGCCGAAGCGAACACCGGCTCCGTGCAGGTTATTCGTCTGCGCCATGCCGAGGCCAAGAAAACCGCCGAGATACTCAAGGGAATGGTGGAGGGCGGTTCGTCGAGTGCTGCCGGCAAGGAGGGCGGCGCTGCGGCGCTGACCAACCCGGTGGGTGGCAAGATCGCCATCCAGGCCGACGAGTCGCTCAATGCGCTGGTTGTTCGCGCCGAGCCGTCGGTGATGCAGCAAATCAAGGCGGTTGTGGCGCAGCTCGATATACGTCGCTCGCAGATTCTGATCGAGGCAGCAATTATCGAAGTGGGCGGCACCACGGGGCGCGATCTCGGCGTGCAGTGGGGCTCCGGCGATCCGGACAACGGTCTTGTCGGCATTAATTTCAGCGGCGTTGGCCGCAGCCTGAACGATATCGCGGCAACGATTGCCAATCCGAGCGCAAGCAAGGGCCTGGCCGATGGCATCACCTTTGCCGCCGGCAGGCGCAACAGTGATGGCGATATCGATTTTGGCGGGGTGCTGCAGGCGCTTGCCTCAAATGCCAACGTCAACCTGCTGTCGACCCCGAGCGTGCTGACGCTCGACAATCAGGAAGCAAAAATCATTGTCGGCGAGAATGTGCCGTTCATTACCGGCAGCTCAACCTCCACGGGCGATGGCGTTTCCAATCCGTTCACCACCATCAAACGCGAAGACGTTGGTATCCAGTTGAAGGTGACGCCAACGTTGATTGACGATGACAACGTCAAGCTGGTGATCAGTCAGGAAGTGTCGAGCGTGAAGCCGAAGGAAGACAGCATCCAGTCTTCCGATCTCATCACCAGCAAGCGTTCGATTTCGACGACGGTGCTGGCCGGCAATCGCCAGACGGTGGTGTTGGGTGGTCTGATCGAGGATCGCATCACCGAGCAGGTGAAGAAGGTACCGTTGCTCGGCGACATCCCGGTGATTGGTATTTTGTTTCGATCCAAAAGTGTCAAGCGCGGCAAGCAGAACCTGATGGTGTTCCTGCGGCCGACCATTGTGGCGGACAACAAGGCGGCCGGCGAAATCAGTCGGGCGAAGTACACGGGTGTGCGCGCATTGGCATTTGACATCGATGCGCGTGGCGACATCGCGCGCGTGCAGGAAGATGAGATGTTGCCGGCTGATATGGGCGGGCTGTTCTCGGGCCTCCATGTCGACAAGCCGGCAGATGGAGCACAGCCTGCCCCACCGGTAACCAGCGAGGCGCTGCCCGTCCTGTCGTCACCAGACCCCGTCGCTGCGGCCCCGGCTGTGTCGGCGCCGCAGTCTGCCGCGCCTGTGCCCGATACGAAAGCCGAGGTCCCCTTGCCGGTCAGTCCGCCGGACAGTCCGGCAGCGGCGACAGACGCGGCACGCGAGGGTAGTGTCGATCCGGTGCAATCGGTACAGTAGATGCGACTTTTTGGCGGGCTTTGGGAAGCCGGGCGGCACTGGCCGGGTGATTACCTGGGTGACAGGGGATAGGGGTCAACATGCTCAAGTTGCAGTTCAAGGACCAGCGGAAACCGGCCATCTGGCTTGTCGAGGCGCGCTACGCAATCGGCAATGACCCGCAGAACAAGATCGTTCTGACCGATGAGGGGGTGAGTGCGTTTCACGCCGAGATCCGGGTTGAGGGCGATCAGGTTTTCATTTCCGATACGGGCAGCAGTAACGGCACTTTCGTCAACGGCAAGCGTATCGCGCGGCGTACCGAATTGCGTTCTGCCGACATGATCGCTATTCACAATGTGCAGTTTCTGTTGATCGATCCGAAGCAGGAAATCAGTGGTGCGCCGGAAGGTGCCACGGCGATTTCGCCGGCACTTGCCAACATTCCGATCGCGACGCAGACGCCCAACAAGCAGGGCAGTGGGTGGATGCTGAAAGCCAAGACCGGATCAATCGTCGGCAAGTCTTTCCCGGTGTCAGCAACCGGGAAGATGATCATCGGTCGGGCGAACAATTGTGATATTCAGTTGCCGGCCAATCACGTCTCACGTCAGCATGCCGAAGTACAGGTGGTTGGCGGTAGATTGCTCGTCAAGGATCTGAATTCTTCCAATGGCACCTATATCAACCGCAAGAAGGTTGCCAACGGCGAGCTGAAGCACGGTGACGAGGTTCGTTTCGACACGTTCAGCTTCGAGGTCACAGGCCCAACCGGGTTGGCGCCGTCAAAGGTTGTGGCCCTCGACGAAGAAGGCGAGGAACATACCCAGTTTCGCGGGAGCGTGGCGACGGGCACACGCCCGAAAACCGATATGCCGGCCGCCGCCGTGCCTGCGGCCAAACCTGTGAAGCCGGCGAGCACGACTGCTGCAACTAAGCTGCAACCAAAAATGGATACGGCAGTGCAGAACGAAAGTGGTAGCGGTGGCGGCATGATGGGGGTCGGTATCCTGGTCGTGGTGGTGGCGGCTGCAGCGGCATGGTTTTTCCTGAAGTAATTTTTTCGTGAAGAAAAAGGCGGGCGTTTGTCCGCATTTTTTGGTGCTGCGCCCGGCACGGGAGCACTCTTGTTCCCCCTTCCATTATTGTTCACCAGATCGTCGACCATGCAGCAGAAAGTACTGGCTGATCGCGTCCGTGCCGCAGTAGCGGTTACCGTGCCCGCCCCTGCAACGCTGGCACAGTGGCGCGCCACTTTTTGCGTCGGCGAAAACAGCTTTGACACCGCAGTTGATGCCGGGCTGATGGCTGGGCAACTTGCGTTCTGCTTTGCCGGCGGTTATCAGGCGGCGTTGCGCCGGATGCTGCCGGCGTTGCCTCACCAAGCGTTTGCAGCGTTGCTGCTCAGTGAGGGAAAGCGCCAACGGCCGGACGAATTGTCGACAACGTTGGCGCCGGCCGCAGATGGCGGCTTTCGTCTTGATGGCGAAAAGTCATATGTCACCGGTGGTGCTGCCGCCGATCTCTTGCTGGTTGTTGCGCGGCATGGTGTTGCGCCCGATGGCCGCGTGCGCACTGTGCTGGCGATGCTGCCGCCGGGCTTGCCAGGCATTACCTGCACCGATCGCACAGATGTTGGTTTTCTGGCGGCGTTGCCGCACGGACGGGCGAAATTCGATGGGGTGTACGTCGAGCCGCAGATGCTCATGCCTGGCGATGGCTGGGTCGATTACGCGCGGCCGTTTCGTACGATCGAGGACACGCATGTCTCGGCCGCCGTGGCCGCTTACATGCTCGTACACGCGCTTCGATTTGGGTTTCCGGATCCGCTGTCGGCCGCGTTGTTTTCCTGTTTGGCACGTCTGGGTGATTGCGCGCAGCGTGATGCGACCGACCCGATCGGCCACTTGCTGCTCGCCGGTGCCGAGCGCGAGCTGCAGCAGGCTGCGGCGCAGGTCAATGACCTGATCGTTGCCAGGGACGATGATTTTGCGCGTGACTGGCGTGTCAATCATCTGCTCGTGGCGCTCGCCGCACCGGCGCGTGCGAAGCGTCTACAGAACGCGATGGTGTTGCTCAAGCCGGGGCCATGAACCCGGAGCCAGCGCTGCGATGATGGTTCAGTAGCGATCGGGCAACAGCCCGCTGCCTGATACGGGTGCATCGGGCGAGGCCGATGTTTTGGGTGTTGGCAAAGGCGGTGGTGAAAGGCAGGCACGCAGGAAGACAAGCATCAGCAGCAGAATGCCAATCACGGTCAACAGGCGGACAACAGTTGTCAATTGTTTGCGTTTGTCCATGACGAGGAATCTTCCGGCTGATGCAGATGATGAGGCACCAGTTGGAAGGCGCGAACCCGAGCCGGGCGCTGTGACTCATGGAATTGTTCGCGTGCTTTCCATACCTGCTTGTAGCGGTAGAACGGCACGTTCGGGTAGAGATGATGCACGAGGTGCCAATTCTGGTATGCCATGAGCGGCGTCAGCAGCCATTCCTTGCCGGTGCGCAACAGGGTTGCCTGGTAGGGAAAATCTTTTTGCAGAACGGTATGCGGCTGGTGCGGCAGATACACGAACACCGCAACGATCAGCCACAGCGCAACGCGTGAGACGGTGAACCAGTAGACAAAGAACCACAGCCCCTGCCACCAGACCATCAACGCCAGCAGCGCGATGCCCAGCACCAGTTGCGTGAAGACCTGGATTACTTCGGCGCGCGGGCGCTCGTGGCGATGCTGCCAGTAATCCGGCACGTAGAACAATTCAAAGAATGGCCAGGCAGTGATGGGTGCATGCCAGCTGTCCGTCAGGAATTTGTCCGGGTCTTTTGCGTGCTCGTTGGTGAAGCGGTGATGCTGCATGTGGCCCCAGCGCAGCAGTTTGTGCGAGCTGTAGGGGAGCATGAGGTTGACGGTAAGGATGGCAATGAAGTCGTTGACCCACGAGTACCTGGACACCGAGCGGTGCAGCGCATCGTGGATCGGGCTGAACAGGAAGTAGCCGCCAATGCCAGCAAGCACGCCGCCAGTGAGTACCGGCAGCATATGCATCTGCATCGTCAGGTAACCAATGGCGCTCACATAGGCGCAGCCGACAAGCAACAGGATCATGGTTGGCCAGGCGACATCCGGCTTGGTCTGCAGCGACTTGAACAGCGCGATCTCGTCGGCGGTAAACGCGGCTGCCGGCTGTTCGGTGTGCAACGGCGAAACACTCACCATGGGGGAAACCTCCACCTGATACCGGGAGATTGTCATAAACCGCTACCGAACCGGAAGTGCTGCGGCTGACCAGCCGGGGGCTTTTGGTGACAGTCAATGCCCGGTATGACGCCGGGCCAGATACTCCGACGGCGGCACATCGAACCAGCGCTTGAAGGCGCGCCGGAAGGTGGATACATCGTGATAGCCCAGCGCGGAAGCAACTGATTCGACGGTGTGGCGCGGGTTGTCGAGCAGCAGTGTGGCGAGCCGTTTCTGCTCCTTGTCGAGTAATTGCTGATACCCGATTCCTTCGTCTTTGAGCCGGCGCATCAGCGTGCGCGGCGACAGGTGCAGCGATACGGCAATGTCGTTGAGCGTCCATAACTGGCCGGGATTGTTGCGCAGGATGGTGGTGACGCGAAACGCGAATGAGCCGAGCTGACGCAGATCTGCGGCGATCTGCTCGCATTGCTGTTCGGCTTGCTGTTTTGCCACCGGATCAGCGAACGGCAGTGGCAGAGATTCGAGTGCCCGCGGCATCGTCAGCAGCGTGCGTGGCGCGTCGAAACGGAATGGCGCGTGCAGGTACTGTGAATACATCGCAGCATGCGCCGGCGCCGGGCAGGCGAACGCGATGCTGCCGCCATCGATGGTGTGACCGAGCAGAAATTCCATCGTGCCCTTTGCCGAGGCAACCAGCGCCTCGATCAGGAACAGGCCGATGTCGTCGTAAGGTACACGCAGGTTGAAGATCACCCGCACGGTATCGGCATCGCGCTCGATCGCCATGCCGGCAAATTGCCCGCGGATGTTCTGGTGGCGCGCCAGTGTATCGATCGCGTCGCCAAGTGTTGCCGAAGTGTAGGCGGCGACGCCAACCGGGCCATGCGCGGCGAGGTGTAATCGCGAACCCACCTGCAGGCCGAGTGCAGGATTCCCGGAAATGCGCAGCGCGTTGCGGATAATCGTCACCTGGTCGGATAACGACAGGAACTCGTCGAGCTGGAACAGCCGCTGTGGCGAGATTGACGTGCCGGCCAGCAGCGGCGCAACACTGTTGATGTCGAGCTGCAGCTCGCGCGCGAGCAGGCGCGAATAGGTGGTGGCGAAAATCAGTGGGCCGGTCATGGTGCCGGAGTATCCGTGCTGATGAGGGCGGTGTCACGCTGGCAGCAGATCCCTGACAATGCGGATCCGGTATTCATCGTAGCGACGGGTCAGTGCGATCAGGTGGCGAGCGGCACCCCGTGGTGGGTGTCGTCGGTGAGGATCTCGAATGCCGCGCGATGTTGCGTGCTGAGCGTCAGGGGCGGGTTGCCGGGGCGTTCAAGAGTGACTTCGCAGGCGGCAACCTTGCTGTTCAGGCAGGTGTGGCTGCCACCGGGTGGGTTGTAGTAGGTGAGGCCGACGAAGTCCTCGCGTGTGGCATGGATGCGGCCGTGGATGCGCACGTTCGTGCGCTTGTCGGCACTGTCGAATTGCCAGGCGAAATTTTTCCCGGCGATGACCCAACTGCCCTGCGCCTTGTACGACTGCGTGAGTGCATTAAGACACCAGTCCTGGCCATCGACGCGCAGCACGATGATGGTAAGTGGCGGCGTCCATAGCGGGCCGAACTTCAGTTTCGCCGTGATGCACTCGAGGAATGCATCCGGCGCATTGTCGAAGCCGACGACCTGGCCCCAGGCGTAGGTGTCGGTATGCTTGCTGCCCCAGTTGTGGTTTTCGCTGCCCACCCAATCGTCGATCGCGATAGTCTCACCGTCGACATCAAGCGTGCCGCTGAATATTACGTGTGGGCGTTGCGCCACTGCTTTCGCTTTTGGCAGCGGCGCTTCATAGAGGCTTTCCGGCAGGAAAATCATCGGCGTGCTGCCATCGCGGTACACAAGGCTCCAGCGAATGCGGTGCGGCTGGCCGGCGTAGCCGGACAACTCGCCGGGTTTCAGCGTCGCGGAACCGATTTTCACGTTGAGGCCGCGCGGCGCAAAATGACAGTCGCGGATCGGGATTTCTTCCTTGGCGGCGCGGATTTTCTTCGTTTCACCGTTGGAGTGGATCACCCACAGTTCGCCAATGGCGTCGTTGGGGCGGCCCTGTGGCGAGAAAATCGTGTAGCGAATCCAGAACGCTTCGTTTCGCACCGGGTGGTTGCCGCGCAGAAACCAGCTTTCGTAGTGGCCCTTTTTCTGGCCGGGCTGATAGCGTGCGCCCTGCCAATACTCGAGATTCCTGCTCATGCACTATTGCCCGTCATGTTGATTGCCTTCAGGCGAAGGCGCCGAACGCCTTCTCTTCACTGACCAGACGCACCGCCTTGAACGGAAACGCGATCATTGAATCACGGTAGGCAACCTCCGCAGCGCCGACCGGCTTGCCGTCCTTGAAGATAATCAGCGGGCAGGTGGTAAGTGAGGCGAGCAACTTCGCCGGATTGGCGGAATAGGTTTTCTCGCCGGCGGCGCGCAATGCGCCGAGTTTTGGGTGCATAAAATCCAGTTCGTAGCGTGGCCCGGTAACCTTGATGGTCAGTACGCCCCGGGTTGGCACTTCGGTGCCGGCGATGCGGGCAACGCCGCGGAACGCACGCGGTGCCGACAGCGAAAAAATCTGCGGCGTGAACGCGCGGATGGTGAATGCGAACGGCTGTCTGGCGGGCTCGTCGTCAAGCTGGATCCAGCCGCTCATGGTTTCTTCAAGCACGATGCCGATGGCCATGATGATTACCTCGCTTTGTTGTGTTGCCGGCAGATTTTGTTTCAGGTGGTCGATGACGACAGTTTCTCGCCGAGCATCTGTGCCGCCCGTGTCGCCATCGCCATGATAGTGACCTGCGGGTTGGCGCCGAGCGACGACGGTACACTTGAACCATCCATCACGTAGAGCCCGTCGGTGCCCCATACCTTGTGCTCGCTGTCGCACACGCCTTGCGTGGGTGTCGCGCCGATGCGCGACGTGCCGAGTGGGTGGTAGGCGGTGACCAGAAAGTGGCGCGGCTTCGGATTGCTCGCCCAGAACGCCGCGAGTTCCTGCTCGTTGTGCACGATGGTCATGCGGGTGAGACCCGGGATACACACTTCCTGCGCACCGGCCGCGAGATACATTTTCGCCAGCAGGTCGATGCCGCGTTTGAACAGGGTGAAATCGGCGGCGTTCATGTTGTAGCGAATGAGCGGCAGGTCACGCGAAAAACCGCGCCGTACCTTGCCGCGCGAGGTGTCCTTGATCATGAGGCCAAAGTATGCGGTCTGCTGGTAGCGCTCGGTGAATTTGACGAAATCCTCGGCCTGGAACGGGTTGAGCATGCCGTGGGCGACGAAGGGAGGCGTGCCGCCTTCGAACATCAAGCCTTCTTCTTTCAGATCGTAAACGCCGAAACCCTGCGGGATGGTGTTCGAATTGGCGAAGACGCGATCCGGAAAGTAGGCGGTAACGGCGCCGCACGGATGGATCGACAGGTTGTTGCCCAGCCATGCATTGTGCACGCCATTGGCACGCAGGAAGTTCGGCGTCAGCAGCGTGCCCATCGCGATGACGGTCGCGCGTGCCTTGATGGTCAGCGTAATTGCTTCGCCGTTGTCGTTGCAGCCCTGGGCGATGATACCGGTAACGGCATTGCTGCCCGGGTCGGCGCGGCGCAGCAGGGTGTTGGCACGGAAGCCGGTAAACAGGAAGGCTCCGCGCTCCAGTGCGCGGGGAATGAAACTGATGTTGGTCGACTGCTTGGC
>JBMOOP010000058.1:30456-134196 GCA_049324495.1 Pseudomonadota bacterium
CGGCGCGGCGCAGCAGGGTGTTGGCACGGAAGCCGGTAAACAGGAAGGCTCCGCGCTCCAGTGCGCGGGGAATGAAACTGATGTTGGTCGACTGCTTGGCGTCGGTGGGGCAACCGAATTGGCACAGGCCCTGGCCGTCGCAGCCTTCGGCATTACGGCGCAGCGGCATCATCTCGGTCATGCCGATCCGACGCGCGCCAGTCGGCAAGCGTGCTGTCGGGTGTACGCATGCAGATGCCGGAATTGATCGTTGTCGCGCCGCCGGCCCCGGTGCCGATCACTACCACATCGCATTCAAGTTCTTCATCGGCGCCCACCTGCCCGGCCGTGCGCACCTGATCACGCCAGCGTGCTGCCTCGACGGCAGACGGCACGCGCACGCCGTTGCGCGTCTGCATGCGTGCGAGATTGGTTTCGTCGAGCAGATAGGCGGTACGAAACGGTGCCGATAGCGCGCGCAGCAGGCTGCCGGCGAACAGACTGCCTGTCTGCTGGCGCAGGAATTTGCTGCGCGCTTCCCGGTTCGCTGCGGAAAAGCGGGTGCCGTGGGTGGCGAGGTACCGCAGTTCAAGCCACCACAGCATGCCTTTTACCAGCCGCAGCAGCGCCGGGCTTGCAGTCAGTGAGTGTTCTGCGGTGCCGAGCAATTCACGGGCATCCGGCGCCGGCAATTGCTCGCCGGCCGGGAACGCGGCTTCAACAAGCCGCTCGGCGATCAGGCGGGTATGGCCGGAAAAAGCGGGCCTGGTGTTGGTCATTGGCGGGGGACTTCTCCGCGGGCAGCTACGGAGCATGCCCGATCGCCTGGCATCGGGTTAAGCGCTTGCTACGGCCTCAGATTTCTGCCTGCAGAACCGCGATGGCCATCATGGCAAGGCCCAGGATGCTGACCAGCCATACACCCGTACGCAGATATGCAATACCTGCGTAGTACACCGGGATGTAGACGATACGCGCCCAGAAAAACAGTTCTGCTCCAGCGGCCACGTTGGGATGGGTAACGCCGGCTGTCTGCGCCACCAGGGCAATGGCAGTAAACAACACGAAACCTTCCAGGGTGTTGCGCGCGGTTCGCTCGGCCCGGCCAGAAAAAGGGGTTGCTTCAGGCAGTACGTCCCGATTTCCGGCAGCGATCTTCATTCCCGAAAGCGTCCATCCCCGGGCCCGAATCACACTCGCCGCAAGCAGTGTGAGCCAGGTAACGATGGCCATGTAAACCACGAGGCAGAGGGTTGCGTTCACAAGCGGCTCCTTTTGGGGTGTTGCGATGGGATTCGAACATGACAGCGTGCGCCGACGGTGTTGTGCTTGGCGCGGCGGCAGCCCGATTATGGCTGCTGTGTTGTGCGCCGTCTTGTTCCGCTGGTCGGCCGATTGCCAATGACGACATGGGCCCATTCAGGCCCGCTTCAACAACCGCTCCACCACCCGCTCAAGGTCGTCCAGCGTGCGGGTTGTCTGGGCAACCGTGCAGTACGGCTGGTAGCGGGGCATCACCGAATCGCCGCTCCCCCAGCGGGTGGCGTGTTCGGGGTTCAGCCAAATCACCTGGCGTGCCCGCTCACTGAAGCGTTTGAGGATGTCGGCGCGCGGCTCGCCATAATTGGAGCGGGCATCACCGAGCATGATGATCGTCGTGCGGTGGTCGACGCTGTCGTAGCAGAGCTTTTCCAGCTCTTCAAGCGCAAGGCCGTAGTCGGTCGAGCCCAGCCCGTATGCCTCAAGCGTTGCCGCCACGGCATCGCTGAAATCGCGCTCACGGAACAGTTCGGTCACCTCGCCGAGCCGGAACGAGAATGCGAAGGCGCGCACCCGTGGCAGCACGTCGGCAAGACTGTACAAAAACAGCAAGAGGAATTTTGCGTAGGTACGCACTGAGTTCGACACGTCGCAGACGACGATCACATTGGGTCTGTCGATACGCTTGCTGCGCCATTGTGGCTCGAACAGGATGCCGTCGTGACGGATATTGCGGGCGAGTGTGCGGCGCACGTCCAGCAGGCCGCGTTGTTCGACGCGGCGGCGGCGCGAATGTTGCGCGGCGATTTTCTTGGCCAGCCGCCGGACGATCTGCTCGACACCACGGAACTCGCCGAGTGTGGCCAGGTTCGCGTCGCGGATGATTTCCTCGCGCAGTTCCCGGTTGGCTTGTGCGGCCTGCAACAGGTATTGCCGAGCGATCAGATCCCGTACTTCATCGCGCAGCATCTGCCGGCGGCGCTTGAGCTCGTTGCCCAGCGCGCGCGTACCGGCGTTGTCGCTGTCTTCGGCGCCGATGATTTCGATGTCGAGCTGCTCGCCGCCCATTTCCTGCAGCACCCGGCGGCCAAACAGCCCTTTCTGGGTAATCACACGGATGTCGGTGACCTTGGCGCGCACTGCGGCCTGCGCCATGGCCACAGCGAGTGTGTTGGCATCGCCCTGCATCAGCATCTGCCCCAGCGCCGACGATAACTGCGGCATTCCGTTGCCGCCACCGCCGGCAGGTGAACCGTTGCCACCTTCACCCGGCGGTATGGGCGGCATGTCGATCGGGGCGCCAACGAATACCTGATCTGCCTCGCCGGCAGCATCGATCGACGATAACCGGCTGGCGGTAAAAAAATGGGCGAAGGTGTCGTCGAGCAGGCGTTTTTCTTCAACGCTTTTGGCCAGCGCCAGAGCGAGAGTATCGTGCAGGGTGGTGCGCGAAGCGTAACCGACCAGATCAACCGCGCGCATTGCATCGAGCGACTCGGCGGTAGAAATCCGCACGCCGGCCCCGCGCGCAGCGCGGATGAAATCAAGCAGGACGGCGTGAGCCATGGCGCTGTTCCTTCGAAGCCCGCGATTACCTTTCCCCGACGTTTGGCATGTTCATGACGATTTCTTCAGAAGAACATGCAGCTCGGCACGCACATCGGCAATGTCATCCTCGTGCTTGAGCAGCACGTTGAGCGTGCGACTGACCACCTCAGAACTCAGGGTGTCGGTATGCAGTAACAGCAGCGTGCGTGCCCAGTCGATGGTCTCGCTGATGGCCGGGTGTTTCTTCAGATCCAGTTCACGCAGCGCATGCACGAAATCGACCAGTTGGCGTCGCAGCGCCGCAGGTACTGCGGGCACCTGCGACTCGACGATGCGCTGTTCAAGCGCCTTCTCCGGAAACGGGATATGCAGATGCAGGCAGCGGCGACGCAAAGCGTCGGACAGTTCTCTTGTATTGTTCGAGGTGAGAAAAACCAGCGGCATGGAGCGTGCTTTAATCGTACCGATTTCCGGCACGGACACCTGAAAATCAGAGAGGATTTCCAGCAGGAATGACTCGAATTCGGCGTCGGCCTTGTCGATCTCGTCAATCAGCAGTACGCAGCCGTTTTCCTGTTTCAGCGCGCTGAGCAGTGGTCGCGGTTCGAGGAATTCCTCGGAATAGAAAATGTCGCCGAACTGGTGGAGACGGGCGACCGACTCTTCGAGGCCTTTGGTGCCGCGCAGCAGATCGCCAAGCTGTTCCTTGAGCACCTGCACGTAGAGCAACTGCTTGCCATACTTCCATTCGTACAGCGCCTTGCTTTCGTCGAGGCCCTCATAACACTGCAGGCGGATCAGCGGCAGATCGAGGATCGCGGCGGCCGCTTTGGCGAGTTCGGTCTTGCCGACGCCGGGCGGGCCTTCGACCAGCACGGGCTTGTTCAGTGACAGCGCGAGAAATACGGCCAGCGCGGTGGATTCGGAGGCGAGATAACCGGAGTCGGCGAGGCGGCTGGCAAGTGCGCCGGTGGACGGGGAGGGCTGACTGTGCATGATGATTCCAGGGGGCTGCGTGGCGACGGCCGAGTGTACGGCCCGCACTGCCTGCTTGCCAGCCGGCAGTCGCCGCCACAGACTGCCTGCTGCCGCAGTCGCGGTTTGCCTGTTGCACGATTGCCGAAGAGGATGCCATGCATCGCCCGTTTCGCGCCGTATTTTGGGATTTCGGTGGCGTCATCACCGCCAGCCCGTTCGAGTCGTTCCGGCACTATGAACAACAACGCGGTCTGCCGCCGGACTTCCTGCGCCAGACCAATGCCGTCAACCATGAGCACAATGCCTGGGCGCAGCTCGAACGCAATGAGATATCGCCAGATGAATTCGATGCCCTGTTTCTTGCGGAAACGGGCGCGCGCGGCCATGCCGTGCCGGGTCGAGATATGCTGCCACTGCTCGCAACTCCCGTGCGGCCTTATATGGTCGAGGTGCTCAAGCGCATTCGCGACGACTTTCGCACCGCCTGCCTGACCAACAACATCGCCACAGGTATTGGCCCGGGCATGAGCCTGGACGCAGAAACAGCCCGTGAGGTTGCATCCGTGATGAAATTGTTTGATTACGTGTTGGAATCCAGCAAGGTTGGCCTGCGCAAACCGGAGCCGCGGTTTTACGAAATTGCCTGTGAAGTGCTTGATGTCGAACCGGGAGAGGTCGTCTACCTCGACGATCTCGGTGTCAACCTCAAGGCGGCGCGGAATATGGGCATGCACACGATCAAGGTGGCCGACCCGAGCATCGCACTCACCGATCTCGGTGCGGCGCTGGGGATCGATTTTTTCTCGACCCCGCTCGCGGGGCACTGAGCCATGCAGCTCGGGCTTGAGAGCCGCGTGGCGTTGATCACCGGCGCCAATCGCGGCACCGGAGCGGTGATTGCGCGCATGCTGGCTGCCGAAGGCGCGCGGGTCATCGTTCATGGCTTTAGTGAAGCGGAAGCGCGCGACGCCGCTGACGCGATCGGCGCGCTGCATGTTGCCGGCGATATTGTTGACGAAGCGGCTGCTGCGCAGGTGGCGCACGCGGCACTCGCTATGCACGGGCGGGTTGATGTCCTCGTCAACAACTACGGCACGATCTCGCCAGGCAAGTGGCAGGACGCCGTCGACGCAGCCTGGCTCGATATCTACCGACGCAATGTATTGTCGGCCGTGCACATGATCCGCGCGATTGTGCCGTCGATGCGTGCGCACGCGCCGAATCCGTCCGGTCGCATCATCAATCTCGGCACCGTCGGCACGCTGCGCCCGAACAGCCTCATGCCGCATTACTACGCAGCCAAGGCGGCGCTTGCCAATACCACGGTGAGCCTTGCCCGCGAGCTTGCCGGCACCGGCATCACCGTGAATACGGTCGCGCCAGGGTTTATCCGCACCGCAGAGGTTGAAGCGTTTTACACTGAAAAGGCCCGGCGCAAGGGCTTGCCGACCGATTGGCCGAGCGTTGAGAAGATGGTTGTCGAGCGGGAGTTTCCAAACCCCTGCGGGCGCATCGCCACACCGGAAGACGTGGCGATGCTGGTCTGCTTTCTTGCGGGCGATTCCGGTGCATTCATCAATGGCCAGCACCTGCGCGTGGACGGCGGGGCGCTGGAAACGCTGTTTTGAGCGGTACCGGAGCCGGACGGGACTTGTATGCACCCGGCGCGCGGCGGAAACTGCCTGCTCCGATATCGCAGGCACCTGGCCTGCCAGTAACCGGCCACAGCAGTTACCGGTAACGCCAACCACCGAATCGCCAGCCATCGAGTTTTGCGGGAGTGCCCATGAGCGCCGACGACATCCAGATCCACTACCGTGCCTGCAACATCTGCGAAGCCTGTTGCGGTGTCGAGATTCATCATCGCGGCGACGAGATTGTGGCGATTCGCGGCGACAAGAACGATCCGTTGGGTCGTGGACATATCTGTCCGAAGGCGGTCGCGTTGCAGGATCTGCAGAACGACCCTGATCGTTTGCGCTATCCGGTAAGGCGCACTGCCGATGGCTGGGAGCAGATCAGCTGGGAAGAGGCGTTCGACGAAGTCGTCACCACTCTGCACCGCATCGAGCAGCAACATGGCCGCAATGCGCTGGGCTTTTATGCCGGCAATCCGACGGCACACAATCATGGTGCCTTGTTGATGTTGCCGGCATTCATGCGGTCGCTGCGCACGCGCAACCGGTTCAGCGCCACCAGTGTCGATCAGTTGCCGCACATGCTGGCGTGCCTGGAAATGTTCGGCAACCAGGTGCTGTTCCCGATTCCGGACATCGACCGCACCGATTTTTTCCTCTGCATTGGCGCCAATCCGCTGGCATCGAACGGTTCGATCATGACCGTTCCGGATATCGCCAATCGGCTGAAGGCGATTCAGAAACGCAAGGGCAAGGTGGTGGTGATCGACCCGCGCCGCACGGAAACGGCGGCGGTCGCCGATGTGCATCATTTCGTGCGTCCTGGCACCGATGCCATGCTCGTTGCAGCGCTGATCAACGTGCTGTTTGCCGAATGCAAAGTAAAGCTTGGCCGTGTCGCCGAGTTCACTGATGGTATTGAAACGCTGCAGAAGCGCGTTCGTCCGTTCACGCCTGAAGCGGTGGCACCGCATTGCGGTATCGCGCCGGAAGCCATCCGCGAGCTGGCCTTGTCATTTGCAGGGGCGAAGAGCGCCATTGCCTACTGCCGCGTCGGCACCTGCACCAGCGCGTTCAGCGCTGTCAGCGCCTGGCTTGTTTACGCATTGAATGTCGTGACCGGCAATCTCGACCGGCCGGGCGGGCTGATGTTCACCAAGCCGGCGGTCGATATCGTCGGTTTGGCACCGACGTTTGGGCAAGCAGGCCACTTCGGGGTGTGGAAAAGCCGGGTCAGCGGTTTGCCGGAATTCGGCGGCGAGCTGCCGGCGGTGACCATGGCCGAGGAAATCCTCACCCCGGGTGACGGGCAGATTCGCGCGATGGTTACTCACGCCGGCAATCCGGTGCTCTCGACGCCCAATGGAAGGCAGCTCGATCAGGCACTCGCACAGCTTGATTATATGGTGTCGATCGACATCTACATCAATGAAACCACGCGCCACGCCAACATCATTCTGCCGCCGACCGGCGTGCTTGAACACGCGCAGTTCGATCCGGTTTTCCATGTGGTGGCGGTGCGCAACACCATACGCTGGGCGCCGGCCATGCTGGCGAAGCCGGCCGGTACCCTGCACGACTGGGAAATTCTGCTTGAACTCACCACCCGGCTTGAGTCGCGCGGCCTCGCCTCGACGCTGTCGGCGCGTGCCATGCACGCGGTGGTAAAAGCACTTGGTGATGAGGGCATCGTCGATTTACTGGTCCGTCTCGGACCCTATGGCAACCGGGCCGGCATTCTTGACCGTCTCGACGACATTCTGCTCAGCAATGGCTTCTCCGGCCCGCTGTACTCACGGATGCGCAAACATGTGCTCACCCGGATGCGGGCGCATCCGGTAGTGCGTGAGTTGCTCGCGAACTCACCATACGGCACCGACAAAAAACCCGAAGGCGGCCTGACGCTGGCGAAAATAAAAGCGCATCCGCACGGCATAGACATCGGCCCGCTGGAGCCGGCATTGCCCGAACGGTTGGGTACAAAGGATAAAACCATCAATCTCTCGCCAGCGCTTTACGAAGTGGATGTGGCGCGCCTGGTCGCCAGGCTGCAGCAGCAGCCCGACGATTCCTTTTTGATGATCGGGCGCCGCCATGTGCGCTCGAACAACAGCTGGTTGCACAACAGCCATCGCTTGGTGAAAGGCAAGAACCGCTGCACGGCGATGATCCATCCGCAGGACGCAAAGTCGCTGGGCATTGAAGACGGCGTCGAGGTGGAAGTTGCCTCGCGCATTGGCAGTATTTGTTTGCCGGCGGAGGTGACCGACGCGATTATGCCGGGCGTTGTTTCGGTACCGCACGGGTTTGGGCACGATCGCGCGGGTGTCGAGCTTGCTGTCGCCCGCGCGATGGCCCCCGGCGTCAGCATCAACGACATCACCGACGAGCAACTGTTCGACCCGCTCACCGGTATGGCGATCATCAACGGGGTGCCGGTGACCCTCCGGGCGACGGTCGGCAAACAAGGCGCACGCAAGCGTAAGACGGCTGCCGACGCTGCGGGCTGATGGTGCGGCGGGCAGTGACTGCGGGGTGGCAAAGACGATCCTCGCCGACCATGAAGCCGGCTTAGCACGCCCGTCTGGCGTGGCGGACGCAATTATTTTCCCGCGCGACCGCTTACCCGGAGTAAACTGCCCTCCCTACGACGGCGAGTTTCAGAGGGCATGCATCGGGGACTGACCGGCCTGCCCTCTGTCGTTCGCCGCATGTTCCTTCCGCAGGGTGAGCCGTGGCCAAGCCAAACTACTCGTTCGAGAAGCGTCAGCGCGAGCTGGCGAAGAAGAAAAAGAAGGAAGAGAAAAACCAGCGCAAGCTCGCCAAGAGTCCTGCGTCTGGCGATGTGCCGGCGGAGTCGCCGTCCGATGCGCCGGCACCTGCCGACGCCGGCGACTCTGCCGGGAAAACCTGAAACCGGAGTTTTTGTAATGTCGCAGCAGAATAAATTGTACGTCGGTAACTTCCCGTACTCGGTCGACGAGGCGCAGTTGCGTGCCCTGTTCTCGACGTACGGCCAGATCACCGATCTTGCCATGATCATGGATCGCGAGACGGGTCGCCCGAAGGGTTTTGCCTTCATCACCTTCGCGACCCAGCAATCAGCTGAAAAAGCCCTCGAGCAGAACGGGCGTGATCTCGGCGGTCGTCCGCTGAAGGTAAACATGGCTATGGAACGTGACAGCCGCGGTGGCGGCGGTGGTGGCCGTAGCGGTGGCGGCGGTGGTTTCGGCGGCGGTGGCGGTGGCGGTGGCCGCGGTGCCCCGCGCTGGTAATCTCCGGCGTATGCTTTAAGCGATACGCGTGAAGGAAAGCCCGGTAAATCCGGGCTTTTTTACATCCGATCGGTGAGCGCCAGCACCTGTTGCGACGTGATACGCAGGCTGTCTTTCCAGGTATGGCCGACAATCTCCTCGCCGGTCGCGCCATCGCGAAAATCAAGCGGGACCCCTGGCGCGATCAGATGGCGGTAGTCGAGGAGCAGCTCCTCGCCGGCTTCGAGATCGCGCAGTGCAAACACGAAGCCCAGATGCCAGACAGCGTTTGGGGTGAACGAGTGATTGATAAAAAAGTCGTCCGGATAATCGGGGCTTACCACGCAGTGGTCCTCGAACCAGACTACCGAGCTTGCTGCGTGCGGATGCGATTGTGGCGAGAATATTTCCGCGAGTCGTACCGTGTGCGTGGCGTTGGTTGGTGCGATCAGGATGTGCCCGGCGCGAATATTTTCTGCGACGAAAAAGCCTTTGCCAGCGCCGGCCACGGTTGATGGGCCAACACGGTACCGCACGGTAATCAGCCCCCTCATTAGCCACCTCGGCATGCGGATTCGTGATGGGGCGGCATTGTACGCACCGGCCGCCTGACCTCACAGGCCCTGCGGTTGCAGGCAGCTTGCGGGTATGAATCGAAGTTGAGGAGGTCGTTCTCGCCGATCAGGTCTTCAGACTTCTTCGGGTTGTGGGGCAGTTTCCTGCCTTTGGCCCGGTTCCCTGGGACGCGCCCGGTCTGAACCCCTACAGTTGAGGAGGTGGAGGAATCAATACAAACCATGATGCAACATGGCCTGCTCATTGATTCCCTCACCCCATAAGCAAAGTTTTCTCAGTTGAGGCAGATCACATAAGAGGTCAGTACGGCAGGATTGTCCTGCCCATAAGATTGTGCAAATGCCTGCCACCCCCCGATACCAATGGGATAAATAGCGGTCAGCATATTGCCGTACCCATTCCCCCAATTATCGTAAGCGCCGCCGCCTGTCATCGTGCAATTAATTCCCGGGAGTACACCGTTGTATCCGTTGGCGTAAGCGCTAGGGTTAGACAACGAAGTCGACGGCTTTCCTGGAGCCACGTTGCTTGTGGGTGTGTTAACGCTGACCCCTGCTGCCTTGATACCTATTGCGAAGGCAGTGATGTTGGCAGCATCGCCGATGCCGTGATCCTTGCTGTGGGCAAACCATCCATTATAAACGCCACCTTCCACGCTGGCATGAGGAATGGATGAAAAGAGAAAGTTGCCATTGCCACCCGGCGTTTTCGGCATCGCCCTACCACCGCCACCCGTCAGAACGTAACCGGTATCAAGCGTTACCGTGGCGGATGGATGCGCTGCTGCAGTGGATGTGGATTGCTGAAAGGCCTTCACGCTCCAACAGTTGGCAGGATCATTCACCGCAATAACATAGGCAGTGATTCTGGCGCGAGTGCCCGCACCCAGATGCTTGCTTTCTGCAATCCAGCCAATCGGCGCGGAAGTCGCCGAATCGATATCCGGATAGGAGGCTGTAAGAAAAGCATTGCCTTGCAGGGTGTGCACGATAGCCCCACCTCCCAAGACCTTGTAGTCGGACGACGGCGGATAAACTGGTGTATTTGGATCTTGCTCCGTGTTTGGCGGGCTGGTTGTGGCCCAAATACCAACTTTATAATCCGAGAAGTTTGGCGAACAACCTGCTTGATCTTTCCCGGCCATGGCTGTCGTTGCCATCATGGAAGCCAGCAGCACAGAAAATAAACGACCGAAGTGCTTCTTGAAAAGATGACTTACATTCGAAAATAACTTCGGCATATCCTACGCTCCTTGGTTTTAATTACGCATCAGATTGATAAAAGTGGGTCTGCTGAAAATTACGCGTCTTGAATTTTTCGGGTAGGTTATCCCACTGGATTCGTGAGATTCCCCCTCTGTCACCGGGCGCCAAATTTTTAACTCAGGTCGCGCCCCGTCGGCAGTCAAAAAGGAGATGCTTGGTTTTTGATCGTAGGGCAATAGCGTTTATCTGACAACCGGACGTGCTGACTCATCGTAAGCGCTCCACGAACACTATCCTGCCATCACGTCATGGCGTGATATAGCCGTCAGCGCACGGCGGGGCCAATCAGTTCTGCCCTGCAGATTCCACGGCAGCAGGATCTCGAAGTCCTCGACGGTTTTTGCCTTCGGCAGATCACCCAGGATTCTGCACAGGTAAGCGTAGGGCTCATGGCCGTTGGCCTTTGCCGTCTCGATGATCCCGTAAATCCGGGCGCGATGCGGAACGCGACTTTCTCCGATCCGTCATCGAGGCGGCTGTGGCTGCCGGTGCTCGCCGGACTCGGGCGTGTGCGGAGGCCGGCCTCAGTGTCCGCACGCTGGAGCGCTGGCGTTTGTCGGGTCTTGGCGATTTGCGTCCGCCGGTGGAACGTCCGGCGCCTGCCAATCGCTTGAGTGATGCCGGGCGAGCGCAGATCGAGCAGGTGGCAACCCTATAAACCTTATTCGGAACTATCAGGAAGCCAAGGCAAGAGGCACCCGCGAGGTGGCCCTAAGAGTTACCCGCAAAGTTACCCACACCACGCTGGGATATGGACTGAGACCCGGCGAGACCCCCAAAACAAAAAAGCCCAGCAATGCTGGGCTTTTTTGCCGCTTCCAGGATCCGGTGAGAACCCCTGAAACTATCTGCTGGTGCCGAGGAAAGGACTTGAACCTTCACGAGCTTTCGCCCACTAGTACCTGAAACTAGCGTGTCTACCAATTTCACCACCTCGGCGGGGCCGCGCATTCTAGGGGAAAGCCACCCGGAAACGTCAAGCCCCGGGCCGTCGCTTTGCCGTACCATGGGCGGCGGTTGCAATACACCCGGGCGCAGACCGCCCGGCATGACGGAGATTTTCTTGATCTGGACCCCTGAACGCGACCCGGCTTTTGCCGGCGAGTCGCACAAATACGAGCGGCCGATTCCGAGCCGCGCCTACCTGCTGCAATGGCTGCAAGAGCGCGGCGTTCCCACCCCCGCCGACGAATTGCTCGCTGCCCTCGGCCTCGCTGGCCAGCCCGACATGGTCGAGGCCGTCACCCGGCGCCTGCAGGCGATGGAGCGCGACGGCCAGTTGGTCTGCAATCGTCGCGGCGCCTACGGCCTGCCCCGGGCCATGGATCTGATCGCCGGCCGCGTTGTGGGCCATCGCGACGGCTTCGGCTTCGTGGTGCCGGACGCCGGCGGCGGCGATCTGTTTCTCGCTGCACGCCAGATGCGCACCCTGATCGACGGCGACCGGGTATTGGCCCGGGTCATCGGCCTTGATTCGCGCGGTCGGCGTGAAGGCGAAGTGGTCAGCGTGCTGCTGCGCACCCTGCGCACGCTGGTCGGTCGCGTCATGCGCGACGGCAATGCCGAATTTTTCCAGCCCGACAACAAGCGGATCGCCAACGAATTTCTGGTTGAGGATCACCCGGGCGTTGCAATTGCTTCGGGCGAGTTTGCGCTCACCGAGATCGTCGAGTGGCCGGGCGGCCGTACGCACGGCCGCGTTCGCCTTGTCGAGGTGCTGGGCGATACGCGCGAAGCGGGTATGGAAACCGAGATCGCCATCCGCAGTTACGGTATCCCACACCAGTTTCCGGAAGATGTCGAGCGCGAAGCGGCGGCACTGGCGCCGGAACCGGAACAATCCGAATACCACTACCGTCTTGATTTGCGCAATATTCCGCTGGTCACCATCGATGGCGAGGACGCGCGTGATTTCGACGACGCCGTTTACTGCGAGCTGCGCGACAACGGCGGCTGGCATCTTATTGTCGCCATCGCCGACGTATCGCATTACGTGCGGCCTGGCAGTGCGTTGGATCGCGAAGGCCATGAGCGCGGCAATTCTGTTTACTTCCCGGATCGCGTCGTGCCGATGCTGCCGGAAGCGCTGTCGAATGGTTTGTGCTCGCTGAAGGCGAACGTCGACCGTTTCTGCCTGGCCTGCGATATGACGATCTCGCCGGAAGGCCGCATCACGCATTACCGCTTTCATGAGGCGGTGATGCGCTCGCAGGCGCGGCTTACCTACAACAAGGTTGCGGCGATTCTGGAAAAGCCCGAGAGCAGGGAGGCCGATGAAGTGCGCAAGGAAATCGGCCATCTTGAGGGGAACCTGCTCAACCTGTACTCGCTTTATTTTGCGTTGAAGGCGGCTCGCGAAGCGCGTGGCGCCATCGATTTCGATACGGTTGAGACAAAGATCCAGTTCACTGCCGGCCGTAAGATCGAAAAGATCGTGCCGGTAATTCGCAACGATGCGCACAAGTTGATCGAAGAGTGCATGCTTGCGGCGAACACCTGCACCGCGAAATTGCTGATCCGCACGAAAACGCCAACGCTGTACCGCAACCACGAAGGCCCGACGCCCGAGAAGCTTGAGACGCTGTCTGATTACCTGCGCGGCCTGGGCTTGTCGTTGTTCGGCAACAAGAAGGCGGCGGCCAAGGGTGCCCCGGCGGTTGAGCCGGCGGACTACCAGCGCATCATTGCCTCGGTGAAGGATCGCCCCGACGCCAACGTCATTCAAACGGTGTTGTTGCGCTCGATGAAGCAGGCGGTATACCAGGAAGAAAACCGCGGCCATTTTGGCCTGGGTTACGACGCCTACACCCATTTCACCTCACCCATTCGGCGTTACCCGGATCTGCTGGTGCATCGCGCTTTGCGGGTGTTGATCCGCGAAGGCAAGACCCAGGGTGCGTCGTGCCGTGCCGGTGCGCCAGCGATTGATCGCGCACAGTGGTTGCCGTTCAAAGCCGAAGACATGCGCGTGGTTGGCGAGCACTGCTCGATGACCGAGCGGCGTGCCGACGAAGCGACCCGCGATGTCATCCAGCGGCTCAAGTGCGAGTACATGCGCGATCGTGTCGGCGAGGAGTTCGATGGTGTGGTCAGCGCGGTGACCGGGTTCGGTTTGTTCGTGAATCTTTCGGAGTTTTACATCGAAGGGTTGGTGCACATCTCCACACTCGATAACGATTACTGGCACTTCGATGCCGTGCGGCATCGCCTTGAAGGCGAGCGCACCGGCAAGCATATTGCGCTGGGTGACACCTTGCGTGTGCGCGTTGCGGCGGTGAATGTTGATGATCGTAAGATCGACCTGGTAGTTGTCGAGCTGCGCGGCAGCGCGCAAAAAGTGCGCGCCTCAAAGGATGGCCGGCCGGCAGCGAAGGAAGGTGGCAGGGGGCGCGGTCAGGCGGCGAAGGCGCCGGCCGGCAAGGCACCGGCAACAAAAACCGTTTCTGCGCGTGATCAACTGGCACAGGAAGCAGCCCGCAAACCGCATCCGGCAGCGGCCAAGAAAGGCGGTGGCAAGGCAGATGGCGATAAGCCATCACGAGGGAAGCGCCGCTGATGGCAGTGCAATGGTTTTACGGGCTGCATGCGGTGCAGTCCTTGCTGGAAAACGATTTCGAACGCGTGCTGGAAGTTATCGTGCAGCCCGGGCGCGACGATGAGCGCATCACGCGTATCCAGAAACTGTGTGCAGGCCACGGCATCCATGTGCGCAGCGCCGGCAAGGATGAATTGCCGAAAATTACCGGCGACGGCCAGCACCAGGGTGTGGCGGCGCGCGCGCGCGACCGGCGTCTGCCTGGCGAGAATGAGCTGGCCGAGCATCTGGAATCGCTCACGCACCCGCCGCTGCTGCTGGTGCTTGATGGTGTCACCGATCCGCACAATTTCGGCGCCGTGTTGCGCTCGGCAGATGGCTTCGGTGTCGATGCGGTGGTAATAACCCGCGACAAGGCCGCCGGCATCACGCCGGTGGTGGCGAAAACGGCGTGCGGCGCGGCCGAGACCGTGACCCTCTTCGAGGTGGTCAATCTGGTGCGCGCGCTGGAGTTATTGAAAGAAAAAGGCGTCTGGGTGGCCGGCGCCGCGCTCGATCCGAAAGCGGAGTCGATTTATACGGCCGATCTCACCGGCCCGCTGGCGATCGTGTTGGGTGCGGAAGGTGCCGGCATGCGCCGGTTGACGCGCGAGCACTGCGATCGGTTGCTGATGCTGCCGATGGCAGGCTGGGTAGACAGCCTGAACGTGTCGGTTGCGGCAGGCGTATTCCTGTTTGCAGCGGCGCGGCAGCGGCCGCGCAAGGGCCGCGTTTAGTTCTTGAGGTTGGTGACTTCAATATTCAGGGAATAAACGGCGGTATAGCCAACCTCGTCCTTGATATATAGCGGCGCACGAATGACGCGGCCGTCGGAATCGGTGGCGACGCGGGCGGCAACGTCGTAGCTGATCGGATATGCCTCATTGGTGCCTTCGGCGGCTTTCTTGTCGCGGACTTCGTCGTCGTTGTTCGGGTCTTCGGCAAGAAAGGCGGTGGCGTGATCCACGGCGGTCGGATCCTCATAGACTTCCGGGTTCACTGTGTTCATATCCTGCAGCTTCCCTGCAATGTCGCGCGCCGCCATGTCTTCGCCTTCCATCGGCGGCATCGGGAAGCTGGCAGCGGTAGTGCGGCCGAAACGCTCGGGCTCGTCGTAGACGGGGTGGGGCAGTTTGCCGGCGCGGTTCAGCGCTTCTTCAAGTGACTCCGGCCTGTCAATCCGGTAGAGCCCGAGGTCAGCTACCGCCGCGCTCTGGCCGGTTACGTTGGCCAGCGTTGCATCATCCGCCGGGCCTGCCTGGGGTTCTGCAGAGCGTTCAGCTGCCCGCTCCTGCTTCTGGCGGCGGTACTCCATGATGTCGACAAGGAACGTGTTGTAGTCCGCGTAGTCTTCGATGCGTGGTTTTTCGGAAAAAACCTGCTGGGGACGCGGCGTCAGGCTGTCGGCAGCAAGCGCGGGCAGGCAGGCGGCGCCCAGGAGGGCGCCAACAAGCAGGTATGCGGGGCAGTGTTTGACGGACATGGCGCCGGCAACTCTTTGATTTTATTATTTTTTGTAAAACGTGACGCGCTCCCCTGAATACTACGCACCCTGGCCCGCTACCGCAATGGCCAGTAGGGCAGGCGGCGCGCCAGGAGCGCTGGTCGCAGCGGTCCGCAATGGTTGAGTCATGCGCCAGCCTTCTATAGAATTCGCCCCCCGCTTGCCTGCAAGGGCTGGCGGCCGGCCCGCCCGCCGCAATATAGAGACTGCGGGCCACCTTGCCTCACCCGACAACCGGGGAGGCCGACCAAGACCGTAAGGAGTAACAACCCGATGCGTCACTACGAAGTGGTGTTCCTGGTGCATCCTGATCAAAGTGAACAGGTGCCCGGGATGATTGAACGCTATACCGCCACACTCAAGGAGGCGAAGGGCGCTGTCCACCGCCTTGAAGACTGGGGTCGTCGCCAGCTCGCCTACCCGATCAACAAGATACACAAGGCCCACTATGTGCTGATGAACATTGAGTGCGACCAGAAGTCGCTTGATGAGCTCAACAGCGCGTTCCGCTTCAACGATGCCGTGCTGCGCAGCCTGGTGGTGCGTCGCGACAACGCGATCACGGAACAGTCGCCGATTGCGAAAGCCGCGACCGAGCGCCGTCGTCCGGAAGGTGAGCGTGAACGTCCGCGCGAAATGGAATCTTTCGAGGACAACGAGGGCTGACGGCAGGGCGTGGAAATCAATCGTCTGACGATCACCGGGCAGGTTATCGATGTGGGTAGCAGCAGGGTGAGCCCCGCCGGGGTTCCCCAGCGCATCATCACCATCGAACACCGCTCCCGGCAGCTTGAAGCAGGAGCACCGCGCGAAGCGCGCTGCCAGCTCAAGGTAAAGATCGCAGGCGAAGATCTCGTCGCTGTTGCGCGGGCCGTTGCGGTCGGGCAGCAGATTGGGATCGAGGGTTTTCTCACCAGATCGGGCTTCAAAGGCAGCGAAACCGGCATCGTGGTGCACGCCACACGTATCCGGATGCAGGGTTTCGCAAACGGGCAAGAACACGGTTAGTCAGCGGCGGAGCAATGGTTCCGCCCCACAGGAGAATAGAGTCATGGCGCGTTTTTATCGTCGGCGCAAGTTCTGCCGTTTCACGGCCGAAAATGTCGAGTACATCGATTTCAAGGATCTCGAGACGCTGAAGCAGTACGTCAGCGAAACGGGCAAGATTGTCCCCAGCCGCATCACCGGCACCCGCGCGCGTTATCAGCGCCAGTTGTCTACGGCGATCAAGCAGGCGCGCTTTCTTGCGCTGCTGCAATACGCTGACAGCCAGCAGCAATAAGCGCACCGACGCGAGGAGTAAATCATATGCAAGTTATTCTGCTTGAGCGCATCGCCAACCTGGGCAACCTGGGTTCGGTCGTCAACGTCAAATCCGGTTTCGGCCGCAACTTCCTGATCCCGCAGGGCAAGGCCAAGCCGGCGACCAAGGAAAACATCGCCGAAGTCGAGCAGCGTCGCGTCGATCTGGAAGCGCAGTTCGCGGCCTTGCTGGCCGCAGCACAGGCCCGTGCTGCGAAACTCAACGGTTTCGTCGTGACCCTGGCCGCCAAGGCCGGTGATGAAGGCAAGCTGTTCGGTTCGATCGGCACCCGCGATATTGCCGAGGCGGCCACTGCGGCCGGCGCTGAACTGGCCAAGAGCGAAGTGTTGTTGCCGAACGGCCCGTTGCGCAACTGCGGCGAGTACGACATCGTTGTGCGTGTGCACAGCGACGTCGAAGCCACCATCAAGCTGGCCGTCGTTCCGGAATAAGGGCGCCGGACGGCGTCGGCCGGGGCGGCGGGATCAGTCGTTCAAGGACAATCACGTCTCCCCATGGCCGAACACAGTTTCATGTCCGCCGCTGCGGGCAGCGTCGAAAGTCTCAAGGTGGCGCCGCATTCCGTTGAGGCGGAGCAGTCGGTGTTGGGCGGCTTGCTGCTCAACAATCGCGCGATGGACGATGTCGTCGATCGGGTGCTGCCGGAAGATTTCTATCGGCATGACCATCGCCTGGTCTATCGCGTGCTGTGCGATCTGCACGAGGCTAACCAGCCGTTCGATGTTGTTACCGTGTCCGAGGCGCTGGCGCGCAAGCATTTGCTTGAGGAAGCCGGGGGCATGGTTTACCTCGGCGAGCTGGCCCGCAATACGCCTGGCGCCGCGAACATCATCGCCTACGCCGACATCGTTCGTGATCGTTCGGTGCTGCGGCAGTTGATTCGCGTCGCCAACGAAATTGCCGACGGTGCTTTTCACCCGCAAGGCCGTACCGTGACGGCGCTGCTCGACGAAGCCGAAACCAGTGTCTTCCAGATTGCCGAAGGCCGGCAGCGTGGCAGTGGTCCGGTCGCGCTCAAGGATATTGCTGCCAGCGTCATCGACCGGATCCGTGAACTTGCTGCCAATCCCGGTTCGATCACCGGCATCCCCACCGGCTTTGAAAAGCTCGACAAAATGACCTCCGGCCTGCACAAGGGCGATCTGGTCATCGTTGCCGGCCGGCCCTCGATGGGCAAGACCACGTTCGCGATGAACATCGCCGAGAACGCGATGATCAAGACCGGCAAGCCGGTGCTGGTGTTTTCGATGGAAATGCCGCGCGATCAGATCGTTCTGCGCATGCTCAGCTCGCTGGGCCGCATCGACCAGACCCGCCTGCGCACCGGGGCGCTGGAAACGGAGGACTGGGATCGCATCGTGTCCGCGTTTCACATGCTGCGCGAACAGAAACTTTACGTGGATGACACGCCGGCGCTGTCGCCAATTGAATTACGCGCGCGTGCCCGCCGCGTGGCCCGTGAGAATGGCGGCGAGCTCGGCATGATCGTGGTCGATTACATGCAGCTCATGCAGGTGCCCGGCAACAACGAAAACCGGGCGACGGAAATTTCGGCGATCTCGCGTTCGCTGAAAGCTGTGGCCAAGGAGCTCGGCGTGCCTGTGGTGGCGCTGTCGCAGTTGAATCGCTCGCTGGAGCAACGTCCGGACAAGCGCCCGGTGATGAGTGATTTGCGCGAGTCCGGCGCCATCGAGCAGGATGCGGATATCATCATGTTCGTGTTCCGCGAAGAGGTTTATCTGCAGAAGGATGCCGAAGGCAAGGCGAAGGAGCGGCTCGATCAGGTCAAGGGCACGGCCGAGATCATTATCGGCAAACAACGCAACGGCCCCATCGGCAAGGTGAAGCTGGCCTTCTTCGGCCAGTACACCCGCTTCGAGAACCTGGCGCACGACGATTACGGAGATTTCGGCGAATGAAGCGCGAGGTCGTGGCGAAGATTCGCCTCGACGCGCTACGGCACAATCTGCGCGTGGTACGGCGGCGCTGTCCGCGCAGTGGCGTGATTGCGATGGTCAAGGCCAATGCCTACGGGCACGGTCTCGTGCCGGTTGCGCAGGCGCTGGCTGACGCCGACGCGTTTGGTGTCGCGGTCATTGATGAGGCGCTCGCCCTGCGCGCTGGCGGCGTGGCCAAACCCATTGTGATTTTTGCCGGCGTTTTTTCGCTGCCGGAACTGCGCGAGGCGGCCGCCCGGGGTTTTGCCGTAGTCGTGCATCACCCGGAACAAATCGCGTTGCTGCGGCAGGCGCAGCTCGCGCAGCCGCTCGATATCTGGCTGAAACTTGAAACCGGCATGCACCGCCTGGGTTTGTCGCCGGTGGTGGCGGATGCTGCGGTGATGGATCTCAAGGGCTGTGCCCGCACGCTGGGTGTGATGACGCATTTCGCCTGCGCCGACGAGCCGGCCAATCCGTTGACGGAGGCCCAGTTGCAGGCGCTGCTGGCGTTTGCGCGCCAGCATGCGCTGCCGGCCAGCGCCGCCAATTCCGGCGCGATTGTGGCGATGCCGGCCGCGCACCTCGATAGCGTTCGTCCCGGCATCATGCTGTATGGCGGCGCGCCGATTGCGGCTCAGCAAGCGCACGAGTATGACCTGCAACCGGTCATGACGCTCGGCGCGCGCGTCATCGCGATCAACGATGTGCCGAAGGGTGAGGGTGTGGGTTACGGAACCATCTGGCATGCGCCCGCCGCCGCGCGCGTTGGCGTCGTCGGCATCGGCTATGGCGACGGTTATCCGCGCCACGCAGCCCAGGGTACGCCGGTACGCATAGGCACGCAGTTGGTGCCGCTGATCGGGCGGGTATCGATGGACATGATTACTGTCGATCTTACGGCGCATTCTGCTGTGCGCATCGGTGACGAGGTGGTGCTCTGGGGTGAGGGTCTTGCCGCCGACAGCATTGCCCGTCATGCCGACACGATCAGCTACGAGCTTTTTTGTCGGCTGACGTCGCGCGTTCGTTTTGACTATTTACCTTGAGAATGGCGCGTTAAAAAATGGCCAAGCGCAAAACTGCCTATGTTTGCAGCCAATGCGGTGCCGAGCACAGCAAGTGGCAGGGGCAGTGCATCGCCTGCGGTGCCTGGAACACGCTCAGTGAGTTTGTCGTTGCGAAGGACACCGGCGCCGCGCGCGATGTCAGTTTCAATGATGCACGCAACGGTTACACCGGCACGAAGACCGGCGTGCAGGCGCTTGGCGACATCGATCTTGCCGCCGTGCCACGTATCGCCACCGATTTCGTCGAGTTCGACCGCGTGCTCGGTGGGGGGTTTGTGCCCGGCTCGGCGGTATTGCTGGGGGGCAACCCGGGCGCCGGCAAGAGCACGCTGCTGTTGCAGGTAAGTTGCCACCTTGCCCAGAAATATGCCGCGATGTATGTGACCGGCGAGGAGTCACTGCAGCAGGTGGCGATGCGCGCGCATCGTTTGCAGTTGCCGGTCGGCCAGCTCGCTGTGCTCGCCGAGACCAGCGTCGAGGCCATCTGCAACGAGGCGGCGAAACTCAAGCCCGCGATTCTGGTCGTCGATTCCATCCAGACTGCGTATCTTTCCGGTCTCGAAAGCACGCCTGGCAGCGTGGCGCAGGTGCGCGAAGCTGCGGCTTACCTTACGCGCTATGCCAAGCAGACCGGCACCGTGCTCATTCTGGTGGGCCATGTCACCAAGGATGGATCGCTCGCCGGCCCGAAAGTGCTGGAACACATGATCGACTGCTCGATCATGATCGAGGGTGAATCCGATTCGCGCTTCCGCACCTTGCGCGGCATCAAAAATCGCTTTGGCGCCGTCAACGAGCTCGGCGTGTTCGCGATGACCGGCGAAGGTCTGCGGGAAGTGAAAAACCCGTCTGCGATTTTTCTGTCGCGCGGCGAGCCGGCACCCGGTTCAGTGGTGATGGTGTTGTGGGAGGGCACGCGACCCCTGCTTGTTGAAATTCAGGCGCTGGTTGACTCATCGCCGTTCGGCAATCCGCGTCGCGTCGCCGTTGGCCTTGAGCACAATCGCATGGCAATGTTGCTTGCCGTGCTGCATCGCCATGGCGGCATCATGGTGGGCGATCAGGACGTCTTCGCCAACGTGGTGGGCGGCGTGCGTGTTTCCGAAACCAGCGCCGATCTCGCACTGCTCGCAGCCGTTGTATCTTCGCTGCGCGATCGCGTGCTGCCGCAGGATCTCGTGGTGTTCGGCGAGGTGGGCTTGTCCGGAGAAATACGCCCGGTGCCATCGGGGCAGGAGCGTTTGCGTGAAGCGGCCAAGCACGGTTTCAAACGGGCGATTGTGCCGCACGCCAACGTGCCCAAGGGCGGTATTGCCGGCATGGAAATCGTCGGCGTGCACAAGCTCGATGAGGCGCTGGAGGCGTTGTAGGCTTTTCTTCAGGAACGTTCGTGCGGTTCGGTATGCGGCGCTTCTGCCAATCGCCACTGCGGAATCTGCACTTGGGCTTTCACCAGTTCCAGGCTGTCGAGAACAATGCCGCGCACGGCTTCACTCATTGCATCGTGTTCGCGGGTCAGTGTATCGAAAAGGCCGGCGGCAATATCATGGGCGGCTGCATTTCCGGGCAGACCGATGTCGTTCAGAATCTCTTCGCTGAGCTGGATCAGCAAGCTGCCTACAATATTCTGCAATTCGTTTTCCACCGATTCGCCGAGCAGCGGTATGCGATTCTTCAGTTTTTGAAACTCGGGATTGGTGGCGATAGCCCGTGCTGCACTGGCCCGCAAATACACAGGTAGCGTTGCGCGATGCTGGCCATGCGCCTGCGTTGCGGCCTGTGAAATCAATCCGGCCAGCCATTCCACGATCACCTCGCGTCGTGGTACGAGAACTTCATCGGTCAGGCGTTGCGTAAGCGGGCCGCCAGCCTTTACTTCATTCTGCACGCCTTCCAGCACATTGACGACGATGCGGTCGGACAGCTCTTCCAGCAGGATACGGTAGTACTTCTGCGACACGGCAAACGGGCCGGTTTTCGTCAGATTGATAACGCCAAGTTTCTGCAGGCGATAAACAATCGAGACGACACGCAACAAGCGCAGGGCACGAAACGGTGGCAGGGGAATGCAGCCGAGCACGTCATACCAGTGAATAAATGGATAAAACCACCAGCGATAATGTTGGCGCCGATAAATGGAAATGCTCCAGCGCATCAGTAATTCGCCGATCAGCACTACCGTAAAAACAGAATCCGCAATCAGCAAATCGGCGTGCCATACTTCCCGGTAATACGTCACAAACTCAGGGTCGTAACGCGTGAGCAGGATGCCAACGCCAGTATTGAGGAGTACGGCATCAAACAACAGCCAAAGCAGGTTGATGCTGATCAGCACCAGCATGATCAGATCAAGCGCCAGCAGTGGTGCTTCTGGGTGACCGCGCAGGGCCTGCCAGTGAATTTTCATTGGTGGGTTTTCAAGGGAATGGCGAGCTTCGGTTCCGACGCGAAGGCCAGTATATGGGTCGCGATACGTGCCAGGAACCGGCGATTGCCGCAGATGGCCTGGCGGTACCCGGAGCCGCGCTGACTACGCGGCAGGCGCGGTTGCAGCTATAGTCAGCTTCGATCATTGCCGCGATTGTCGCGGCAATGAGTGCCGGCGGGTATGCATCATGGAACAGCCCGGCGAAAGCCGCCTGGAAACTTTCCTGCTTGATTCTGCCGAGCGCGGTCGGCGCGGCTGGCACTGGTTGCCGCGCGTGCTGCTGGTGCTGGCGGGCGCATTACTGGTGCTTGGCTGGTACTGGAGCCGGGAGCCGGTCGCCATCAATCCGTCCTCGTCGGTTGCCGCTGCGCCGCCTTCAGGGCAAGCGCTGGCGGCCGAGGCCGGGGTTGTCTCGACAGCGATGCTGCTTGCCATTGCCCGCACGCTGCTCGACAAACCCGGCGGCTATATTTCCAACGACGCCTTGCCGCCTGGCGTGCTGCTCGACAACATGCCAGCGTTCGAGGCCGGCATCCTGGCGCATGTGCGCGACATGCTGCGGGTGATGCGCCGCGACTTCAGTCTTTCGCCGTCGCAGTCGATCGAGGACCCGGATCTGGTACGTGCCGAGTCGCGCTTCATGTTCGACAGCACAAGCTGGCTGCTCCCGTCGACCGAGGGTGAGTATCGCGACGGCATCGCCGCGCTCGATCGTTACGCTGCCCGCCTGGCGGAGCCTGAGGGAGCCGGCGCGCATTTTTATGCGCGCAGCGACAATCTTGCGCGCTGGCTTGAGGATGTCGATGCGCGCCTGGCGGCATACGGTCAGCGCCTTGCCAGCGCCGCAGCGCCTGGTGCAGCGGCGCACATTGCCTGGTCGGACATCGACAATGGTTTTTACGAGGCGCGTGGCTATTGCTGGGCGCTGCGTGCGCAACTGCTTGCGACGCAAGTGGACTTTGCCCCGGTTCTCGTCGCGCACCCAGCAGAAAATTCAGTGGCAAACGCGGTGGGTAACAACACCGCAGAACGGAATTTTCTGGCGCAGGCGATTATCGCGCTCGATGGTACACAACAGCCGGTGAACAGCCCAGTGATCCTCAACGGCAGCGAATACGGGCTGCTGGCCAATCATTCGCTGGTCATGGCCAGTTATATTGCACGTGCGCGCGCAGCGCTCATGCAGTTGCGCGGGCAACTTGCAGCGCAGTGAGCCGAGCCACAGCCAAAGATTGCGGATGGCAACAAAAAGCCGGCTCGCGCCGGCTTTTCTACGTTCCCGATTGCTGCGCGCTTATTTTTTCACGTAGGCCTTCACGGCTTTCTCGATCTCGATACGCGCCTCGGCGGCATTTCCCCAGCGCTCAACCTTGACCCACTTGCCCGGCTCAAGATCTTTGTAGTGCTCGAAGAAATGCTGGATCTGCTGCTTGAGCAGTTGCGGCAGATCTTCCACTTCCTTCACGTTGCGGTACAGGACCGACAGTTTGTCGTGTGGCACGGCCACCAGTTTTGCGTCGTTGCCGGCTTCGTCGCTCATGTGCAGGACGCCGACCGGACGGCAGCGCACCACGGAACCCGGCACGACCGGATGCGGGGTGACCACCAGCACGTCGAGCGGGTCGCCGTCTTCGCCGAGGGTTTGCGGAATGAAGCCGTAGTTGGCCGGGTAAAACATCGCCGTTGCCATAAAGCGATCAACAAATACGGCGTGGCTGCCCTTGTCGATCTCGTATTTGACCGGGGCTGAGTTGGCCGGAATCTCGATCACCACATAGATGTCATCGGGCGGGTTCTTGCCGGGAGGGACTTTGTCGAAATCCATGGAAGCGCTCTTTAGTCTGTACAGGGGATGGTGGCTATGGACGTGCCGGAATGAAACGGTGCCTGCAACGATACCGGGAGCCGGGCGGCCTCCGGTGAAGCGCGCGGATTATACAGGCGTGGTGGCGTGGTGCGTCACTGCGCAACCGGCTCACCGGCCGCCTGCCAGCCCTGCATGTCACCGTCCAGATGCATCAGGCCGGTAAAGCCCTGTGCTTCCAGGGCGTCTATGGCCAGTGCGGTGCGCCGGCCGCTGCGGCAATAGAGGATCAGCGTGCCGTCGCTTTTGTGCGCGGCCAGTTCGGGCGCGCGCGCGGCGATCTGGTCGTGCGGGATGTTGATGGCCCCCGGAATGTGGCCGGCCGCGAATTCTTCGGCTGAGCGCACATCGATCAGCAGGGTGGCCTCACCCTTGGCCTGGCGGGCCTTCAAGGCATCAGGGGTGATGTCGGTTGGGGCGGCGAGCGTCAGGGTCGGCAGCAGGAGCAGGACGATGAACAACAGACGTAGCACTTGCATGATGAACCTCTTCTTGGACGACGGATCAGAGCATTTCAGCGACGCCGCCCTGTTCGGCAGCGCCAAGCACTTCGTTCCATTGCAGCAGGATATCGGTGAGCTGCCAGACCTGGCGATCAAGGCTTTGCAGTTCGTCGACGGAATTCTTTTCGCCGCGGAAAATTTCCACCTGACGCAGCTCCTGCGTCAACGGATGTTTCGGATACTCCATGCGGTATAGCTCGAGCTTCCAGCGCGTGTTGTGCGCGACCATGCGCCAGAACCCGAGTTTGGTGGCAAGTTTGATGCGGTTGAAATTCAGCAGGTCGCCAAAGGGCGCAAAATCGGTGCCGAACAGCATCACTTTCGAGACTTTCGGATCGGCGACGATGGTGGCGGTGCGCGGGCTGCCACACAGCAGCGACAGCGCGCCGAACACCTGGCCGGCGGACAGGTAGTTCACGGCGGGGCGGGCGAGATCGCCGTCTGGGTAAACAACCAGCTGGCCCTTGAGCAGGAAATAGAACGTGTCGGCGCGGTCGCCCTTGCGCAGCACCACTTCGCCCGGTGCCGGTTCGAACACCCGTGAGAAGCGCATCAGCGTATCGGTCTGCTCGCTGTTGTCGAGCATCAGATCCTTGTAGAACGGGATACCCGAGAGCAGCGTGTCGAGGGATTCCGATGGATAGGTGGTCAACGAGATACTTTTCATGGGCGGGCCTGCAAGTCGTCCGTGGATGCGGCAGCAGTGTAACCCGATGCTCTGGCCGCCGGACGGCATCCCGTCCGGGATGGCGGCCCGTTATTTCTGCAATGCAAACGCGTCGAGCTTTTTCGGCACCGCCACGTTCTTCAGACTCACATACTGCGGCAGGCCATTCTTGTACGGCGGGTAGTCTTCGCCCTTGATCAGCGGGACCAGATAACGGCGGGCTTTGTCGGTAATGCCGAAGCCATCGGTGGTGATGAAGTCGCGCGGCATCTTTTTCTCGACGTTGGCCACCTTCGCCAGCGGTGCCTCGCCGATCGCCCAGCGGTAGGGTTTGTCGCTCTTGCGGACGATGGTCACCATCACGGAATTTCGGCCCCTGAGGGCGAACTCCACTGCCGCCTTGCCGACTGCATAGGCCTGTTCGACATCCGTTTTCGAGGCGATGTGTCGTGCGGCGCGCTGTAAATAATCCGGTACTGCCCAGTGGTATTTCAGATTGAGATTGCTCTTCACCAGTGCAGCCAGTGCCGGTGCGACGCCGCCAAGCTGGGTGTGGCCGAAGGCATCCACCGTGCCGGCCTCGGCGAGGAAGCGGCCATCGGCATATTTCGCGCCCTCGGAGACGACGATGACGCAGTAGCCTACGCGTTTCACCGTTTCATCGACCCGCTTCAGGAACGCATCCTGGACGAACGGAATTTCCGGGAACAGGATGATATGCGGCGGTTCGTCGTTGCCGTTGCCGGCAAGCCCCGCTGCGGCGGCAATCCAGCCGGCGTGGCGGCCCATCGCCTCCATGATGAAAACCCGCGTGCTGGTTTTTGCCATGGATTTCACGTCGAGCGCAGCTTCGCGTATGGAAATGGCACTGAATTTCGCTACCGAACCGAAACCGGGACAACAGTCGGTGAGAGGCAGGTCGTTGTCGACCGTTTTCGGCACATGGATAGCCTGGATCGGGTAGCCCATGGTTTCGCTCAATTGCGAAACTTTCAGGCAGGTATCGGCGGAGTCGCCGCCACCGTTGTAAAAAAAGTAGCCGATGTTGTGGGCTCTGAATACGTCGATCAGGCGCTTGTACTCGGCTCGATTCTGCTCCAGCGATTTGAGTTTGTAGCGGCAGGAGCCGAATGCGCCGGCCGGCGTGTAACGCAAGGCGGCGATTGCCTGCGCGCTGTCTTTACCGGTATCGATCAGATCCTCGGTGAGTGCGCCGATGATGCCGTTGCGGCCGGCATATACCTTGCCGATCCGGTCTTTGTGCAGGCGAGCAGTCTCGATCAGGCCGCAGGCGGTTGCGTTGATGACGGCGGTGACGCCGCCGGACTGGGCATAGAAGGCGTTTCTTTTCGGCGGAGTTGTTTGCGTCATGATCGGTACCGTGCGACAGGCCTGGCAGCTACTGGCAGGAGCGAAGGCGGAGAGCGCGGCGATGATACCGGATGGGTGGGCTGGGGGGGAATTTCAGCCGATGCGGGCAGGCGTGTAAACTGCTCCGGCCTTATATACTCGCGCGTGCGGCCTGCCGGCGCTCTGGCGCCGATCTTCACGGACCTTTTGTCTTCACGGGAAGCGTGGCATGCACACCCATATTCTCGGTATCTGCGGCACCTTCATGGGCGGCCTGGCGATTCTTGCCCGCGAGTCCGGGCAGCTGGTCACCGGCAGCGACCAGAGTGTCTACCCGCCGATGAGTACGCAGCTGAGCCAGGCCGGCATCACGCTGATCGAGGGTTACGACGCGGCGCAGTTCGCCCGGCGCCCGGATCGGGTGGTGATCGGCAATGCGCTGTCGCGCGGCAACGCCGCGGTCGAGCATGTACTCAATGAGCAGATTCCCTATGTGTCCGGCCCCGAGTGGCTGGCGCAACATGTGCTCGCCGGCAAGTGGGTGATCGGGGTCGCCGGCACGCACGGTAAAACGACGACCAGCAGCATGGTGGCGTGGATTCTTGAGCATGCGGGCCTTGCCCCGGGGTTTTTGATCGGTGGCGTGCCGAAAAATTTCGGCATCTCGGCCCGCCTGGGCGGCGGGCGTTTTTTTGTCGTCGAGGCCGACGAATACGACAGCGCTTTTTTCGACAAGCGTTCCAAATTTGTACACTATCGGCCGAAGACCGCCATTCTCAATAATCTCGAATTCGATCACGGCGATATTTTCGAGAACCTCGACGCCATCAAGAAGCAGTTTCACCACCTGGTGCGGACCATTCCCGGCAATGGCCGCATCATCCATCCGGTGAGTGATGCCAATCTTGTTGATACGTTGAAAAAAGGTTGCTGGACGCCGGTTCAGACCACGGGTGTCGGTGCCGAAACCGGCGACTGGGCTGCGCAGTTGCTCGTTGCCGACGGCAGTGCCTTTCGCGTACTGCACGCCGGCAAGCCGGTAGGTGAGGTGCGATGGGCGCAGCTTGGCGAACACAACGTGTGCAACGGGCTTGCTGCGATGGCGGCGGCCGCGCATGTCGGCGTCACGCCGGCGATTGCGGCGGCGGCGCTGTGCTGTTTCGAGGGCGTGAAGCGTCGCCTTGATTTACTCGATGAAATCGGTGGCGTGCGTGTGTACGACGATTTTGCGCATCATCCGACGGCCATCGCGATGACGCTCGCCGGTATGCGCAAGCGTGTTGGCGCCGGCCGTATCCTGCTGGCCATCGAGCCGCGTTCGAACACCATGCGCATGGGTCTGCATCGCGATCAGTTGGCGTCGTCCACCGCCGCTGCCGACGCGGTGTTCTGGTATCAGCCGGCGGGCCTCAACTGGGCGCTCGACGATGTGATTGCGGCGAGCACGGCGCCCGCGCAGGTGGTTACCGATATCAACGACCTCGTTGGTGTGCTGGCAGCGGCAGCAAGGCCCGGGGATTCGCTCGTGATCATGAGCAACGGCGGGTTCGGTGGCATCCACCAGAAACTGCTCGCGGCGCTGCGCGTCAAGGAGAGTCTGTGACTGCGGTGACGCTGGCGATTACCGGTGCGTCCGGTGTGCAATACGGCCTGCGGCTGCTGGAATGTCTGCTCAGGGCCGATTGCCGTGTGTACCTGATGATTTCAAAGGCAGCGCGGGTGGTCGTCGGCACCGAAACCGATCTCAAACTGCCGCCACAAACGCATGCAACAGCGGAATTTTTCACGCAGTTGTATGGTGCGCAACCGGAGCAGCTTTCGGTATTCGGCGCTGACCAGTGGACGGCGCCGGTGGCGTCCGGTTCGAGTGCGCCGGTGCGCATGGTGGTGTGTCCTTGCAGTACCGGCACGTTGTCGGCGTTGGCGACCGGTGCCTGCAACAATCTCATCGAACGTGCCGCCGATGTGGCTCTCAAGGAGCGTCGGCAATTGATTCTCGTGCCGCGCGAGGCGCCGTACCACGAGGTGCACCTGGCCAATATGCTGCTGTTGACGCGCATGGGTGCGACGATCATTCCGGCGAGCCCGGGATTTTACAACCGGCCGCAGACCGTCAACGATCTGGTCGACTTCGTTGTCGCGCGCATCCTCGATCATCTCGGTGTCGATCAGGCGCTGCTGCCGCGCTGGGGTGAACACTGATGCCAGAACTGGCGCCGGGTGTGCTGCAATGAATGCAGGGCAAGTACTCGATATCCCGTTATTCCCGCTCAATACGGTGCTGTTTCCGGGCAGCTTTCTGCCGCTGCGTATTTTCGAGCCGCGCTATCTGGAGATGGTGGCCCTGTGCATGCAACAGCAGACGCCGTTCGGCGTTGTGCTGATTCGTGACGGCAACGAAGTGGGTGCGCCGGCCGAGACAGTCGATGTCGGGACCCTGGCGGTGATCGTCGATTTCGACAAGTCGAAGGACGGCATGCTGCTGATCGCCTGTCTGGGCGGCAAACGCTTCCGCATCCGCGAGCAGCGCGCCGAGTCGAGCCGTTTGCTGCGCGCCACGGTTGAGATCCTGCCCGACGGCGAGGATCGCGTGCTGCCGCCGCAACACGAATCGCTGGCGGGTTTTCTGCGCGCGGTGGTGAATCAGCCGGGCATGAGCCGGCGCATCGCGCCGCCGGATATCGATTACAGCAGTCCGATTGAATTGGGCTACCGGTTGGCCGAGTTGCTGCCGGTCGGGCTCGAGGAGCAGCAGGGTTTGCTGGCAATGAGCGATCCGCTGGCGCGTCTGGAGCGCATTGCGCTGCTGCTCAAGGATATGGATTTCACCTGGCAGGCGTGAGTATTTCCGGCCGCCATGGCGCTGTCATGGAACGCTTGCCATGCCGGGATTGCGCTGACCCACATTGATGCCCTGGTGCTGCAGGTCGGCATGGTAGGACGAACGCACCAGGGGCCCGGAGGCAATGGTGGTGAAGCCGATTTCCCCGGCGTATTTCGCGAAAACATCAAACTGCGCCGGATCGACAAAGCGCCGTACCGGCGCGTGATGTTTCGACGGTTGCAGATACTGGCCGATGGTAATGCCATCGACATCGTGGGCGCGCAGGTCGCGCATGACTGCCAGGATTTCCTCGTCGGTCTCGCCCAGGCCGACCATGATGCCGCTTTTGGTGGGCACCTGCGGGCAGCTCTCCTTGAAGCGCTTGAGCAGCATGAGTGACCAGGCGTAATCGGAACCCGGGCGAACTTCACGATACAAACGCGGCACGTTTTCGAGGTTGTGGTTGAAAACGTCCGGCGGGCACTCGCGCATGATCGCCAGCGCCACGTCCATGCGGCCGCGGAAATCCGGCACCAGCACCTCGATTTTCGTCTGCGGATTGGCAGCGCGGACGGCGCGGATGCAGTCAACGAAGTGGCCGGCGCCGCCGTCTTTCAGATCATCACGATCGACGCTGGTGACAACGACGTACTTGAGTTTGAGTGCGCTCACTGCGGCGGCCAGATGTTGCGGTTCGTCGGCGTCGAGCGGTTTCGGTCGGCCGTGTGCTACATCGCAAAACGGGCAGCGCCGCGTGCAGATGTCACCCATGATCATGAATGTCGCCGTGCCGGCGCCGAAACACTCCGGCAGGTTCGGGCAGGCTGCTTCCTCGCAGACGGTGTGCAGTTTCTGCTGCCGCAAAAGATGTTTGATGCGTTCGATTTCGCCGCCGGCCGGTAGCCGCACGCGGATCCAGTCCGGCTTGCGCGCCAGCGTTTCGGAGGGTTCGATCTTCACCGGAATGCGCGCCATTTTTTCCGCGCCGCGCTGTTTGACGCCGATTTCGACGCGGTGCTCGGTGTGGGCCGGGCGCCCGGCAGGGGGGTTGATCGGGTTATCGGTCATAAGGCGGTACTGCGGGCTGCTGATGGGGCCGGCGGAGGTGGCAGCCCAAGGGTGAATCAGGTGCCGAAAGTGTAGCGCAGGTGGTGCTCGAGGCGGGCTGCGACTGTTGGCAGGCTGGCCGGGGCGGTGGCCACATCAGGCGGTGCATCGCGCAGTGCATCGCTCACCTGGGTCACCGCCATGCCGGCGTGGCCGCAGGGGTTGATGCGGGTGAAGGGTTCAAGATCCATGGCTACGTTCAGTGCCAGGCCGTGGTAACTGCAGCCCCGGCGAACACGCAGGCCGAGCGCGGCAATCTTGCGTTCGTTGCCGTTGCTGGCGCGCACATAGACGCCGTGGGCATCGCTACGCGGCCAGGCGCTGATGCCGAAGTCGCCGAGGGTGGCGACCAGGGCCTGCTCAATCCGCTCGACCAGCACGCGCGGCCCGATTCCGAGCCGGCGCAAATCGAGCAGCAGATAGCACACCAGTTGGCCGGGGCCGTGGTAGGTCACTTGCCCGCCACGATCACTCTGGATGACGGGAATGTCGCCGGGTACGCGCAGATGCTCGGCGCGGCCGGCCTGGCCCTGGGTGAATACCGACGGGTGTTCGAGCAGCCACAGTTCGTCGGCGGTGGTGGCATCGCGGCGCGCAGTGAAATCCTGCATGGCCTGCCAGGCTGCGGCGTAATCGACTTGCCCGAGATGGCGGACCACCAGATTGCTGCCAGTGGTGTTCATGGCGTCAGCACAGCCGGATATAAAGCCGGAAGGGAAAAATCATGCTGTCACAGTGCCATGCGGACACGTGGGTCCGCCTTCAGGTCGCGGTAGATGCCTTCGACCTGCTCGCGATTGTGGACACAGATATCGACCGACAAGGCGGCATAGCGGCCGCCTGATGAGGGGCGCAGCGAGATGTTTTGCGGCGCAAAATCCTTGATGTGCCGCGCGAGAATCGCGCAGACCCGATCGGCAAGCGTCAGGTCGCAGGTGGGGTTGTCGGCATCGCCGAATACTTTCAGCGTCATGTGGTGCGGAAAATCCCACAGCGCTTCATTGATGCTGCCGCCGTTGCCGCTTTCGTCGATGGGGTTGTTCATTGGAGCGTTACTTGCCTGCGTGGTGAGTGGCTGGCGCAGACTCAGGCAAACAAGCCGGAGAACATCAGCTGCAGCCAGTGCCAGCAGCGCCTGAAGATATTGCCTTCCTCGATGTTGCTCATGGCGAGGAGCGGTTTTTCGATGATGATTTCGTCGCCGCTGCGGATCACCAGGCTGCCGAGGCGATCGCCTTTTTTCAGTGGCGCGCGGATGTTCGGTTGCACTGTGATTGAGGCCTTGAGGAAGGCGTGTGCACCCCGCGGAATGGTCAGCACAACATCTTCAAGCACACCGAGCTGGAGCTTGTCGGTCTGACCCATCCAGACAACCGCTTCGCCCAGCGCAGTGCCGGCCGGGTACGGGCTGTAGGTCTCAAAGGAATTGAAGCCCCAGTTGAGCAGCTTCGCACTTTCGTCGGCGCGCGCGTTTTCGCTTTTGGTACCCATCATCACCGACACCAGGCGGGTGTCGCCACGCTTTGCAGAAGCGACGAGACAAAAACCGGCTTCTTCGGTGTGCCCGGTTTTCAGGCCATCGACAGTCGGGTCACGGAACAGCAGCAGATTGCGATTCGGCTGAGTGATGCCGTTGTAGCTGAATTCCTTTTCCGAATAGAAGCGGTAGTTTTCCGGAAACTGGTAAATGATGGCGCGGGCGAGCGTCGCCAGATCGTGAGCGGTAGAGTAGTGGTTCGGATCCGGCAAGCCGGTGGCATTCATGAAGTGACTGTTGGTCATGCCGATTTTCTGCGCGTACTGGTTCATGAGCCCGGCGAACTGTTCCTCGCTGCCGGCAATATGCTCGGCCAGCGCAACCGAGGCGTCGTTGCCGGACTGGATGACGATGCCGCGGAATAGATCCTCCACCGACACCTGCGTGCCGACTTGCACAAACATTCGCGAGCCTTCCTGTTTCCAGGCCTTGGCGCTGATCTGCACCATGTCGCCCGGACGGATGCGGCCTTCGCTCAGGGCGTTGTCGGCAACAAAGGTTGTCATCATCTTGGTCAGACTTGCTGGCGGCACGCGATTGTCGGCACCTTGCTGCGTGAGTACGGTGCCGGTACGCGCGTCGATCAGATACCAGGCCGTTGCCTCAATAAGCGGCGGTTGCGGCATGGGCATGGCAGCTTGCGAGGCACCGGCGAACGCGAGGCTGGTTGCAGTGACCAAACACAGGACGACAGAACGAGGGAAAAATCGCTTCATTGCGCTTGAGTTCCGAACAGTACGGGATGATTTCCGCAGTGCACGACAGGCTCTGTCGCGCGTCTTGCGAAGTGCGCGGATTCTAGCACGCAACAGTCAGGGTACGATGACCAGCGTCGGCGCGCCAACACCAGCCGAATACAGCATGTCGCGTGCTCGCTCGGCGTTCGGTCTGTTTTCGTAAGGGCCGACGCGTACCCGATGCAGGTCATCGTCGCCGGCAACAATGGCGACGCGATCGCCCATAACAACACGCGCTGTTTCCGCCAGCTGCCCGGCCGCCTCGGGCCGGGCGAAGGCGCCGATCTGGACGTAAAAAACCGCCGGCACCGGTTGGGTAACGGGAGCGGACGTGGCCGCCGCCGGGGTGATCGCCTCAACCAGGACGCGCGCCGTGCCGGCATTCGCGTAACCGAGCTTTTGCGCCGCCGCCCAAGACAGATCAATGATGCGGTCGGCGTGGAAGGGGCCGCGATCATTGACCCGCACGACGACGCTGCGTTTGTTCGCGAGGTTGGTGACGCGCACGTACGATGGAATCGGCAACGTTTTGTGCGCTGCCGTCATGGCGTACATGTCGTACGGTTCCTGGCTTGAGGTGCGGAAACCCTGGAATTTCTCGCCGTACCAGGAGGCATCGCCGGTCTCGCGGAAGCCATGGGCATCGGTCAGCACTTCGTAGCGTTTGCCGAGCACGGTGTAAGGCGACTTGTTGCCGTATTTGCCGCGCGGCTCGGCACGCGGCTCGGCGTTGGGGATGCTGTGGTAATCGATGTCGCGGCGAATCGCCGGCGCACTGTCTTTGTCCTGTGTATAGACGTTGCGGTACGGCTCGGGCGGGGCCGGTGTGGTGGTCGGCGGCAACGACTGGCAGCCGGCAAGGCCCATGGCAAGCAAAACGGCCAGCCGTATTGACGGTATTGTGGCGGCGAGCGGTGTTCCGGTACGCATTGCGGCCTCACCCTTCCTGCCGTGCCGCCTCAAGTTGCTGCGCCTTGCGTAACTCGCGCGACAGCTGCAGCACAGCGAGCGAATATTTCTCGCTGCGGTTGTAGCGGGTGATCACGTAGAAATTATTGAAGCCGACCCAGAATTCGGTGCCACGGGCGCCGTCGAGTTTCCAGGCAGTTGCCTTCGCCTGCGGCGACGGATCGGCGCAGTATTCGATCGGGATGACGACATTGTTGATACAACTGATGACGGCGAGCCCCGCCTGGCGGATCTGGGCGACGGTGTTTTTTGCGTCGAGACCCTGATTGACCACGGCATCGTAGCCGGTGCCGGTAACCACGGCGGCGCGTGCTGCTACCGGCGCGCCGGCTTGCCAGCCATGCGCCTTGAAGTAGTTGGCCACGCTGCCGATCGCATCGACCGGATTGTTGATCAGGTCGATAATGCCGTCATTGTCGAAATCGATGGCGAAATTCCGGTAACTCGACGGCATGAACTGCGGAAACCCCATCGCGCCTGCGTAGGAGCCGGTGGCGTCGGCAAGCTTGATGTGCGCGCTTTTTTCCAGCAGCACGAACTCCTTCAGTTGTTGCCGGAAGAACGGCGCGCGCGGCGGGTAGTCGAAAGCGAGCGTCGCCAGGGCATCGACGATGCGCCAGCTGCCCTTGTTGCGGCCGAAACGGGTCTCGACGCCGATAATGGCCAGAATGATTTCGGGCGGAACACCGTAAATGTCATTGGCGCGGGCGAGTGCGTCGGCGTGCTCGCGCCAGAACAGGAGTCCCTGGGTAATGCGTTTGTCCTCGATGAAGCGCGGCCGGTATTCGGCCCAGCTGAGTGCTTTTTCAGCCGGTTTGGCGATGGCGTTGAGGATCGGTTGTTGGCGCTGGGCATCGGCTAGCAGTGCCAGCACCGCAGCGCGATCCATGCCGTCTTTTGCCACCAACTCATCGACCAGAGCGAGCATGTCGGGATTGTTGCGATAGTCATTGGCCGCCTGCGCGGCAGCGATGCCGGCGAGCAGCCACAGCGTGGCGAGCAACCGATACATCAGCACAGTTCTGCGTTTTCCGGTCATCAGCGGCCGTGCCCCATCATTTTCCGGTGGGTGTGTATGGACATGATGATGCCGAACCCGGCCATCAGCGTCACGATCGAGGTGCCGCCGTAACTGACCAGGGGCAGCGGCACGCCCACCACTGGCAGTACGCCGCTCACCATACCGATGTTCACGAACACATAGACGAAGAAGGTGACTGACAATGAAGCCGACAGCAGGCGGCTGAACGTGTCCTGGGCCTGCAGGCTCATCCACAGACAACGGCCGATGATCGCCATGTAGGCGGCCATCAGCAGGATCATGCCGAGTGTGCCGAACTCTTCACCCAGCACCGCGACAATAAAATCGGTCGAGCTTTCCGGCAGAAATTCCAGATGCGATTGGGTGCCGTTGAGCCAGCCCTTGCCGGTGAACCCGCCGGAGCCGATCGCAGCGGTGGACTGAATCACGTTCCAGCCGGCGCCGAGTTTGTCGGCTTCCGGATTGAGGAAGGTCAGCACGCGTTGCCGTTGGTAGTCATGCAGCACGTGTTCGAACAGCACCCAGGCGGTTGGTATGGAAGCGGCGATTGCGCCGATGATCAGACGCCAGCCGATACCCGCGAAGAACACCACCAGCAGGCCCGCAGCAGCGACCAGCAGGGCAGTGCCAAGGTCAGGCTGCTCGGCGATCACCAGCACCGGCACCAGGATGATGACCAGCGCCATGGCCAGAAGCGTAAGTCGTGGCGGCAGCGGCCGCTCGTGAAAGAACCACGCCAGCATCAGCGGCAGCGCCAGTTTCATGATCTCCGATGGCTGGAAGCGGCCGATGCCCGGTACATCGAGCCAACGCTGTGCGCCTTTGGAAATTTCGCCGAAAAACATCACCGCGAACAGCAACGCGATGCCGACAAGGTAAACCCAGGGCGCCCAGAAGCGCAGGGTGCGCGGGGCGATGTTGGCGAGCGCGAGCATCACGCCGAACGCGAGCAGCATGCGCAGTGCCTGACGCAGCACGGTGCCAAAGTTCTGGCCGCTGGCGCTGTAGAGTACGAACAGGCTGAGCAGGCAGAACAGGCCCAGCATGGTCAAAAGCGGCGGATCTATGTGGAAAATCCGCGCCCAGCGGGCCGAGCCACCGGAACCGCCGGGCATCTGCCGCAGGAAGTCGCTCATCGCAGGAGGCCGCTCATGGTGAGGTACTCATTGTGGGTCACTCATCGGCAGCGGCGGCAGGCGGGGCTTTGCTGTCAACCGGGGCCAGGGGCACAAAGTCGGGTTGTTTGAGCAGCCAGGCATCGGCCACTGCGCGGGCGATCGGGGCTGCGGCGGTGGATCCGTGCGCGCCATTCTCGACGAGTACCGCGATGGCAATGCGCGGGCTGTCGACCGGCGCGAAGGCGATGAACAGGGCATGGTCGCGATGGCGTTCGGCGACTTCCGCCTCGTTGTACTTCGCACCCTGAGCAATGCCGCGCACCTGCGCCGTTCCGGTCTTACCGGCCATGGTGTATTGCAGGCCGCGGCCCATCATCGATGCCGTACCACCGGGCCGGACCACATCGGCCATCGCGTTGATCACGAGATCCCACCATTGCGGATTTTCGATCGCGATCGAGCGCCGGCGCGGTGGTGGCGGCAAACGGGAATCGTCGATTTTTTCCACGAACGTCGGCGTGACGCTGAAGCCGCGATTGGCAAGGATAGCGGTTGCCACCGCCAGCTGCAGCGGCGTCATCAGCATGTAGCCCTGACCGATCACGACACTGATGGTTTCGCCGCCATACCAGGGTTGCTTGAGCGCTTTTCGTTTCCATTCCGGCGAGGGCAGCACGCCGGGCAGCTCGTTGGGCACGTCGATGCCGGTGCGGCTGCCAAGCCCGAAGCCACCCAGAAAGCCCGCCATTTTATCGATGCCCATGCGGTGTCCGACCGTATAGAAGAATGTGTCGCAGGATTGCACCACGGCCTTGTGCACGTCGACCATGCCATGCCCGCCTTTTTTCCAGTCGCGGTACTGGTGTGAATCGCCCGGCAGGCGGAAGAAACCCGGGTCGGAAATCGTGAACGTTGGCGTAACGGTGCCGTAGTGCAGTGCGGCCAGCGCCACCATCGGCTTCACGGTTGAGCCCGGCGGGTACTGGCCCTGGATTGCGCGGTTGTAAAGCGGACGATCCGGGTGCTCGGCATAGTAACGATAATCGCTACCGGAAATGCCGGTGACGAACAGGTTCGGGTCGAAGGCAGGTGTTGATGCAAACGCGAGAATGCCGCCGGTGAGCGGGTCGAGTGCAATCACGGCGCCACGGCGGCCGGCCATGCCGTCGTACGCTGCCTTCTGCGTGTCGAAATCAAGGTAGAGGCCGAGGTTGCTGCCCGGTTGCGGGTCGATGCGGTCGAGGACGCGCATGATGCGACCATAGGCGTTGGTTTCCACTTGCTGGTAGCCGACGCGGCCATGCAGCACCGATTCGTACTGACGTTCGACGCCGGTGCGGCCGACGTAGTTGGTGCCGTCGTAGTTCACCGGATCGAGGAGGTCGAGATCATCTTCGTTGATGCGGTTCACATAACCCAGGCCATGCGCCAGCGTCTCGGTCCAGGGGTAGTAGCGCACCAGTTCGGTTTCGATACGCACGCCGGGCAAGCGATGACGATTGACGGCAATGATGGCCAGTTCTTCGTCGGTGAGGCGGCCGTGCAGTGGCAGGCTTTCAAGCGGGCGCGTGCCGTGCGCAATGCGCTCGCGGAAGCGGTTTACTTCCTCAGGAGACAGTTTGAGCAGTGCCTGCAAGGTGTTGATCAATGCCGGCAGGTCGGTCGTCTGCTCCTTGACGATGTTCAGCGAGAAGCTGGGGCGGTTTTCTGCCAGCACCTTGCCGTTGCGGTCGAGAATCAGGCCGCGGTTGGGGGCGATGGGCGATGTCTGGATGCGGTTCTCGTCGGAGATTGTCGAGTAGTGTTCGTAGCGCAGTACCTGCAGATAGAAAGCACGGGCAACGAGGCCGAACAGCAAGACACCCGCGATCACACTCATCACACCAACGCGCGAACCGTGCAGGCGTATTTCGCGCTGATTATCCTTGAGTTGGGTCGTGGGGCGGGCCATGCGTCGGCGCTGTCCAGGTGGGCGAAAATCAGCGGTGGTAGGGGTGGCCGCGCAGCAGCGACCAGCAGCGATAGACTTGCTCGGCGACAACGATACGTACCAGCGGATGCGGCAGGGTCAGTGGCGACAGCGACCAGCGTTCCTGCGCGCGTGCCAGGGCGCAATCGGCGAGGCCGTCGGGGCCGCCGACCAGCAGGGCGATGTCCCGCCCTTCCGGCAGCGTGCGGCGCAATTCCCCGGCCAGACTTGCGGTGCTATGGGCCTTGCCGCATACGTCGAGGGCCACGACGCGATCGTCGCTGCGCAATACGGCCAGCATGCGTTCGCCCTCGGCTTCCTTCACCCGCGCCAGATCGCTGGTTTTCATGCGTTTGCCGGCGGAAATTTCCACCAGCTCGAGGCGAATATCATCCGCCAGGCGCTTTGCATACTCAGCGAATCCTTCGTTGACCCAGCCGGGCATGCGCTCGCCGACGGCGACGAGTCGCAGTTTCATGCGTGCAGAGCCTTCACGATTCGTTACCGTGCCGTTCCCCGCCGAGGCGATCGGCAGCGGCCCGCGGGCCGACCGACCACAGGCGTTCGAGGTCGTAATACTGCCGTGTGGCCGGCGTCATCACGTGGACGATAACGTCGCCGATATCGACCAGCACCCAGTCGGTCTGGGCATCGCCTTCGATGCCCAGCGGCCGCACGCCGGCTTCTTTGACGCGCTCGATGACGCGGTCGGCGATCGATTTCACATGGCGGGACGAAGTACCGCTGGCGATCACGATCCGATCAGCAATGCTGGTCATCCCGCCCACGTCCAGTGTCACGATGTTCTGCGCCTTGATGTCTTCAAGGGCGGCTTTCACCAGGGTGGCAAGTTGATCGGCATTCATTCGGGTCGTGTCGCTCCGTATGCGGGATTCGGGTGGTTACTGCGGTCGGTAAAGGGCGTGGTGTTCGATGTAGGCACACACCGTGGCGGGGACGCCGTTGGGGTGCCGTCCTGCCGCGAAGGCCGCGCGAATGGCCGTTGATGCCATGTTAGCAGCGGTCGTGGCCTCGATCAGTATGCGGCCGCCCGGGCTGCTGCGCAGCGCCTCGGGGTCGCCCGTAAGGTGTGCGGCCAACTCGCCGAGCTCGCGCGCGGTCGGCATGCCCTGGCCGGGGCGGGTGCAGGCGACGAGATGAGCCTGCGCGAGGATGTCCTGCCAGCGCCGCCAACGGGTGAACTGACGCAGCGAGTCCATGCCCAGCACCAGCACGATGGGCGTACCGGCCGGCAATTCGCTGCGCAGCTCCCCGATTGTATCGATGGTCCAGCTCGGGCCGTCGCGCGCTAACTCACGGGTGTCGATGGCGAAACCGCGTTCGTGGGCGATGGCGATCCGCAGCATGGCCAGCCGGTGCAGCCCGGAGGCCTGCGGGTCGTCGCGATGTACCGGATTGCCGGCGGGCAGGAAGTGAACGGTTGTACCAAGGAGCGCGCGGACCGCACGCGCAACGGCGAGATGGCCGTCGTGCACGGGATTGAAACTGCCGCCGAACACGACATGCGGCCCGCGTGCCGCCAAGCCATCCACGGCTGCTTGTTTTTCAGCAGCGATTTGTTTCACGAACGGACGTGCCCGTCGCCGAGCACAATGTATTTCTGGCAGGTGAGTCCTTCGAGGCCGACCGGTCCGCGCGCGTGGAACTTGTCGGTAGAGATGCCGATCTCGGCGCCGAGGCCATACTCGAAGCCATCGGCAAAACGCGTGGACGCATTCACCATCACCGAACTTGAGTCCACTTCGGTGAGGAATCGACGCGCCAGGGTGTAATCCTCGGTAACGATGCTGTCGGTGTGGTGCGAACCGTACTGGCCGATGTGCGTGATTGCCGCGTCGATGGAGTCGACGACCTTTATCGCAAGAATCGGCGCGAGGTATTCGGTCGTCCAGTCTTCTTCGGTGGCTGCTTGCACCTGCGCACCGAGAATGGCGCGGGTGCGTTCGCAACCGCGCAGCTCCACCTGCGCCTGGTCGTAGCGTATTTTCAGGCGTGGCAGGATCAGTGCGGCAACGTCGGCGTGCACCAGCAGCGTTTCCATCGCGTTGCAGACACCGTAACGGTGGCACTTGGCATTGACGGCGATGCGTTCGGCTTTGTCGGGATCGGCGCGCGCATCAATGTAGACGTGGCAATTGCCATCGAGGTGCTTGATGACAGGCACTTTCGCTTCGGCGCTGACGCGTTCGATCAGGCTCTTGCCGCCGCGCGGGATGATCACGTCCACATACTCGGGCATCGCCACCAGCATGCCGACCGCTGCGCGGTCGGTGGTATCGACGACCTGCACTACCTCTTTGGGCAGCCCGGCCTGCGCGAGGCCCGCGCGAATGCAGGCAGCGAGTGCGCGGTTGCTGTGAATCGATTCGGAGCCGCCGCGCAGGATTGTCGCGTTGCCGGATTTGAGGCACAGGCTCGCCGCCTCAATCGTCACGTTCGGGCGCGATTCGTAAATCATGCCGACGACGCCCAACGGCACGCGCATACGGCCCACCTGGATGCCGCTGGGCCGATAGCACAGCCCGGTGATCTCCCCGATCAGGTCGGGCAGGCCCGCCACCTGGGCGAGGCCTTCGAGCATGCCGTCGATGCGGGCGTCGGTCAGCCTGAGGCGATCGACCATGGCGTCGTCGAGCCCGGCGGCGCGACCGGCCGCCACGTCCTGCGCATTGGCGGCGAGGATCTCGGTGCGGGCCGCACGGATGGCGTCGGCAGTGGCAGCCAGCGCCGCGTTCTTTGCGGCCGTTGGTGCCCGGGCGGCCTCGCGGGCGGCGCGGCGGGCGGCAATGCCAAGGGCGGTCATGTAGGACCGGATGTCCTGGACTGTCATGGGTGCGAAAACCGGGAATGGGCCGAGGCGGCGATTATAGCCCGCGATACTCCGCCGACCGTGCGGGCAGCGGGTTACATCGCATCAACAAACCTCGCACCAATTTGCGACGAAGGCGGTTTTGCCAGCGATGTGCCACTTGAGTTCCGCCGGCAGTGCCCAGCGCGTGCGGCCAGCTGCTTGTATTTTAAGGAGTATTTTATTCGCTTGGTGGCGGCCATTGCGGGCTCGCCGCCAGGCTGCGGGCCGACCTGTTGTCCACCCATGGCGTCCACCCGGCGTGCGGCAATATTGGGCAGGCGAAACAATCGGCTAGGATGTCCCTCTCGGTGCCAGTCAAAGAATATGCATATGAGCATGATGTACCAGTGCTATGACCGTACGGCACTCAAGGCGGAACCCGGCCGGCATTATGTCGGTAAATGGCGGATTGATTACATCGCGTTCTCGTTGCCGGAAAATGCGCACAAGGTGCCGCTGGTGGTGCTGGGCGGTGCATTCCAGAACTTCAACTCGTACAAGTTCTGTGTTGAGCGTATCCAGGTCGATTTCCCCGTCATCCTGGTAGATATGCCTTCGCTGGGCAACAACGATCAGCTTGCCCCCGAACTGGGCATGGAAGACCTCGCTGATCTGCTGCATGAGTTTGTCGTACAGATGGGGTTGCCGAAGGTGTCGTTGATGGGGCTGTCGCTCGGTTCCGTCATCGCCAGCACCTTTGCCTACAAGCATCCGCGGCTTGCCGAAAAACTGATTGTTGCCGGCATCATCCCGAAGCCGCGCAAGGCGTGGCGGATGCTGCTGGAAGAGTCGGTGCGCGTACTCGACGAGCAGCGCATGCAGGAATTCGGTCAGGCGGTGGTGTTGTATCTGGTCAACTACGGCAAGCTTGAGGAAACCGGCATCACCTCGACCGCGCGCCGCTTGTTCCAGCGGCAGATGGCCCATTTTTCCGAAAACGAGCAGGCACGCTATCGCATCAATGCGGCGCGCCTGCTGGAAGTGGAAGGGATACTCGGCTACCCGAAATGCGAAACGCTGGTGACCACCGGCGAATACGACAGTTTCACGTTGCCACACGAGAACGGTGCCTTTGCTGCCAAGTGCCCGAACGGTAGATTTGTTTTGATCGAGGGTGCGGACCATCTGCCGCAACTGGAAAGGCGTGATGAGTCGTTGGAACTTTTTTCGGCGTTTCTGCGCGGCGCGCCGCTGGATCAGGTTGCCGGAGTGCGGGTGCTGTCGAAACACGATATCGGCGCGCTTGAGCGCCGGGCGCATCTGCGCCTGGTGCCATGCAATTCAATCGGACATGTCACCAGCGAGTCGAAAATCGGCGATGCCTTCCGTTTCGACCAACCGGTACGTATTGTCGACATCAGCTTTTTTGGCTGCTGTCTGGAATTGCAGGCACCGGTACATTCGCTTGCCGAACATACCCGGGATCTGACGCTGTATCTGGAGTCGCCGATGTTCACCCGTGATCTGCTGGTGTTCGATTACAACGAGCAGGGGTTGATGCGCTGCATTTTCAAGCACGGCAACATTGCGCTGGCCGAGGAATTTGCCGGGCTGCTGAAGAATCCGGCCTTCTTTATCCGCAAGCCGGTCAGCGAAGCCGATCGGCTTGCGGTGCGGCGCATCTACTGATTGATCGCGATCCGGGCTAGACTGCGCGCCCTCACAGTGTCGGGTGATCCGTCAGGAAGCAGGCTGCCATGAAGCACGCCCCATGAAGCATTGCTACGCCCATTCCGACCAGGCGATTGACCTGTATCGTGCCTGGCTGGCAGGCGATCCGCCCTGGCAACTCGACCGCTTTCTTGCCCAGGCCATGAAGGAAGATCGGCGTCTGGGCCGCCGTGACCGGCAGGCCCTTTCCGAGGCGGTGTTTGCCGTCACCCGTTTTGCATCCCTCGCTCGCGCCGTGCTGACGCTGGCTGCGCGCGGTGCGCTGCCGGACGATTGCGCCGATTTGCCGGCGTTGCGTGAGTTGCCGCTCGATCGCACGCTGGCGATCGTCATTGCGCGCTACGGGCGCGAAGCGTGGCCGTTGCGCGGCATCGACAAATACTCGCTGGGCGAAAAACTTGGGTTGGCGTTTTCGGAAATTGCAGCGCGTGCCGAACACGAATTGCCGTATTTCCTCGCCTGGCATGGCATTGATCCGGCATGGGAGCCGGTGTTGCGTGCCCGCGCCATCGCCAGCGGCTGGGATGAGGCGGTATTGCGTGAGTTCGTGGCGCAGCAGGACACGCGGCCGCCCATGTGGCTACGCCTCAATCGACCGGAGAAGCGTGAGCAGGTGCTCAACGAGTTGTCGGTTGATTACGACGTCGATTACGAAGGCGATGCGCTGGCGGTGATCGGGCCGCGCGGCATATACGATCTCAAGTGCTGGCAGGAAGGCGATATCGAAATCCAGGATTTCGCCAGCCAGCAGGTAGGCCAGGCAATGGCGCCGAAACCGGGCGAAACCCTGTGGGATGCCTGTGCCGGCGGTGGCGGCAAGACGCTGCAGCTTGCGGCGCTGATGAAAGGCCGCGGCGCGGTACATGCATCTGACATTCGCGTGAAAATGCTTGATGAAGTGGCGCGCCGGGCGAAACGTGCCGGCTTCCACAACGTGCGCACGTTTGCCTGGCAAGGCGAGGTGCCGCCGGAGCTGCCGCGCGAAACACAAAAGCGCGGCGGCTACGATGCGGTACTCGTTGATGCGCCCTGTACGGCAAGCGGTACCTGGCGGCGCAACCCGGATGCGCGTTACCGCTACGCGAGTCTGGGCGATCGCTCGCTGTTGGCGCTGCAACTGCGCCTGTTATCGGTTGCTGCGCAGGTGGTGCGGCCGGGTGGCCGGCTGGTTTATGGCACGTGCAGCATCCGTGTCGAGGAGAACGAAGATGTTGTGGCGGGTTTTCTGGCTGCGCACCCGGGCTTCACGCGGGTGCGCCAGGGTATCCACGGCTGCCCGCAGCGTGATGCCGATGCGATGTTCGTGGCGTTGATGACGCGCAGCTGATCAGCTGCGCGCTGCGAGTATCCGCACAAACGAGTCGCCGCGTGTTTCCGGTATTGCCAGCTGGCCATAGTAATGGCGTGGATTGTGTGCGGTGGCCTGCCGGAAACCGAGTGCATGGAAGTGCGCCTCCATTTCTTCGTCGCTGCTGAAATGAAAACTGACGTTGCTGCGCGAGGCGGCACCCAGCGTATCGCCGAGTACTTTCAGCAGCAGCCGGAAAGGATGGCGATTGAGTAGAGGGTAGTTGTCCATCAGATAAATGCCGGCCGGGAATTTTTCCAGCGCACTGTGCAATCTTCCCCAAAAGCCGCTGATCGTTTCAAGGTTGAAATAATTCACCAGCCCTTCGGTTACCACCAGTAACGGTTTCGTCGTATCAAATTCGCGTGCGATCACATTTTCGAGGCTTTCCGGCCCTTCGACGAGAATGTTGCATGTCACCACTTTGTGGCGTGTCGAGAGTGCATTCGCTTCGCGCAGCAGCTCTTTTTTCCGGCGCGCCATGTCGGGCAGGTCGGCTTCGACGTATTTCAACTGCGGGAAGCGTTCCGTGAAGCGCCAGCCGCGTGGCGAAAGCCCGCAAGCGATCTCCAGTATCTGGGTGACGCCATCGTGGGTGATCGCCTCTTCAATGAGATGGTCGATGAGGAAATGGCGCTGTAGCAGGAAGTCCTTGATGTTGCCGCCGACGAGTTGTCGGCCGATGGCTTCGAACGGCCACAGCAGCGCGAAGTACAGCTCGCCCTGGCGGGTACGGAATGGCGGCGCTGACAGGCCGTTGTGGTACCAGATGTAACCGGTGTAATGCGCGGTGAAGCTGATGCTCGACGTATCGGTCTTGTCTTTGCGCAAGAAATTGCGGAACAGGCCCATTGCGTGGCACTCCGTGGTTGCGGTCAAGCGTTGCGGTTGAACAATGACGCGTGGCTATATTGCGGTGCGCTGCGGCCACTGGCAATGTCACTTGTACGCCATACCGGTGTGAGGCAACGACAGGATCAGGCCATGAATGAGCGCATCGAGTTTTTCTACGACGTCGGCAGCCCGTACAGCTACCTGGCGGCCATGCAGATGGACGGACTCGCCGTTGATACCGGCCTGCCGGTGGTCTGGCGCCCCATTTTGCTCGGTGGCGTGTTCAAGGGCAGTGGTAATCAGGCGCCAATTTCCGTGCCTTCGCGCGGGCCATACCTTGCCCGGGACCTGCTGCGTTGCAGTCAACAGTTGGGCATTGCGTTTCGCATGCCGTCGCGCTTTCCGCTCAATACGCTGCTGCCCATGCGCTTGCTGTGCGGCATGCCTGAAGCCGAGCTGCCGGATGCGTCGTTGCGCTTGTTCCGTGCCTACTGGTTCGATGACATGGATATCTCTTCACCGGAAGTGCTGGCCGGCCTGTTCGGTGCGGCCGCCGTGGCGCGGACCAGCGATGAGGCGATGAAGAAAAAACTGAAGGACAGCAGTGAGGAGGTGGTGCGTCGCGGCGCGTTTGGTGCGCCAACGATGTTCATCGGCGCTGAAATGTTTTTCGGCGCGGATCGTATCGGGCAATTGCGTTGGTGGTTGGCGAACAGAAAGTGAGTCTGGTTGCTGGCTGCGTTCAAACGATCTCCCTGCCGGTGCCCGGCAGGGCCTTCCTGCCGGCAATCCGCAGCAGCAGCGTGGTCATCGCGTCCCATGCCGAGCCGGGCGCTTGCCCCTTGTTGGTTTTTTCGATTTTTGCACAATCGGCGAGCAGGGCGCGCAGCGCAGGAACGCGCAGGCGTTTGAGTGCCGGTGCCAGTACCTGCTGGCGATTGCCCCAGACGCCGGCGGCTTGCAGTGCCGACTGTTCGCTGCGACCTGCAGCAATCTGTTCGGCGGCGAGCAGCAGCCAGCGCACGTCGCGTTGCACCAGCCAGAGCAGCGGCACGGTTGATTCACCTTCTTCGCGCAATCCGGCGAGCATGCGCAGCGCGCGCACTGCATCGCCGGCGAGCGCGGCATCGACGACACCCTGCATCTCATAGCGCGCATTGTCGGCGATGACGGCGGCGAGTGCGGCGGCGTCAAGCTTGCCCCTGCCGAACAACAGCGCAATGCGGTCGACTTCCTGTCGGGCGGCCAGCAGGTTGCCTTCGACGCGGTCGGCGAGTAATTCCAGCGCGGCCGGATCGGCCTCCACGCCCTGTGCGGCAAGCCGCTTGCGGAGCCAGGGTGACAGATGTGCGCGTTCGACGGGCCATACCTGCACGATGGCGCCGGCCTGGTCGATGGCGCCAACCCAGGGTGCCGAGAGTTGTTTCTTGTCCAGGGCGCCGGCCGTGATCAGCAGTGCGGTGTCGTCGCCGGCCCGTGTGCACCAATCGGTGATTGCCTGCTGGCCGTCGCTCGACGGTACGCGATCAAGACGCAGTTCAATTAGGCGGCGGTCGCCGAACAGCGACATGCTGCCGGCGGCCTGACGCAACCGGTTCCAGTCGAAACTGCCTTCGACATGGAACACTTCGCGCTCGCTGCAGCCGGCACGCTGCGCCGCTGCACGGATGCGGTCGGCAGCTTCGAGTGCGAGCAGCGGCTCTTCGCCGCAGACGAGCCATGCCGGCAGCAGTTTGCCGGTGAGTTGGGCGTCAAGTTGCTCAGGGCGCAGGCGCATCGGTGGCGGCCGGCAGCACTGCCGCTCGATGATTGAGGCTGCGCCGGTATTGGCGAATGATTTGCCCGACAGCATCACGGCGCAGATCGCGGTACAGCATCGCTTCTTCCTCGGCTGAGCCCATTGCCGCGTCTTCATGATAGCGATAGCTGCGGTCGATTTTGATGGTGGTGGCCGGCACCAGCGCGCTGCCGTCGGCCGCGCTGATGCGAAACTCGAGCGCGTAATCGATCTGGTATTCGGCGGCGCTGGCATTGGCGGCGATGCTGGCGATGCTGCGGCGCAGAGTTTCGTTCAGCAACTCCACGGTGGCGGGCGCGCCGTCGGTAACGACGAAGCCGTTGCCGGTAAAGGCCGTGACGGTGGTGCGCTGCAGGCCGTCATGGCCGTCAGACTCCCAGGCGCTGTCCGAGGCTTTACTGATGTCGCGTACATTCACAACGCGCATCTCGTCGGCGATCTCGATTTTCCCGCGCAGATGGAAACCGCAACCGACGAGCAGGAAGGCGGTGACCAGGGCGAGGGTTGATTCGAGGGTGAGAACGCGGCGCATTGTCAGACCACCACGTTCACAAGTTTTCCCGGCACGACGATCACTTTTTTGATCGGTTGGCCGGCCATGAACTTTTGCACGTTGTCATCGGCAAGGGCGAGTTTTTCCAGCGTGTCTGTTGGTGTGTTTACGGCAACGCTGAGTTTGCCGCGCAGTTTGCCGTTTACCTGCAGGACAATTTCCAGCATTGAGCGCTGCAGGGCAGACGCATCGGCCTGCGGCCAGCGCGCATCAATAATCGCTTGCTGGTGGCCAAGCGCCTTCCACAAGACATCCGTGATGTGCGGCACGATTGGCGCCAGCGCCAGCACCATCGCCTCAAGTGCCTCCTGCAGCACGGAGCTGTTCTGCGGTGCGGTATCGGTGGCGGACTGTACCTGGAACTTCTGGATTGCGTTCGCCAGCTCCATCACCGCAGCAATGGCAGTATTGAAGGTGTAGCGGCGGGCGATATCGTCGCTGGTTTTGGCGATGGTCTCGTGCGTCTTGCGGCGCAGATCTTTTGCCGCATCACCCAGAAGGGAGATTTCCAGTGCTGCTGCCGAGCCCGCGGCGACGTGTTCGTGCACCATGCGCCACAGCCGCTTGAGGAAGCGCTGTGCACCTTCGACGCCGGCGTCGGACCATTCCAGTGAGGCCTCCGGCGGTGCGGCGAACATCATGAACAGGCGCACGGTGTCAGCGCCGTATTTCTCGATCATGCCCTGCGGATCGACGCCGTTGTTCTTCGACTTCGACATCTTTTCGATGCCGCCGAAAGTCACCGGCGCACCGTCGGCAATGAGCCAGGCGTTGGTCACCTTGCCATGTGCATCGCGCTCGGTATCGACTTCAAGCGGGCTGAACCAGTGCTTGCCGCCTTTTGCGTCTTCGCGGTACCAGGTGCCGGCGACCACCATGCCCTGGGTCAGCAGGCGCTTGAAGGGTTCGTCCGAATTGACCAGGCCTTCGTCGCGCATCAACTTGTGGAAGAAGCGCGCGTAGAGCAGGTGAAGGATTGCGTGTTCGATGCCGCCGATGTACTGGTCGACCGGCGCCCAGTAATCCGCGCGCGCGTCGAGCATGCCGGTGGTGAGGTCACGGCAGGCGTAGCGCGCGTAGTACCAGCTTGATTCCATAAAGGTATCGAAGGTGTCGGTTTCGCGCTCGGCATCGCCGCCACAAGACGGGCATTTCGTTTTGTACCACTCGGGCATCTTCTTCAGCGGCGAGCCGTCGCCACTGATGGCGACGTTTTCCGGCAGCACCACCGGCAGATCTTTTTCCGGCACCGCAATGGCGCCGCATTGCGCGCAGTTGATCACCGGGATCGGGCAGCCCCAGTAGCGCTGGCGCGAAACGCCCCAGTCGCGCAGGCGGTAGTTTACTTTTACTTCACCAAGGCCACGCGAGGAAAACCAGGCGGCGATTTCCCGGAAGGCTTCTTCGGAAGCAAGGCCCGTGAACTCCCCGGAATCGATGAGCATGCCCTTTTCGGTATAGGCCGTTTTCGCGATATCAAGAACAGAGCCGTCTCTGGCGGCTATCACCTGTTTGATTGGCAGGCCATATTTCTTCGCGAATTCATGATCCCGCTCGTCATGCGCCGGCACGCTCATCACCGCGCCGGAGCCGTATTCCATCAGCACGAAGTTGGCGATCCACACCGGGAGTTCCTCACCGGTCATCGGGTGGATGGCGTAGACGCCGGAGAAAATGCCTTTTTTCTCCATCGTTGCCATGTCGGCTTCGGCCGCTTTGCCCATGCTGCACGCGGCGACAAAATCAGCCACTTCGTGATTGGCGGCGGCCGCGTGCTTCGCCAGCGGATGCTGGGCCGCTACCGCAACATAAGTGACGCCCATCAAGGTATCCGGGCGCGTGGTGTATACAGCAAGGCGCTCGGCCGAATTCTTCAGCGCGAACGAAAATTCCAGGCCTTCGGAGCGGCCGATCCAGTTGCGCTGCATGGTGCGCACCTGCTCCGGCCACTCGGTGAGCTGGTCGAGATCGTTGAGCAGTTCTTCGGCGTAATCGGTGATTTTCAAAAACCACTGCGGAATTTCGCGACGCTCCACCGGCGCGCCGGAGCGCCAGCCGCGGCCGTCGATTACCTGTTCGTTGGCGAGCACGGTCTGGTCGACCGGATCCCAGTTCACCACGGAATTTTTCTTGTAGACGATGCCCTTGTGCATCAGCCGGGTGAAAAACCACTGCTCCCAGCGGTAATACTCCGGGTGGCAGGTGGCGATCTCGCGGCTCCAGTCATACCCGAAGCCCAGACGCTTCAGCTGGTCGCGCATGTAGGCGATGTTTTCACGGGTCCACTTTGCCGGCGGCACATTGTTTTTGATTGCCGCATTCTCGGCAGGCAGGCCGAACGCATCCCAGCCCATCGGCTGCAGCACGTTTTTGCCGTTCATGCGCTGGAAACGCGCGATCACGTCGCTGATGGTGTAGTTGCGCACATGCCCCATATGCAGCCGCCCGGATGGATACGGGAACATCGCCAGGCAGTAGAATTTTTCCTGCTGTTCGCCTGCTGTCGCTGTGCCCTCGCGGACCACGAAGGTCTTGTCCTGCTCCCAGCGGCGCTGGGTGGCAGGTTCGATCAGCTCGGGACGGTATTGGTCTTCCATTTTGCGGGCTACGTTGTGCTGGACAGGTTTTGCCGGCAGGTTTTGCCGGACAAGAGAATGAGCATCGACCGGCATTTTCCCGGAAAACTCGATGAGTTGGGACAGGATTCACGCAGGCTTCAGGAAGTTGCCAAGGATACCCGAGCGCCGGTATCGGCCGGTAGCGTGGATTGCTTATGATCGGCCGGCAGCCACAGGCTTGGGCGGGGGAATTCATGACGCACGACAGCAATACCGGGGAAGACGGGCAACTGCTCAACTGGCTGAAGGACGAGTTGTCGCTGGTGTCCGCCTATCTGGGCGATACCGCGAGGGCAGACCTGCAGCGTGTGCGGCAGGCAATGTCTGAAGTGCGGCGTGCGGTTGGCGATTGGCTGCTGCTTGATGGTGAAGCTTTGCGGCGCAAGCTGATCGATGTCGCCGGGCATGACGAAGCGCCGGGGTTGGTGGCGTTCATGGCGCGGATCGACCCGGAGCGGCCGTTCCTGATGGCCGGCGAGCGGGTGTTGGCGGCGCGGTTCCGCTGCCTGGTGTGCGGGGCAGAACACGAGACACGCGAGAGCGGTGCGTTGCTGCCCTGCACGCAGTGCGGGGGTGAGTTCTACCAGCAGGCCTGAGGTTTTATGGCAGACGGCGCCGCCGCCAGGCCCGCAGTACGACGAGCAACCCCGCACCGAGCACCGGCCACTGGCCGACAATCATGAACGGTGTCGCGCCATGCATGGCCGTGACCTCGCCGCGCAGGACGGTGCGGGTGAACTGCGGCGCCGCGCTCACCACCTTGCCTTGCGGCCCGATGATGCCGGTGATGCCAGTGTTGGTGCCGCGTACCAGATAGCGGCCGGTTTCCAGCGCGCGCATTCGCGCCATTTCGACGTGTTGATGCGGCATATGGCTGGCGCCGAACCAGGCGTCGTTGCTGACCGTGAGCAGCACGTCGGCGTTGACAGCATGACGGCGCACGTAGTCGGCATAGACGATCTCGTAGCACAGGAACGTCGCCAGCCGGGCGTTACCGGCGCGCAGCGGCGGTTGCGCGTCGTCGCCCGGCGAAAAACCTTCGAGCGGCACCTGCGGCATGTTGAAAAATGGTGCGATGGCGCGGAAAAACGGTGCCAGCGGCACAAACTCGCCGAACGGCACCAGATTCACCTTGTGGTATATGGCTGGCGCTGCGCCGAGCGACAGCACGGAATTGTGGAATACGTAGGCGCCATCGTTCCGCTCAACATGAGGCATGCCGGTGATGAGCGTGCTGTGCGTGGTCTGTGCGCGCAGTTGCAACTGATCGAGCAGCTCCCGCGCTTCGTGCACATACATCGGCACAGCGGCTTCCGGCCAGACGATGAGGTCGCGGCCCCACTCGGTCTCGGTCAGGCTGGTGTAGATATCGATGGTCGGCTGCTGCATTTCCAGCAACCATTTCATGTCTTGCGGAATATTGCCCTGCACGAGGCTGAGGGCCAGTGGTTTGCCGAACGGCGTTGTCCAGCGCGCCTGCGTGAGAGCCCAGCCGCCGGCGCCAATGGCGAGCATTGCGCACAACGCGACGATGCGCGCGCGTTGCGTGCCACGCACGACATCGATGCCGAGCACCGCAAGGCCGACCGCCAGCGTACTCACCAGCAGCACGCCGCCCAGCGGTGCCCAGCCGGCGAGCGGTGTATCGATGAAGGCGTAGCCCTGATATAGCCACGGAAAGCCGGTAAACAGCCAACTGCGCACCCATTCCGCCAATACCCACAGGGCGACGAACAGTGCCGGCCTGAGCACGCCGCGTGCGAGGTATGCGTAGAGTGCCGTCCACCAGGCGAAAAAAATCAGTGCCAGGAAAAGTGCGAACAGCAGGGTAAGAAAAACGGCAACGCCGATGGGTGTGTAGCCATAGACATGGATCGACACGTACACCCAGCTGACGCCGGCAAGCCAAAACCCGAAGCCGAACCAGGTGCCGCGCGCAAAAGCGGTTCTTGCATCAAGGTTGCGCAACAGCAGATAGAGCGCAAGCGGCGAGATGATGGCGAGCGGCCAGTAGCCAAAGGGCGCGAAAGCCAGGGTGTTGGCGGCACCGGCCAGCGCGGCCAGCAGACTCACCAGGCCGGGGGTGAGGCAGGCAATCAGGGTTTTCAGCCGGGCTGTACCGTTCACGCGCTGCGCGTCACTTGTAGCAGCCGCACGCTGCGGTTGTCGGCGTTGAGTACCTTGAAGGTGAGATCGCCCATGGTCACGGACTCGTCGCGCGCCGGCAGGTGGCCGAACCGGGCAATCACCACACCACCGATGGTATCGGAATCCTCATCAGGAAAAGCCGAACCAAAATAACCGTTGAATTCTTCGATTGGCACCTGGGCCTTCACCACCCATTGGTCCCTGCCAATCGGATCCTTGCCGAGTTCCTTGATGTTGTATTCGTCTTCGTCGACGTCGTGTTCATCCTCGATCTCGCCGACGATTTGCTCAAGCACGTCCTCGATGGTGACGAGTCCGGCAATGCCGCCGTATTCGTTGATCACCACGGCCATGTGGCTGCGCTTCTGGCGAAAGTCGCGCAGCAGCACGTCGAGGCGCCGGCTTTCCGGCACGAACATGGGCGGGCGCAGAAAATCCTTGATTGCAAAGTGCTCGAGGCGGTTTTCGAAGCAGGCAGCGAGCAGATCTTTGGCGAGCAGGATGCCGAGCACGGTGTCGTCCTCGTCGTCATCAATCACCGGGAAGCGCGAGTGCGCCGACTCAATGATCAGCGGCAGGAATTCTTTCGGGTTCTGGCCTGCTTTCACGAATACGATTTGTGCGCGAGGAATCATCGCCTCCCGCACCGGCATGTCGGCGATGGTGAGCGCACCCTCGATGATGCCGAGCGCCTCGGCGCCGAACAGGCCGCGTTTGTGGCAGGCGCGCACCAGATCGACGAGGTCGTCGCGGTCACGGGGTTCGCCGGTGATGAAGTCGGCGAGGCGGTCGAGCCAGGATCTGGTTTCTTCACTCATGGTCAGTTTCTCGTAGGCCCGCTCAGGGCAGGCTGTCCGGCTGCAGCCGGACCTACGGTTCCTCCGTGCGATAGGGGTTGGGGTAACCGAGCGATGCCAGTACGGCAATTTCCACGCCTTCCATGACGGCGGCGTGGTGCCGGGTGTGATGGTCCAGGCCGAGCAGGTGCAGTACGCCGTGAACGGTGAGGTGCGCCCAGTGCGCGTCGGTCGTCTTGCCTTGAGCCTTTGCCTCGCGCGCCACGGTTTGCGCGCACAGCACGATGTCGCCGAGTACACGCACCGGCAGCACGACATCGTTGGGCATTGAGAACGGGAACGAGAGCACGTTGGTGGCGTAGTCCTTGCCACGGTATGTGCGGTTGAGCGTGCGCATTTCCGTCGGGCCGACCACGCGCAGCGTCAGCTCGGACGCCCCGCTGACCCGCTCGGCAAGCGCGGCGACGATCCATGTCACGAATGTTCGGCGCGACGGCACGTGCGCGGCGCGGCTGCGCAGCTGCAGGTCGAGCGCGGGTGCCGGGTGCTTACCGGCGGTTCGGGTGCGCATCGTCATGGCGTTCGTAGGCTTCGACAATACGTTGTACGAGAACATGGCGGACCACATCGCGCGATTCGAAATGCGTGAAGGCAATGCCTTGCACACCGGCAAGCACCTGCGCGGCGTGGATGAGGCCGGAGTCGGTGCCTTTGGGCAGATCGATCTGGGTGACATCGCCGGTGATGACCGCCTTCGAGCCGAAGCCGATGCGCGTCAGCAACATTTTCATCTGCTCGCGGGTGGTGTTTTGCGATTCGTCGAGGATGATGAAACTGTTGTTGAGTGTGCGGCCGCGCATGTAGGCCAGTGGTGCGACTTCGATTACCTGCCGGTCGAGCAGTTTCGCGACACGCTCGAAACCGAGCATCTCGTAGAGCGCGTCGTACAGCGGCCGCAGGTACGGGTTGATTTTTTCGGACAGGTCGCCAGGCAGGAAGCCGAGTTTCTCGCCGGCCTCCACCGCCGGGCGCACCAGTAAAATGCGGCGCACTTCGTCGCGCTCCAGCGAATCGACTGCGGCCGCTACCGCCAGATAGGTCTTGCCGGTGCCGGCCGGGCCGATCCCGAAACTGATGTCGTGACCGAGGATGCGCTCCACATACCGCACCTGATTCTCGCCGCGCGGACGGATCCAGCCGCGCCGGGTACGCAGCACCACGCGATCCTCGCCCGCGATCGGTCGGCGTACGCTGGATTCCTGCAACCGCAGATGCACGTCGTCGGGGCCGAGCTCACCGTCGGCGGCCTGGTCGTACAGGCGCTCCAGCAGGTTCGAGGCGATGCGCACGGCGGCGGCCTCGCCGGACAGCGTGAATTCATTGCCACGGTTGTGGATATCGACGCCGAGGCGCTGTTCGATCTGGCGCAGGTGCTCGTCGAGTCGGCCACAAAGAACCGCCAGGCGGCGGGCGTCGTAGGGCTCGAGGGTGAGGCTGGCGGTCTGGGGGCTACTGTCCAAAAGGGTCGGGGTACCGCCGGGGCGGTCGTGCATCGGACGGTCATGGTAGCGGGCGGGGGGCAGAGGTGCCAGCTTGACGGGGCCGCCAGGATGGTGGCCGGACCCCGGCCCAGGCCGGGCGGTCAGACCAGCCGGGGTCCGGTGCCGCGCAGCGAGTTGGGCATCGCCTCGGTGATGAGCAACTCGACGAACTGGCCGATCAGCAGATCGTCGGTGCTGGCGAAATTCACCACCCGGTTGTTCTCGGTGCGGCCGCGCAACTGGCCGGGGTCTTTGCGCGAGATACCCTCGACCAGAATGATCTGCCGGGTGCCGACCATGCGCCGGCTGATCTGCTGCGCCTGCTGAATGATGCGTTCCTGGAGGATGGCGAGGCGCCGCTTTTTCGTGTCGGCATCGACGGGGTCGTCGAGATCGGCTGCCGGCGTTCCTGGGCGCGGGCTGTAGATGAAGCTGTAACTGATGTCGAAGCCGACTTCGGCGATCAGATTCATCGTGGCGATGAAATCGTCGTCGGTCTCGCCGGGAAAACCGACGATGAAATCCGAACTCAGTGCGATGCCCGGCTTGGCGATTTTCAGTTTGCGGATGATGTCCAGGTAATCCGCCACGACATGATTGCGCTTCATTGCCGCGAGAATGCGATCGGAGCCGCTCTGCACCGGCAGGTGCAACTGGGCAACCAGTTTCGGCAAATCGCGGTGTGCTTCAATCAGCGCGTCGGTAAATTCGAGCGGATGGCTGGTGGTGTAGCGGATGCGGCCGATGCCATCGAGCGCATGGACCTGATGCAGCAGGGCGGCGAAATCGGCGGTGTGGCCGCGCGCATCCGTCATGCGCCAGGCATTGACGTTCTGGCCGAGCAGCGTCACTTCCCGTACGCCCAGCGCAGCAAGATGGCGGATTTCCGCGAGAATATCGGCGAGCGGGCGGCTGACTTCCGGCCCGCGCGTGTAGGGCACTACGCAGAAGCTGCAGAACTTGTTGCAGCCTTCCATGATGGATACGAAGGCGGTGGCACCCTGGACGCTCGGTTCCGGCAGGTTGTCGAATTTCTCGATCGCGGGGAACGACACGTCGAGTACCGGAATTTTTTTTGTCTTCGAGGTGGCGATCAGGGCGGGCAGCCGGTGCAGCGTCTGGGGTCCGAACACCACATCGACATAGGGCGCGCGCTTGCGGATCGCTTCGCCTTCCTGAGATGCGACGCAGCCGCCGACGCCGATCACCAGATCCGGCTTTTTCTGTTTGAGTGCCTGCCAGCGGCCGAGCGCGCTGAACATTTTTTCCTGCGCCTTTTCGCGCACCGAGCATGTGTTCATCAGCAACACGTCGGCTTCTGCCGGGTTGTCGGTCATCTCGAGGCCATCGGTGGCCTGGAGCAGATCCGCCATGCGGGCTGAGTCGTATTCGTTCATCTGGCACCCGTGGGTCTCGATGAACAGCTTGAGGGCCATGATGTTTCCAGGGTTTTGCGTGAGCCAGGGCAGGTCAACGATATGGGGGGCGATTATATGGCCGGGCATGCGGCCAGCCCACCGACAAATTCAGCAGAAACCAACAGGAAAAATTGCGCCGGCTGCCCTGGGCACGGCGTGACCGTCACCCCGGGGGAGGTTATCGTGGTGTTCTTGAATACCCCGGGCGGATCCAATGTCAGCACGCTCTTCGCAACAACAGCCCCCCCGCCGCCACACACTGCTTGTCGCGCTTCTGATTCTCGTGGCGGCGTTGGTGGCGTCGCTGAGTCTGTGGATGACGGCGCCGCCCGCAGCGGCGCCGGCTACCACTGCCGCACCACCGCCACCGGCCAATTCGCTGCCGGTGGTGGCCGGGCTCGGCGGCGATTTCAGCCTGTCTGCCGCCACCGGTGCCGACGTATCGCTCGCCGGGTTGCGCGGCAAGGTTGTGCTGCTTAATTTCGGTTTTACCCATTGCCCGGATGTGTGTCCGGCGGTGCTGAGCCGGTTGGGCAACGTGCTGCGCGCGCTGGAGGAACAGGGCGTGGACATGCGCCGCGTGCAGCCTTTGTTCGTGACCTTCGATCCGGCGCGCGACACGCTTGAACACCTGCGCGAGTACCTGGCGTTTTTTCATCCGTCGATCATCGGCTTGCGCGGCGACGACGTGCAGACGCGCGAGATTGCGCGGCGCTACCGGGTGATATACCTCAAGCAGGACAGCGAAGCGGCCAGTGGCTATGTTTTCCAGCACAGCAATTTTGTTTATGTCCTCGATACCTATGGCCGTGTGCGCTTGTTGGTGGGCAGCAAGGATCCGGATGCGGCGTTGAGCGAGGCGGTGAAGCGTCTGCTGGCCGAGGCGCAGGCAGCGCCGGCCCCTGTTGCGGGCGGCTCAATCCGGATTGTCGATGCCTGGGTACGCGCGGTGCCGGCGGCCTCGGAAACCAGTGCCGGTTATCTGGTCATCCACAATGATTCCGCCAGGGACGACGTTCTGATCGGGGCGCGTATCGCTGGTGTGAGCAGCACCGGGATCCATGAAACGGTGGCGGATGGACAGACCATGACGATGCGTCGCCGCAGCGAGGTCCAGGTGCCGGCGCATGGTCGCGTCACTCTGGCGCCAGGCGGCCTGCATTTGATGCTGAGCGGTCTGTCGCAGCCATTGCAGGCCGGCGAGCAATTGCGGGGGGTATTGAAATTTCGCGATGCCGGGGAGATTCCGGTATTGTTGGGTGCGCGCGGCTTCTGACCGGGGCGTGCGGGTAATGGGAACGGTGGTGTGTGTTGAAGCGTAGGAAGTGTGTTTGCACGCAGGAATAGAAAAAATAACAAGTGAGGCATAACCATGAGAAAACAACCATTGCGGTATCTGCTGCTGCTGTCGACGATTGCGCTGCCGGCAGTGACGTTTGCAGAAGTGTCGGAGGAGCAGGTGCAGGCGCTTGAGGCGCGCATCGCCCAACTGGAAACGGTAAACACTGATTCCGTAGCGTCGCAGGCCAGGGACACCGGAATCAAGATCAACGGTTTTATGTCGGCTGGGGCTACCTACCTTGACGACGATACAGTGGTCTACGATGCCGGGATGCTCAGTTCGAATGTCAACTGGATCGACTCATCACGCGTTGGTTTGCAGTTCGATATGCCGGTGAACGAGAAAACCAGCGCCCTGGTGCAGTTGCTTGCGCTGGGCGCCGATGATTTTTCTCCCTATTTGCCGCTCGCTTACATCAGTTACCGGCCAACGCCCCGGGATGAGTTTCGGGCAGGCCGCGTACGCGCGCCTTTTTTCATGCTCTCGGAATATCTGGACGTCGGATATGTGTACCCCTGGGCCAGGCCGCCCCTGGAGACGTACAGTGCGGTGTTGCCGATCAATATGGAAGGAATTTCCTGGAGTCACAAATTTATCACCGATGCCTGGGTGCACGATGTTCAGTTTGTTTTCGGGGAAACGAATGTGGATATACCAGGCCTCTCCGGACATCTTGACGATTTGAGCGGCGTCAATCTGATGAGTACCCACGGCGACTGGCTGCTGCGTGCCGGGTATCTACAGACCACATCGGCCAACGCATCAACAGCATCAGGGCCTCTGCAGGCACTCCAGCCGTTCGGTGTGATCGACATGACTGGCGCGGATGCCTCCTTTGGCGGGTTGGGGGTGCAATACGACAACGGCTCCCTGCTGGCCAGCGCCGAGTACACCGTGTTGCAGGTGGAAGGCTGGTTCCCGGACAACGACAGCAGCTCTCTCACACTGGGCTACCGTTTCGGCAAGTTAATGCCTTCGCTGACGTTTGCCGAGTCGCGGGTGACGGACAAGTCCGTGCGCGGACCAAATTCAATGTTTCCGTTACTCTGTGATCAAAGCACCGGCATGGGGTGCCTGGGTCCGAATCCCGCTTTGCCGGGTACTTACATCCCGTACCCTGCCGACCTCCTCAACAAGGTTTTGGATTCAGAGCAGCAATCGGTCACCCTTGGCCTGCGTTATGACTACCTGCCCAATGCCAGCGTCAAATTTGATGTCTCGGCGGTGACCGATACGGGCGAGACGTGGGGCGCGCTCACGCCGTTGGATACCAACGGTTTCGGGGGCAGCTTCGACGAGCAGTTGTTCGGTAAACCGGATACGCCAGTCATGGCCTATCGTCTTGTATTTGACGTAGTCTTTTGAGTGGGGATGCCAGCATGAAGCTTATCCAGGTCGCAAAAATCGTTGCGTTGTCCACGCTGTGCTTTTCCCCGCTGGCCGGCGCCGGCGTCGCGGTCATTGTTCATCCTTCGGTATCGACCAATACGCTGATGGCCGAGGCGGTGAAGCAGGTGTTCCTCGGTCGTGCATCTGCCTTGCCCGACGGCACAGCGGTAGCGCCGGTCGATCAGGCTGAGGGTTCGGCGGTACGCGCCCAGTTCGTTGAACGTGTGCTCGGCAAGAACGAGCAGCAACTGCGCAGTTATTGGGCGCGGATGATCTTCACCGGCAAGGGCCAGCCGCCGCGCGGCGTGACCAGTGCGGCCGAAATGCTGAAAACGGTGGCGTCGTCACCGGGTTTCATCGGCTATGTGGATACCAAGGATGTGGTTCCCGGCAAGGTGAAGGTGCTGTACTCGATCGAGTGATGGTGTGGGTACGTCAACAACGCCGGGTTTTGCCCGGCGTTGTTGTTTTGGGCATATGTTCCTTAGGTGTTCAAGAGGAGTGCATGGCTGCGACGGTGCGATTGGCTCTTGCGGCGTTCCTTTTGCTCGCCATCGGCGTGCCGAGTGGCGCGCGCGAGTCATGTCCTTTCGTGCGCGATCCGGCGTTCTGGGCGCGTACTGCGGTGCCGCCAGCGCCGGCCGGCGAACTCGCGGCTGGCACGCTCAATGTTTTTCGGCTGTTCGATGCCGAGCAGGATCGCAACGAGACGCAGGTGCTGACGGCGCAACAATTTGCCGCTCGGATTGAGCGCATTGCCCGTTACATCACTCGCGACATGGGCGCACCGATGCTGATTGGCCTGCAGGAAGTTGAGGATGACACGGCGGCCTTTGCGCTCACGCAGGCCTTGAAACGCGAAACGGGGCGCGACTGGCGTTTCGTGCTCGGTGATGTGTCCGGCGACAGCGAAATCCGCAATGCCCTGCTGGTCGACGCGCGGTTGCGCGTCACCAGAACCCGATCGCTGTTTCGGCGCGAGCCGCGCGAGGGTAAGCCGCTGCACGATCGTCTGCCGCTGGTGGTGGACATCGATGCCGGTGCAACCCTGCCGGCGATGGGCCGGTTCACGGCGGTCGTCGTGCACATGAAATCGCAACTCGGCATTGACCGACCGAAGGATAGCCGGCGGGTGATTGCCAAGCGAAAGTTTCAGGCGGAGGAGCTCGCCGATTGGACAGCGATGCAGGCAAGAACGGGTGCGCGCCTGGTAGTGCTCGGCGATTTCAATGCGCCGGCATTATCGGCTGCGGCCGATATTCGCGCAGAACCGCTGCGCATTCTGCTGGCGCAGGGCGGCCTCGTCGATGTTGCCGGGAATTTCCTCAAACCGTCGCAGCGCTGGACCTATCGCTACAAGTGTTCGCTGCAGGAACTCGACCACCTGCTGGTCAGTCCGGCGTTGTCGAAGGCTGTGCGCGGCTACGCGATTGTGCGCGGCGACACATGCATCCGTGCCAGGGAAAAGTGCAGTGTGACAGGCTCGGTGTCCGATCATGAGGGCGTGGTGCTGCGTTTGCGTTGACGGTTGAGGATTGGCCAGCCCAGACAGATTGACGCACCGAATTGTCGCCTTGCGCAGGCGCGCGGCGCGCGACTCTGCACCAAAATGGCCCTGCGCGCTTTGCCCTGGCGCCTGGAAATTGGTCTGACCACCTTGCCGGATAACTTCCTGCCCCTCTCTAGCTACCTTGATTGATAAGGGGTTTTTTGTCCCTGTCTGGTGCTGGCACGCATCCTGCTACCTCTCCCTCCAGCAGGTCGTCGTTGCGACCGGCAACCGGCAGCGCCGTGCGCGGTTTGCCCTCTGGGGTGCCGCAGCCGACGTTGTATTCGTAGGCGGTTTCTTTACGGATAGAGGGGCTACACATGAAATATCGTTCTCTGCTCAAGGTGCTTGCGGCTGGTGTTTTGTCGGTCGGCGCGACGATGTCCTCATTCGCGCAGGCCGCCGACACCATCAAGGTCGGCATTCTGCATTCGCTGTCCGGCACGATGGCGATTTCCGAAACATCGCTGAAGGACATGGCGTTGTTCACCATCGACGAGATCAACGCCAAGGGCGGCTTGCTTGGCAAGAAACTGGAGCCGGTGGTGGTTGACCCGGCATCCAACTGGCCGTTGTTTGCTGAAAAAGGCCGGCAGCTGTTGACCCAGGACAAAGTGGCGGTGACCTTCGGTTGCTGGACGTCGGTGTCGCGTAAATCGGTGCTGCCGGTTTACGAAGAGCTTGACGGTTTGCTGTTCTATCCGGTGCAGTATGAGGGCGAAGAGTTGTCGCCAAACGTGTTTTATACCGGTGCGGCACCGAACCAACAGGCGATCCCGGCGGTTGAGTACCTGATGAGTGCTGACGGCGGTTCTGCCAAGCGCTTCGTCCTGCTGGGTACGGATTACGTTTATCCGCGCACCACCAACAAGATCCTGCGCGCGTTCCTGCACAGCAAGGGCATCAGCGATGCGGACATCATGGAGGAGTACACGCCGTTCGGTCACAGCGATTACCAGACCATTATCGGCAACATCAAGAAGTTCGCATCTGCAGGCAAGAAAACCGCCGTGGTGTCCACCATCAATGGCGATTCCAACGTGCCGTTCTACAAGGAGCTGGGCAACCAGGGCCTGAAGGCGATCGACGTGCCAGTGGTGGCATTCTCGGTGGGCGAGGAGGAGCTGAAAGGCATTGATACCAAACCGCTGCTCGGGCACCTTGCCGCCTGGAACTACTTCATGTCGGTGAAAAATGCGGTGAACAGCAAGTGGATTTCCAACTACACGGCTTGGGCAAAGAAAAAGGGTATTCCCGGTGCCGACAAGCTGGTGCTGACCAATGACCCCATGGAAGCCACCTATGTCGGCATCAACATGTGGGCGCAGGCGGTGAAGAAAGCCGGTTCGACCGATGTCGCCAAGGTGCGTAAAGCGATGTATGGCCAGGTTTTCGCCGCGCCGTCGGGCTTTACGCTGAAAATGGACGAGAAAAACCACCACCTGCACAAGCCGGTGATGATCGGCGAAGTGAAGGCTGATGGTCAGTTTGATATCGTCTGGGCAACCAAAGGCCCAATCCGCGCCCAGCCGTGGAGCCCGTTCATTGCCGGCAACGACAAAAAAGTTGATGGTCCGGTAAAGGGTAAGTTCTGATCCGCCCGTGACGGGCCTGCGAACCGGCCCTGTGCCGGCTCGCAGGTCTTTGGCAGTCGGAAGAATAATTCGCCGACGCGAATCCATCCGGGGTACATTACCGATGCGATTTTTTCAACGAGGCATACGACTCCTCGTGGTGCTTGCCTGCCTGTGTGCAGGCAATGTCGTGTTTGCGGGCGAAGCTGCTCCCGCTGCGCGCAGTCTTGAACAGCAACTGGTAGACGGCGACGCCAGCGCGCGTGCCGCCTTGATTGTGCAGGCCGCTGCCGCCAGTGAGCCGCGCCTCACCGATATTATCGTCATGATGGAAGCTGGCCGGCTGTTGATCTCGGCAGATGGCAGAGCGCTGGTGCAGCAACCGGACGGCAGTGTGCGCGATCCGCAAACGCATGCTGTCGTGCCGGTTGATCCGGCGACACTGAATTCCGTTACGGTCAACAACCGGGTACGTGGTGCGATTGCAATTGCCCGTGCAGCGCAACAGTTGGCCGCTGACGATGCAGGGGTGCGCCTGCAGGCCGCGCGTGCGCTGCAGGGCAGCGAAACGCCGGCATTGCTGCCGCTGATCGACCGTCAGTTGGCGCAGGAAAGCAATGGCAGGATTGCAGCTGCGCTGTCGCTGGTGCAGGCCAGTTTGCGGTTGTCCAGCGCAGATGCAGAGCTGCGCAAGCTGGCGATTGATGCCTTTGCGCAAAGTGCCGACCCGAACGCGGTGTCGCGTTTGCGGCCGTTCACCGATGCGGTTGGCGAGAGTGATCCGGTAGTGCGCGCGGCGGCACAAGAAAGTATCGCGGCCATTGAGCGGCGCATGGCCGGCTATGATCTGCTGGGTAATGTGTTCAGCGGTCTGAGCCTGGGTTCGGTATTGCTGTTGGCAGCGCTTGGTCTGGCCATTACCTACGGGCTGCTCGGCGTTATCAATATGGCGCACGGCGAAATGCTGATGTTGGGCGCCTACACGACTTTTGTCGTGCAAAATCTGTTTCAGTCTTATTTGTCCGGCTTCTTTGGCTGGTATCTGCTGGCGGCGGTTCCGGCGGCGTTTCTGACCACGGCGATGATTGGCATGTTGCTGGAGCGTACGGTGATTCGTTATCTCTATGGTCGGCCGCTGGAAACACTGCTGGCTACCTGGGGCATCAGTCTGCTGCTAATACAGGTTGTGCGGATGGTATTCGGTGCGCAGAACGTCACCGTGGAAAATCCCGGTTGGCTGTCCGGTGGCTGGGAGCTTTCGCCGGTGTTGACCCTGCCGTACAACCGCATCGTGATTATCCTGTTTGTGATTTTTGTGTTGGCGTTTACCTGGATATTGTTGCAAAAGACCCGGCTTGGTTTGTTTGTGCGTGCCGTGACACAAAATCGCCGCATGGCAGACAGCGTTGGCGTGCCGACCGGACGCGTGGACATGATGGCATTTGGTTTGGGTTCCGGTATCGCTGGTCTGGGTGGCGTGGCCTTGTCGCAGCTCGGCAACGTCGGTCCGGAACTCGGCCAAGCCTATATTGTTGATTCGTTCATGGTGGTGGTGTTGGGTGGCGTCGGGCAGCTTGCCGGTACGGTGATCGGTGCAATGGGGCTCGGTATCGTCAACAAGATTCTGGAGCCGCAGGTGGGTGCCGTGCTCGGAAAAATTGCGATACTTGTGTTCATCATTTTGTTCATCCAGAAGCGTCCACAGGGCCTGTTCGCCCTGAAGGGCCGGCAGGTGGATTAGGCAGCAGGCATGAACATGGCATTCGCACAAAAAATTTCCGCATTGTCGCCGATGTTGTTGTTGCCGCAGCGCGGCACAGCCTGGTTATTGCTAATCCCGCTGTTGGCATTGCTGGCTTTGCCGCTGGGGCATGTGTTGCCGACCGACAGCATGTTTCACGTGTCCGCGTACACGCTGACCCTGATCGGGAAAATTCTCTGCTATGCGGTTGTGGCAATGGCCCTGAATCTGGTTTGGGGGTACGCCGGCCTGTTGTCGCTTGGACACGGGCTGTTTTTTGCGCTTGGCGGCTATGCCATGGGCATGTACCTGATGCGACAGATTGGTCGCGAAGGCAACTATCAGTCGGAGCTGCCGGATTTTATGGTGTTTCTCGATTGGAAAGAGCTGCCCTGGTTCTGGCAGGGGACAGATCATTTTCTTTGGGCCATGTTTCTCGTGGTTGCCGTGCCTGGGCTGCTCGCATTTGTATTCGGCTGGTTTGCGTTCCGATCGCGCATCAAGGGAGTTTATTTTTCGATTATCACCCAAGCACTTACCTTCGCAGCCATGCTGTTTTTCTTTCGCAACGAAACCGGATTCGGCGGCAACAACGGCTTTACCGATTTCAAGCGGATACTGGGTTTCGATATCACTGCGCCGGGGACGCGTGCAACGTTGTTTTTCTGCACACTGCTGCTGCTGGCTGCTGTTGTGGGCCTTTCCCGGTGGGTCGCGCGCTCGAAATTTGGTCGTGTGCTCGCGGCAGTGCGCGATACCGAATCACGGCTGATGTTCTGCGGCTACGATCCGGCTGGCTACAAGCTGACAATCTGGGTGATCTCGGCGGTGTTGTGCGGTTTGGCCGGCGCGCTGTATGTGCCGCAGGTGGGCATCATCAATCCCGGGGAAATGTCGCCGGCCAACTCCATTGAGGCGGCCATTTGGGTGGCGGTGGGCGGCCGCGGCACCCTGTTCGGGCCGCTGCTGGGTGCCGGCATCATCAATGGCGCCAAGAGCTGGTTTACGGTTGCCTTCCCGGAATATTGGCTGTTTTTTCTTGGTGCGTTGTTTGTCGCCGTGACATTGTTCCTACCGCAGGGGGTAATGGGGGTGTTGGCAAAAATGCGACACAAAAATAGCCGGGATGCGGTATGAGTACGCACATCCTGGCAGAAGGCGGCGTTGATCTTACGCACGGAAAGATTCTTTACCTGGAAGATGTCACTGTCTCTTTTGATGGCTTCCTGGCCCTGAACAAACTGACGCTGTACATTGATGTGGGCGAATTGCGCTGCATCATCGGCCCGAACGGTGCCGGCAAAACAACGATGATGGACGTCATTACCGGCAAGACCCGGCCGGACAGTGGAACAGCATTTTTCGGCCAGAATATTGATCTGACAAGCCTCAACGAACCGCAAATTGCACAGGCCGGCATTGGCCGCAAGTTCCAGAAGCCTTCGGTGTTCGAATCGATGACGGTGTTCGAGAACCTTGAGCTGGCACTCAAACATGACAAATCGGTGTGGGCAAGCATGCGTTACCGTATCAACGGCGAGCAGCGCGATCGTATTGAGGAGTTGTTCACCACCATCCGCCTTGCGGATGAACGCAACCGTCTGGCCGGGTTGCTTTCGCATGGTCAGAAGCAGTGGCTGGAAATCGGCATGTTGTTGGCGCAGGATCCCTTGCTGCTGCTGCTGGATGAGCCAGTGGCCGGCATGAGCGATGCCGAAACGGAGAAAACGGCAGAGCTGTTGCTGTCACTGGCAGGCAAGCACTCGCTGATGGTGGTCGAGCACGACATGGCCTTTGTTGGCGCCATTGCCAAACAGGTGACGGTGCTTCACGAAGGATCGGTACTGGCAGAGGGTTCGCTGCCGGACGTGCAGGCCAGCGAGAGAGTGATCGAGGTGTATCTTGGGCGCTGACTTTGCAACGAAAGGTCTGATTGTCAGCAAGCTAAACCAGTATTACGGCGGCAGCCATATTTTGCGCGATGTTTCGTTGACGGCGGAAATCGGCAAGGTGACTTGCGTGCTGGGTCGCAATGGCGTCGGCAAGACTACGTTGCTGCGCTGCATCATGGGCGTTGTGCCGTCGAAAACCGGCAGCGTCGACTGGGAAGGCCGTGACATCACCCGCTTGACGCCGCATGAGCGAGTGGCGCGGGGCGTGGGGTATGTACCGCAGGGGCGGGAAATTTTTGGCCGGCTCACGGTGGAAGAAAATCTGCGTATGGGTCTGGCGCGCTTTCCCGGCGCTAAGGGGCGCAGCATTCCGTCGTTTGTCTACGACACCTTTCCGGTGCTCGCTGAGATGAAACATCGGCGCGGCGGTGATCTTTCCGGTGGCCAGCAACAGCAATTGGCCATCGCCCGCGCACTGGTGAGCGAGCCGAAGCTGCTGATTCTTGATGAACCGACCGAAGGCATTCAGCCGTCGATCATCAAATTGATCGGCGAAGTAATCAATCGGTTGGCGGCGCGCGGCGACATGGCGATCCTTCTGGTTGAACAGTATTACGATTTTGCTGCGGCGCTTGCCGACAGTTATGCGGTGATGGCGCGCGGCACAGTGATCAAGAGCGGGCTCGGCAGCCAGATGGCCGCCGACGGCGTACGTGACCTGCTCGCCATCTGAGTTGCGCGTTGGCGCTGCGGCAGATACCGTTGGTCGCTGGAGTGCCGAACTCGAACTGGCATATATGTGCCACGGTGGCGCAACGATACCCGCGCTGCGTCGACATCAGGGCCCGTTGCGGGTGCAAAAACATTTTTATCCGGAAGGCTCCCGGGTCTGCCAGCACATTATTGTGCATCCGCCAGGTGGCATTGCCGGCGGCGACAGCCTGCGTATTGCCGTGCATGTCGGCCCGCAGGCGCATGTGCTGTTGACTTCGCCGGGTGCCGCCAAATGGTATCGCAGTGCCCGGGAAGCGACGCTGGATGTTGAATTGCAGGTGGCGCGCGGCGCGATCCTGGAATGGTTGCCGCTGGAAACCATTCTGTTTGCCGGCTCGCACAGTCGGATCCGCAACCGCATTGATCTGGCTGGCGATGCAAAATTGTTGTGCATCGACGTGTTGTGTTTCGGGCGCCCGGGATCGGGCGAATATTTTGGCGATGTGGCCGCCGGTTGCTGGCGGCAGCAGAGTGGGTTATGGCGCGACGGTCGCCCGCTGTGGACGGAAGCAGCACTGCTTGCAGCACAGGATCCGTTACTGAACGCGGCAGCCGGAATGGGTGGTGCAACGGTGCTCGGTACCTTGCTCTGGGCCGGGCCGCCGGTGCCGGCTGATATCCACGCAGCCTGTGTGGCGCTGCCGCTGCATGGGCGCGGTGGGGTGACGCAGTTGCCGGATATCTGGAGCGCGCGCTGTCTGTGCACTTCGGTTGAAGATGCGCACCACTGGCTGCGTGGCTTGTGGGCGCTGTTGCGGCCGGCCATGCTCGGGCGTTCGGCGGTGCTGCCGCGCATCTGGGCGACCTGAACGACGCGAGCAAAAACAAGGAGAAGAAGGTGGATCTGACGCCGCGGGAGAAAGACAAATTGCTGATCGTGGTGGCTGCGCAATTGGCCGAGAAACGGCGGGCACGTGGCTTGAAGCTGAATTATCCGGAAGCGGTTGCCTACATCACGGCGGAAATCATGGAAGGTGCCCGCGATGGTAAATCCGTTGCCGAATTGATGCACTACGGTACGACCCTGCTGACCCGCGCCGACGTGATGGAAGGGGTTCCGGAAATGATCCCGGACATTCAGGTGGAGGCCACGTTTGCGGATGGCAGCAAGCTGGTGACAGTTCATCAACCGATTGTGTGAGCGCAGGTTACCCAGGAGGATTCCGATGATTCCCGGCGAAATGCAGATACTGGACGGTGATATCGAAATCAATGCCGGCCGCGAGACACGCACCCTGGCGGTCACCAACAGCGGTGACCGGCCGATCCAGGTCGGCTCGCACTATCATTTTTTCGAAACCAACGCCGCGCTGCAATTCGAGCGGGCGCAGGCGCGCGGTTTTCGGCTGAATATTCCCGCCGGCACGGCCGTGCGTTTTGAGCCAGGCCAGATGCGCACCGTGGAGGTGGTGGCGCTCGCCGGCGAGCGTACTGTGTACGGGTTTCGCGGCCTGGTGATGGGCAAGTTGTGAGGGGCGAGCGATGAAAATTTCCCGTCAGGCTTATGCCGACATGTTCGGCCCCAACACCGGAGACAAGGTGCGCCTGGCCGATACCAGTCTGTGGATTGAAGTGGAGCGCGACCACACGATCTACGGCGAAGAAGTGAAATTCGGCGGCGGCAAAGTCATTCGTGACGGCATGGGCCAGTCGCAGCAGGTGGCGGCATACGTTGTGGACACCGTCATCACCAACGCGCTGATTGTGGATTGGTGGGGCATCGTCAAGGCCGACATCGGCATCAAGAACGGCCGTATCGCCGGCATCGGCAAGGCCGGCAATCCGGATATCCAGCCGGGTGTGAGTATCGTGATCGGCGCGGCGACGGAAGTGATTGCCGGTGAAGGCATGATCATCACTGCCGGCGGCATTGATGCGCACATTCATTTTATTTGCCCGCAGCAAATCGACGAAGCACTGTATTCCGGCATCACCACCATGCTCGGTGGCGGCACCGGGCCGGCTACCGGCACCAACGCCACCACCTGCACGCCGGGGCCCTGGCACATCGCGCAAATGCTGCGTGCCGCCGAGGCATTTGCGATGAATCTCGGTTTCACTGGCAAGGGCAATGCCAGTTTGCCTGCAGCACTGCGCGAGCAGGTGAGTGCCGGCGCCATCGGCCTGAAGTTGCACGAGGATTGGGGCACGACGCCAGCGGCGATCGACTGCTGCCTTGGTGTTGCCGACGAGATGGACGTGCAGGTGGCGATCCACACCGACACACTGAACGAATGCGGGTTTGTCGACGATACGATTGGGGCGTTCAGGGGCCGCACTATTCACACCTATCACACTGAGGGTGCCGGTGGCGGCCACGCTCCGGATATCATCAAGATGTGCGGCGAAGCGAATGTGTTGCCAAGTTCCACCAACCCGACGCGGCCATTTACGGTAAATACAATCGACGAACATCTCGACATGCTGATGGTGTGCCACCACCTTGATCCGTCAATTGCCGAGGATGTGGCATTTGCCGAGTCGAGAATTCGTCGCGAAACGATAGCGGCAGAAGATATTCTGCACGATCTGGGTGCTTTCTCCATGATCTCCTCGGACAGCCAGGCCATGGGGCGGGTTGGCGAAGTGATTCTGCGCTGCTGGCAGACGGCAGACAAAATGAAACAACAGCGCGGGCAACTGCCCGAAGATTCCGCCGGCAACGACAATTTTCGGGTGAAGCGATACATCGCCAAGTACACCATCAATCCAGCGCTGACTCACGGCATTGCTCACGAAGTCGGTTCGATTGAAGTGGACAAGCTGGCCGATCTGGTGTTGTGGAGACCGGCATTTTTTGGCGTGAAACCGAGCCTGATTGTAAAGGGCGGCTTGATCGCCGGCGCGTTGATGGGCGATCCGAATGCATCGATCCCGACGCCACAGCCGGTGCACTACCGGCCGATGTTCGGTGCCCATGGTGGCGCGCTGGCGGTATCGGCAGTGACTTTTGTCTCGCAGGCCGCGCTTGCCAATGACATTGGCGGGCAACTGGGTTTGCGCAAGCGTCTGGTAGCTGTCAAGGGTTGCCGCAGCATTGGCAAGAAGGACATGAAACTCAACGCTGCCACGCCGCGTATCACTGTCGATCCGCAAGACTACCGGGTACACGCCGATGGCAAGTTGCTGTGGTGTGAACCGGCAAACGTCTTGCCGCTGGCGCAACGCTATTTCCTCTTTTGATAAAGAGCGTCAATTTTCGAGGTTGCCGATGATCGTTCTGCGGGAACGCCTTGTGGATTTCAATGGTGCCGTACAGGACGCGGTGGTGCTGCCGTTCGAATTGCGCCAGCGCGCGCGCTTGCGCACCGTCTCCGCTGCGGGCCGTGATACCGGCATTTTCCTTGAGCGCGGCACAACGCTGCGTGGCGGCGATCTGTTGCGCAGCGAATGCGGTATGGTGGTCGAGGTGGTTTCTGAAAGCGAGATGCTGATGGAAGTGCGTTGTGCGGAGCCTGCGCAGTTGGCACGCCTTGCCTATCATCTGGGTAATCGACACGTACACGTTCAGGTTGGTGCGGGTTTTCTGCGCACCCCTGAGGATTACGTGCTGCGGGACATGCTGCTGCAACTGGGCGCACAGGTGGCGTCCGTCACCGCGCCGTTCGATCCGGAATCCGGCGCCTATGGCGGCCATCATCATGCGATGGCGGCGCCGATTGAGCCGGAGTTCCGTTACTTGCCGAAACTGCATTTATTCGGCACTGCCCGTGAGCGCAACTGACACCCTGCGGCTGGCGCAGTTGCTGCGTTTCGGCAGCCCGGCGCTGCCGATCGGGCTGTACAGCTATTCGCAGGGCACCGAAGCGGCCATTGAGTGCGGCCTGGTACATGACGCGATGAGTGCGCAGAGCTGGCTACTGGGTATTTTGCATGGCCCCGTTGCCCGCTACGAACTGCCCCTGCTTGCCGATGCTGTCGGCCTGTTGGCGGCCGACGACTTTCCGGCGCTGTCGGCAATCAACGAGCGATTTATTGCCAGCCGCGAAACGCGCGAGGCGCGTCTGGAGTGCGAACAACTGGGTTATTCGCTCGCGCAATTGTTGTTGATGTTGCCGGAAACCCCGCTGGCGGTGCGTGACTGGCTGGCGCACGAGAAGCCGCTGGGATCCCTGGCGGCGCATGCACTGCTGGCGCGGGTGGGTTCGCTGGACACAGTATCGGTATTGATGGCCTACGCCGGCAGCTGGCTGGAAAACCAGGTGTCTGTGTTGGTGAAAACGGTGCCGCTCGGCCAGAGCGCCGGGCAACAGATATTGTCCGCGCTGTTGCCGCCGTTGGCGCAGGTGGTGACGGCGGCAGTGGGCGCGCCGGAGGATGCGCGCAGCAGCTTTGCACCAGGGTTGGCCGTGCTGTCGATGCAGCATGAACACCAATACTCCCGCCTGTTTCGTTCCTGACCAATAGCCAATGGAGATTCCGCCATGAGTGCTCGCCCTCTGCGTGTTGGTATCGGCGGCCCGGTGGGTTCCGGAAAAACAGCGCTGACCTTGCTGCTGTGCAAGGCAATGCGTGAAAAATGGAATGTCGCCGCCGTCACCAACGACATCTACACCCAGGAAGACGCCCAGTTTCTGGTGCGCAACGACGCCTTGACGGCAGATCGCATCATTGGCGTCGAGACCGGCGGGTGCCCCCATACGGCGATCCGCGAGGACGCTTCGATCAATCTGGAGGCAGTTGCCCGGTTGAATGAGCGCTTTCCGGGCCTGGATATTATTTTTGTCGAGTCCGGCGGCGACAATCTCGCCGCTACCTTCAGCCCGGAACTGTCAGACCTCACGCTGTATGTGATCGACGTGGCCGCTGGCGACAAGGTGCCGCGCAAGGGCGGCCCCGGGATTTGCAAGTCCGATCTGTTGATCATCAACAAGACCGATCTGGCGCCGTACGTCGGCGCATCGCTTGAAATCATGGATCGCGACGCAAAAAAAATGCGCGGCGCAAGACCGTTTCAGTTCGCCTGCCTGAAGGACAGCAAGGGCCTGCCGGAAATCGTATCGTTCATCGAGCGGCAGGGCATGCTCGGGCACTGAGTCGGATCGTCATGCGCCCTGCGGCCGGCAATATCCTGTGGATAAAAGAAGGCCGGCATCGCTGCCGGCCAAGACCGAGGAGATTTTTTCGGTTGTTGCAATCGCTTTACGCAGCACACGCCGGTGCAGATGTTCTGCGGAAAATGATCCGGAATTATTCGCTCCGTGCGAGATATTCCCGGGGGAGATCGGTGGCGCCGTGGCGTCACCGATCTGCTTCCAACGGTTACTTCACTTCGAGCGGCAGCGAGTAGGAAACGAGAAACAGTGCGTCGTCTTCTTCGCCATCGTCATCATCTACTACTTTCGAAACGGTGAACGACAGGTTGGCACTGGCCTTGTAGGAAACGTCGAGATGGCTGTATTCGCCGACGCCCGAATCAAGATCCCAGGTGCCGTATTTGGCGCTGTACTTGTCATGGGCATATGACAAGGTGAAGTAATTGTTTTTGTTGTCGCCGCCGGAGCCGTATTCACCGGTACCGATGAATGCCTCCAGGGTTACGCCGGCAATCCCGCCGCTCAGGTAAAACTCGCGAGCATCGTAGCAGCGGGCGTCAGTAGGACCACAGCCAGCGGTGAGCGCATATTCACTTGAGTCCACACCTTTGGCCTGCGGATAGTTATAGGTGAAGTAGGCGACGTTGTAGCTGAAACCACCCACCACGCCCCGTGCACCGCCATAGACATCGACTTCCTGGGTTGGGCCGGCGCTTGAGCCCCAGACGGCCGCGTAGCCGGTGAGTGCCTCGGAGCCGGCAGCGTATTCCAGGTTGCCGGAAACAGCCGGAACGCCGTTACCGACGTCCATGCCGCGCCACAGGTACATGTTGGCAATACCCGCACTGGCATTTACACCAGCAATGGCGGGGGTGGAAACGACCGCAGCGCCGGCAACGGCAGCAGCGACCAATGAGTAACGAACAGTGCGCAGCGATTTCATTTTGGTGACTCCCGTCGGTTGTCTGAAAGTAGGGCCACCAGTCGGCGGCTCTGGCGTGGTATCAGCACAAGCCGTGCCAATTTATGGATGCCCATTAAAATCAATAAGGTAAGGAAAGGCCCGCGGGGGCGGCGCAGCATGCTGGCCCATTTCGGGGCGCTCTGGTGGGGCTGCCGGGCAATGGTTGCACCAAAGGCGGGCGTGGCGCTGCCCGTCCAGCGTGCTGCTTGCGTTGCGTGTGCAGGCGGGGCTAGAGTCGAGCGGTATTGCACTCACGGGTCGGCCGACCCTGGGAGGACGCCATCGTGTAACCCATCACGAGCGAGCGAGCAGCCGGCAGGCTGCGTTGCAGGATGCCCGTCGCTCTGTCGGCCACGTTTCACCCTCACGATGCATGGCCGCAGGCTTCAGGCGAACTCTTCGATCGAAGCAGTCCCGAAACCGTGTGGAGTGCGCATGGAAGAATCAGCAGCTAACGTTAAATCGCTAACGCGCAGCAACAAAAACATCAACAGTGCCCCGAAAGCTCGCCCCGCCCGCAAGTCTTACGTTCTCGATACCAACGTCCTGATACACGATCCGAACTCCATCCTTAATTTTGAGGAGCATCACGTCATCATTCCGATGACGGTGCTGGAGGAACTCGACAAGCTGAAATCCGGCAAGAGCAGCGTTGCGACCGAATGTCGGCAGGCGATCCGGCTGATTGACCAGATACTCGGCGGCGCGAGCGTTGATGAAATAGAACATGGCGTGCCGATCCGGGCGCCTGGCCGCAAGGACACTCACGGTACGCTCACGGTGTTGCTTGATCGCCTCGAATCCGGCAGCGATGGTGTTCTCGCCAACACGCTCAACGACAACCGCATCATCAATGCCCTGATCGCGCTGCAGCGTGCGCAACCTGAACAGCATTTCGTGCTGGTCACCAAGGACATCAACATGCGGCTGAAAGCGCGCAGTTGCGGTCTTGATGCGGAGGATTACCAGAACGATCAGCTTGTTTCCGATATTCGCCAGCTAAACAAAGGCTATGTCGAGATATCGGGTTCATTCTGGGATCGCATTGAAAAAGTGGAAACGCGCCAGACGACCGAGGGTGTTTTTCATGGTTTGAGTCGCGGGTTCCTTGCTGATGAAGTGCTTGGTAGCGATATTTTCCCGAACCAGTTCATCCTTGATGAGCAGGGTTTTGTCGGCCGGGTTGCGGAAGTGAACGGCCACTCGGTCGTGCTGAAGGATTTGCCGCGCGAACAGTTGATGCATGAGAGTGCCTGGGGCCTGAAGCCGATCAACATCCATCAGGCGATTGCGCTCAATTTGCTGCTCGATCCCGATGTGCACATCGTCAACCTGACCGGCGCTGCCGGTTCCGGCAAGACGATTCTCGCGCTTGCCGCGAGCATTGAAATGGTGATCGGCCAGAAGCGTTACAACAAGATCATTGCGACGCGCTCGACGCCGCCGCTGGCGGAGGACCACGGGTTTCTTCCCGGCACCGAGGAAGAGAAGATGGATCCGTGGCTGGGTGCCATCACCGACAACATCGAAGCACTGCACATCAACGATGAAAACCCGATTTCATCGATCCAGTATGTGAAGGAGCGCGCCAATATCCAGTTCAAGGCGCTCAATTACATTCGCGGGCGCAGCTTCCAGAAAGCGATTCTGCTGATCGACGAATGCCAGAACCTGACGCCACACCAGATGAAGGCGATCATTACGCGTGCCGGGGAGGGTTCGAAGGTAGTGTGTCTGGGGAACCTGGCGCAGATCGATACGCCGTATTTGTCGGCAACCAGTTCCGGCCTTGCCTACATGGCCGAGCGTTTCAAGGGGTTTGCCCATGGCGGCTCGGTGCATCTGCATGGCGTGCCGCGCAGTGTGCTGGCGGAGTTTGCGGAGTCGAACCTGTAGGTGTTGGTAATTGCCAAATGGAAAAGGGACCAGGAAGGCTCCTTTCCCATTCATGCGCAGATTATTTCGCGCACTTGATGCAAAGCGTTGCCTCAGGAATCGCAGCGAGGCGGCCGGTGCCGATATCGGCACCGCAGCGGCTGCAGACGCCGTATTCTCCGGCAGCCATCCGTAGCAGGGCGCGATTGATCTGTTGCAGCTCGATGCGCGAGGCGCGCAGGGTTTCGTCGATCACGTCGTCGCTCTCGCGCTGCGAAGCCTGCTCTTCGAAATCCTTTTCGACCGGCTCGTCGACGTGGCGCTGATCGCGCGTCAGGCGGGTAATGCGTTCCTCCAACTCGGCTTTCTTGGCGGTCAGCCGCGTTTTTTGCTCTGTGTACATCTGGAACATCCGCTCTGTGATTGAAAAGGTATCGGCAGGGAAAAGCGTAGAACGCGGCTACTTTTGCCGGCGGCAATGATCGACGCCGTATCGGCGCAGTTGATGTAGTGAAAAACTCACCGTCGGCCACCACGGCCGGTCGCCGCGCCGCGCCGTGGACCGCTCCGTCCGCCGCCGGGCCTGCCGCCAGGGCGGCTGCTGCCCCCACGACTTTCGGTGCTGCGTGATGGCGTCATGCTCTGTTCTTCGCTGCGATCGTCATCGCGCCGCACGCGCGGCGGCGTGGCGGCCAGCAGCTCGTCCGGCGGGCGCTCGCACAACAGTTTGCGGCCAAGCAACTGTTCAATCGGCGGCAGTGCAAAGCCGTCGTCCTCACAGGCAAAGCTGATCGAAATGCCCGATGCGCCAGCCCGGCCGGTACGACCGATTCGATGCACGTAGTCTTCAGGATCTTCTGGCAGCGTGAAGTTGATAACGTGCGTCACTCCGTCGACATGGATGCCGCGGCCGGCAACATCGGTGGCAACCAGTGCGTCGAGCTCGCCGCTCTTGAAGCGCTCGAGTGTGCTGACGCGTTTCTGCTGCGGCACATCGCCGGACAGCAGTGCGGCGCGGATACCCATGTCGCGCAACAAGTCAGAGAGGCGACGGGTCTGGTCGCGGCGATTGGCGAAGATGATTACTCGCTTGGCGTCGGTGCTCTTGAGCAGGTTGTAGAGCACGCGGAATTTCTCTTCCGTCGAGCACATGTAGACCTTTTGCTCAACGGTATCAGTGGCAACGTTTTCCGGCTCGATCTCGACGATTTCCGGCTCGAAGGTCCAGCGCCGCGCGAGGTTCATGATGTCCTCGCTGAACGTTGCACTGAACAGCAGCGTCTGGCGATATTCAGATGACGGCGTCAGGCGCACGATGCGCTTTACATCCGGGATGAAGCCCATGTCGAGCATGCGGTCGGCTTCGTCGAGCACCAGCAGCTCTACCTGGTCGAGAAACAGATCGCGGCGCGAAACGAAATCGAGCATGCGGCCGGGCGTGGCAACCAGGATGTCGATCGCCTCGCGACGAATGCGCTCGCGCTGCTTCTCGAAATCCATGCCGCCAACCACGGCCATCACGTTCAGGTTGCAGTATTTGGTGAGGCCTTCGGCATCGGCGGTGATCTGCATCACCAGTTCACGGGTGGGCGCGATGATCAGGGCCCGTGGCTCGCCGGCGAACTGCGGGCCTTCGGGAGGGTTGGTGAGTAGATCGTTGATGATGGTGACAAGGAACGCGGCGGTCTTGCCGGTGCCGGTTTGAGCGCGGCCGATGGCATCGTGGCCGGCGAGCGTGTGGCCAAGCACTTCAGCCTGGATCGGCGTGCAGTAATGGAATCCGCAGGCCTGAATGCTGCGCATCAGCGGCAGCGGCAGGTTGAAGTCGTGGAAGCGGGTTTTGCCGGCAACGGGCGCGACGACAAAGTCGGCCAGCGTCCAGCTGGGCTGCTCATGTACTGCTCGCTCAGGATGCGGCCGGGGCGGATGGTGCGGGCGCGCCGCTGGCGCGGAGCCCCGGCCTGCGTCACGTGGCCCTTCCGCGCCGCGCGCCGCGTCAGCCTGGGTTGCAGCCGGTGATACACGCTTGTCGGCAGGCTCGGCGGCGGACGTTTTGGCAGGACAGTCGGGCGCGGTGCGATCGCGGTTGAAGACGCGGCGTAACAGCCTGATCACGGGATCTCGGTATCTTGTGGGGGGCTTCGAAATTGACGGCCGATGAAATTGACCGGGGATTGTAGCGGAGGGGTACTCCGGTTGCACGTTCTGTGACCGGGGTGGGTGATCGTCGACCCGATTATGACCAGCCAAATGACGTTGGCGAACGGCCACCGGCCGCCCGCCGTCGTTCGCAGCGATCAGTTGTTGTTGAGGAGGGCGCGCGAGCGCTGGCGCTTGCCGCCGGCAATGAGGATGCGCTGGTAGCTTTCCGGCATGAAGCGTTGCACCAGGTCGATCAGCACGGCGTCGTTGCCGATCAGTTGGCGACGACGGTTCTTCAGGATGGCGTTGACGATGTCCTGGGCGGCTTCTGCCGGCGTGGTGCGCGCCAGCTTTTCGAAATCCGCCGCCACGCTGGCCTGGTCTTTCATGCCCCACTCACTGCCTGTCTTGAAGCGTGCGGTTTTGGCGATGTTGGTGCGGATGCCGCCCGGATGCACGCTGGTAACGCCGACGCCACAACCCTCGATTTCCATTTCCTCGCGCAGCGCCTCGGTGAAACCGCGCACCGCGAATTTCGCTGCGTTGTAGGCTGATTGCGTCGGGCAGGAGATGATGCCGAACACACTGGAGATATTTACAACATGGCCATCGCCGCTGTTTTTGAGGTGCGGCAGGAAGGCCTTGGTGCCGTACACCACGCCCCAGAAGTTGATGTTCATTAACCACTCGAAATCTTCATAGCTCATCTCATCGACAGTGGCGCCCAGGCCAACACCGGCATTGTTGATGATGATATTGGCCTTGCCGTGCGCCTTTACTGTTTCATCGGCCCAGGCATATACGGCTGCGCGGTCGGCAACATCGAGCTTTTTGGTCGTCACCGTTACGCCGAGCGATTTGCAGTCGCGCGCAGTTTCGGCGAGGCCGGTTTCGTTCAGGTCTGAAATGGCGACATGGCAGCCCTGGCGTGCCAGCAGAATCGATGTGGCGCGACCGATACCCGAGCCGGCGCCAGTGATGGCAGCAACCTTGTCCTTGAGCGTCTTCATGCGTGTCTCCGTTGATGTCGTGCTTGTTGGGGTGTCCGGGAAGGTATTGTCCGGGCGGCAGCGTCGGGGCAAATAGCGTCCGGGCGGGTAGTGTCGGGGAAAGCAGGCCCCGGGAACAGGGGGGAGCAGAAGCGGAAGGAGCGTTCAGGCGGATCGGCTGTTGAAGAACTGACGGGCGGTACGGCCGCTGCGGCCCCCCTTGGTCTGGGCAAAGCGCAGCGCTTCGGCGTGGAGGCCGGCCTGGTCGCCGGAGGCGGCGAACAGGTGGTCGACGATGGCCAGATACTGGTCCTGGGGGATCGGATAGAAAGGCAGCCACAGGCCGAAGCGGTCGGCGAGCGAGATTTTCTCCTCGACTTCATCGCTGTAGTGCAAAGCAGGAGAATGCAGCTCGGTGCCCGCCACATGCGCCTGCTCGTTGTCGCTGCGGTATTCCGGTACCAGATGGCGGCGGTTTGAGGTGGCATATACGCGCACGTTTTCCGCCGGCATTTCGATTGAGCCTTCGAGCACGCTTTTCAGCGCCCGATAGCCGTAGTCGCCCGGGTTGAACGAGAGGTCGTCGCAGAACACGATGAACCGGTACGGCAGGCCACGCAGATGATCCTCGACGATGTCCGGCAGCAGCCCCAGATCGTCCCGGTCGATCTGGATGGCGCGAATTCCGTGACTGATGCCGGCATTGATCACGGCCTTGACCAGCGAACTCTTGCCGGTGCCGCGGGCGCCCCAGAGCAGCGCGTTGTTGGCCGGCTGGCCGCGCGCAAAGCGTACGGTATTGAGCAGTAGCGCGTCGCGCTGGTTGTCGATTCCGAGCAGATCCGCAAGCTGAACCGGGTCAAGTTCCATGACCGGGCGCAGTTTGTGCTGGTGCGTACGCCAGATGGCGCCGGGGACCAATTTCCAGTCAATGCTCATGATGAGTCGGTGCAGCGGCGACGAAAGCGGTGATGATGACCGAAAATGAGGGTTTTGTGGCAGAGCGTATGTTTGCTTCAGTGAACCTGGGCAGGCATTCCTGCTGACGGCCAAATGGTCTCGAATGCTTTGGGCTGGTCGATATGATAGCCCTGTGCGTAGTCGACACCGAGAACCTGCAGGATTGTCAGGATTTCCGCACCTTCGACAAACTCCGCAATGGTGCGCAGGCGATAGGCGCGAGAGACTTCGACCAGCGCGCGGACCAGCACCTGGCTGTCCGGGTCGTTGTGCAGGTTGCGAATGAACGAACCGTCGATTTTCACATAATCGACGGGCAGCTTTTTCAGGTAATACAGCGACGAGAAGCCGACGCCGAAATCGTCGAGCGCAAACTGGCAGCCGAGAGATTTTATCTGCTGCATGAGTTGGTCGGTGGCGTCGATATCGGCGATGGCTGCAGTTTCGGTGATCTCGAAAATCAGAGCGGTTGGGTCGACACCGTTTTCGCTAATGGTGTTCTGGATATGGCGAACCAGGTTCGGGTTGTGGAATGACATCCCCGAGAGATTGATCGAGAGCTTTGCCTTGACCTGGCTGCGCTGCAGCTCGGCAAGGCTGGTAATCACGCTGGTGATAACCCGCTCATCAACCTGATGGATCAGGCCGCTGCGTTCGGCGCTCGAAATGAAGCGCATGGGTGAGAGCATTTTGCCGCCGTCGTCCTTCACCCGCAACAACGCTTCGTAGTGGGTGATTTCGTTGTGGCGCACGTCGAGGATCGGCTGGAAATGGACATTGAGCCGGCCACCGGCCAGTGCATGCCTGACCTTTTCGTCCCAGTACACGCGCTCGTGAACACGGGTACGGGTGTGCTCTTCGGGGCTGAACATATGCCAGACCTTACGGCCCTTTTCCTTCGCCTGGTACAAGGCGATATCGGCATTGGCAAGCAATTCGTCGGAGTTGGCCCCGTGTGCCGGAAACAGCGCGACCCCGAGTGATGCCGATATCCGGTGTGAAGCGCCGTTACCGCTTTCAACCTCAAGGCCATCCAGTGCAGCGCAGAAACGCGCGGCGATGCGTTCAGCGCTATCAGCACTGGTCATTTGCACGATGATCGCGAATTCATCGCCGCCGAGACGCGCAACGATATCCGAGGTGCGTGCCTGGATGCGCAGGACCTCGGAAACACGTTGCAGCAGACGGTCACCCACATGGTGGCCGCTGGTTTCGTTGATGTCCTTGAACTGGTCGATGTCGATCATCATCACCGCACAGCTCTGGGTGTAACGCTCGCAGGTGGCAATGGTCTGGTCGAGTTCCTCGAGGAAGCGGCGGCGGTTGTACAGGCCGGTGAGCGGGTCGTGTGAGCTGAGCCAGCCGAGGTGATCCTCGGCAATTTTCTGATCGCTGATGTCGAGGCCGACAGTGAGCACGCGGCGTTCGCCGCTTGCGGGGCAATCGTAGACGTTGTGATACCACTGCATGGCGATCTGGCCACCATCCTTGCGGATCAGTTCCGTCTGATGGCTGTAGTGGTGACCTGAGCCCGGCAGTTCTTCGAGACGGAAGCGCAGGTCCGGCAGCAACGCGGCATCAGGCAGCAGGTTGGTGAAGTGCTGGCCGACAACTTCGGCTTCGGTATAACCGGTCAGCCAGCAGCCGTGGTGATTCAGGCTGAGGATGCACCCCTGCGCGTCCTGGGTGAGGATCATCGCGTGCGGAATCGAGAGCAGGGCGAGGTTCAGTGACTGCATGTCGGCGAGGCGAAGGTCGCGATCACGCAACTGCGTACCCAGGATTTCGACGCTGTGCGCCAACTGCGTCACGCGCTCGCGCAGTGCCGCAGCGTCGTTACTGCCCCTGCTGACAAGGTTACCGAATACATTCCGAGCCTTGCGCCACATGAAAATGCTCCCGTGCCCCAGGTTCCCCGGGATACATGGCGCTGATCCGGTTCCTTGCGCCGTTGGTCGTGTCTTCAGGGGAAATTCGCATATAAGGGGGGAAAAGGCTACTGCTAATTAATTAGCAAGCGTGTAGCCGGGCAGGCGCTCGCCACCCTCCCCGGGTGAACCGCCTCAATCTGCCGGCCGTACGGCCTCTGCCTGCGGTCCCTTGGCGCCCTGGCCGACACGGAAGCTGACGCGCTGTCCGTCCTTGAGGGCGCGGTGCCCGTCACCTTCGATCGAGCGGTAATGGACGAAGAGTTCTTCGCCGTTCTCGCGAACGATGAAGCCGAACCCCTTTTTGGCATCGAACCACTTGACCCGACCGGTCTCGCCGCCGCGCGGCAGGCGTCGCAGGCGCGGCACCGGCAGTAGCATCAGCGCGAGAATCACCGGAGGCAGCAGTACGAACGGCGCATCGGTGATCCAGCGATGCGACGGCACCTGCGCCGAGCTGATCTCCAGTATCTTTATCGCGGCAATCAGCCCGAAGAACAGTATCAGTACCGGATGTACGCGCGTACGGATCTGCGGGTTGGTCAGGCACCAGAAAAACGCGAGACCCACGCAGATATAGGTGACGCCGAACCTGCGCATGAGGTTGTCGAAGGCACTGCCATTGCCGTAATCCTCCATCTGCATGCGCAGCACACTGTTCCAGGAGGGCGGATCGAGCAGCATCCACAGGCCGTTGCCGATGCAGGCAATGCCGAACAGCAAATAGATCGTACGTGTAATGTGTTCGCGGTTCATGAGGATTCCGGAAGTGGGCAGGGCATAGGTGTATTGCGCGCACGCGACAGCCGGATTGCGGTCAACGGTTCTCGCGATCGAAGCACAGCAGCGACATGGTGATTACGTCCTTGATGTCACTCTTGGGGTGGCGGGGGTCCTTGGGGCCGAGTTGATCGGTAACGTCCTCAATGGTGGATTCGGTGGGTTCTGCGGCATCCACCACGAACTCGAATACACGGCGCTGTTGGGATACCACCGTGCCGTTGAACAGGTTGGCATCGAGCTCGGCAAAGCAGGGGAACAGCGATCGGTTGATATCGATACCGTGGCGGCGCAGTACGTCGAGGACTACCGGACTCGGAATGTCGCCCCGGCGCAGGCGATCCGTGCATTCCTGCACGCGATCATACACCTGCTTCTCTGCCAGCTTGGCGAAGTCCATCCGCTGCCCTCCTTTCCGTAACTCCACGCCTGCGTAGCGCGACTGCGCCAGAAGTCAGACGATTCTAGGGGGGCTGCGTGAATCAGGCCAGTACGCGGGTGGCCGCTCGGGTGGCCCGGGCGTCCGCTGGAGCAATCCCTTACACTTGTGCGGTTGGTGAATCACTTCGGGGGAGCCATGCGCCTGACCCGTACCCAGCAAAAGGAACACACCCGCCTGCGGCTGGTTGACGCAGCGCTGGCCATGATCGGCGCCGGACAGACACTCGACGGGCTCAGCCTGCGCGAGGTGGCGAAACAGGCCGGCATCGCGCCCACCTCGTTTTACAGTCACTTTGCCGACATCAACGCGCTTGGCATTGTGTTGATCAACGAAGCGTGCCTCGCATTGCGCCAACTGATGCGTCAGGGCCGTCGGGAAATGATTGTCGAGGACAGCAACTTCGCGATCCGCCAGTCGGTGTTGCGGTTCATCAACTACCTCGACCTGAACGCCGGGCTGCTGCGTCTGATCGTGCGCGAGCGCTTTGGCGGCAACGAGGACTTCCGGCGCACCATTGCGCGCGAATTGCGATTCATTGCCGATGAGCTTGCCGAGGACATCGAGCAGGTCGTGGTGGAGCAAAAGCGGGTAGTGATTGATAGCCGGCTGGTGGCCGAGACCGCGACCCTGGTGCTGTTCGATTTCGGTGCCGGGGCCCTTGACATGACCCGCACCGACCGTGAAATCGCCGCCGGGCGGTTGGTGCGTAAACTGACCCTGGTATTCCTTGGCGGGCGTGCATTGGCGGGCAACACGACGCTCTAGAAGGCGCACTGTACAAGCACAAAAAAAGCGGCCGATGGCCGCTTTTTTTGTGCTTGTACAGTCGATGTTAGTCGACCATCACAACATCTTCTGCCTGCGGGCCTTTCTCGCCCTGGGTCACGGCAAATTCGACTTTCTGGCCATCGGCAAGTGTGCGAAAGCCATTACCGCGGATGGCGCGGAAATGTACAAACACGTCGCTGCCATCGCCACGGCTGATGAAGCCATAACCCTTGCTTTCGTTGAACCACTTGACGGTCCCGTTTTCACGATCGGACATAACACCTTATTTCCTAAAAAATTGGCCAGCGCGGGTAAGGAGGAACGGTTGGGTTGTCTCGATGCTGCGGCGGGCCGGGGATGGAACTGCTCCGGCATGATTGCCGGGGCGCAGGAGTATACGGGCTTCAGGGGCATGGCGGCCAGTCCGTTCGGTTGCCTGGTCTCCGATGACCGGGGGTCAGGCGAGACCGGGCAGCGGCGGGACGGGGCAGTCGAGTGCCTCGCCGACTGCCCGCAGCAGCTCAAGTTCGGCCACTTGCAGCTTGCCGTCGTGGTTGATGCAGTCGAGGCAGGCGTCCAGCAAGGGCTTCTTGAGCAGCGGCGAGAGATCCGCCAGTTCGGTCAATGCCTCGTGCAGTTGTATGGCCGTCAGCGCCTTCATCGGCAACAGCAGGGGTATGTCGACCGCAAAGCCCCGCATCACCCGCGCATGCAGGTCGGTGCATTCGGTGTCCTGACACCCGGACGCATGGCACAGCATGGAAATGACGACGTTGACCGGTCCGACCACGCTGCCGTAAGAGCGGTGGCGCACCGGGCGCGCCGCTCCGGCACCCGGCGACAGGTGTTTGCGCATCAGCGACAGCATCAGGTACTCGCGCAGCGTGATGCGCTGGTCGATGCGAACGAGTTGTTCGAGCACGGTGAGGAAGACCCTCTTCCGGCCGTCGGACATCGGCCGCAGCGCCGGCAATGCCAGATCGTGGCAGGGCAGGTGCAGGCGGGTACCGAGCCGGCGCAGTTCCGGCATCGCGACCTTGAGGCGGTTGGCGAGACTGTCGCTGTCGCCGGCTGCAACCACGCGGATTGCGTCGGCCTCGTGTCGGGCATCGGAACCGGCGAGCGCGATGCCGTAGGTGACGAGTCGCGCGCCGGCGGCGGTGCGCAGCAGGTCGCGAATGGATGCGGGGATGCTGTCGTGCAGACGGGTGCCGTAGGCGAGCTGGGTCGGTGTGAGCTGGCCGATGCTGGCGGCGACGGCGCCGGCCGCCGTTACAGGGGCAGGCGTCGAGCCCGCGAGGCCGGACATCGCCGGCGAGAATTGCGCGGATGACATTGATGGGGTGTCGACGGCCGGGGCTACTTTGCCCCGCGCCATCCGTGCGCGCGCGCGATCCCGCGCCATCATCGACGGATCGATGGCCGCGATGCGCTCGTCAAGCGGCGGGTGTGTCGCCAGCAGCGCAGAAAAATGCATTTTCACCGGCAGCGAAAAGCACATGTGGCTCATGTCCTCGGCGTGCGCGTTCTCCAGCAGCGAGCCGTCGGCCGCATTGCGGATCTTCAGCAGCGCCTCGGCGAGGCCCTGCGGGTTGCGCGTGAACTGGACGCTGGAGGCATCAGCAAGCAATTCGCGCTGGCGTGAAATAGCAGCCTTGATCAGGCGCCCGAAGAACAGGCCGAGATAGCCGATCACCATCAGTGCCAGCGCAATCAGCACCAGGGCGATCATCAGCCCGACCCCCTTGTTGTCGCGCCTGCGGTTGCGGCCCAGACCGGTGCTGCGCAGCAGGAATTCGCCGAACCGGCCGAGCAGCAAAATGCCGGAGAGGATCGCATAGAGCTGCACGTTCATCCGCATGTCGCCGTTGAGGATATGGCTGTACTCGTGGCCGATCACACCCTGCATCTGGTCACGATTGAAAGCGTCGAGGGCGCTTTTCGTGACGACCAGCACGGCCTCCGTGGGCTCGAACCCGGCGACAAATGCATTGATGCCCGGCTCGTTGTCCATCACATAGGTGGTGGGTGCCGGCGTGCCCGAAGCCAGAGCCATTTCCTCGACGATGTTGAGCAACATACGCTCTTGCGCATCGGTGGTATCCGGATCGACGCGGCGTGCCCGCACGGCATCGGCGATGGCGTGGCCGCCATCGCGCAACTGCAGATAACATGTCAGCGAGCCGACGCCGATGATGGCGAGGGTGCCAAACGAGATCCAAAGCCATGCCGGCTTCGCCAGCCAGTTGTCGAGAGCGAGCCCGGGCAGCACTGGCCAGTTGAATACCAGGAATACAGCAGCATTCACCGCGACGACAGTAAGGAGCACCGCGAGGGAAAAATAAAAAAGCAGCAGACCTGTGCGCTGGCGCGCCCGTTCCTGATGAGCAAAGAAATCCATCGCCATGGCAGCGGGATATGCGCTCAGGCAGTGCTGTTTACCGGAACGAAACCTTCACCGCCTGACGGGCTTCTGGTTGATCCACTTCATACAATTCGGCGGCCTTGAAATTGAACATGCCGGCAACAAAATTGCTGGGGAACTGTTCGCGGTAGGTGTTGTGGTTCATTGCCGCATCGTTGTACGCCTGGCGCGCAAAGCCGACCTTGTTCTCGGTGGATGTGAGTTCTTCCATCAGTGCTGCCATCGTCTGGTTGGCCTTGAGATCCGGGTAGTTCTCCGACAGCGCGAAAAAATTGGCAAGTGCACCGTTCAGCGCACCTTCGGCGCGGGCCAGTTGCTGCACGCCTTCGCCGGGGCTCGCGGCGACTGTTTTCTGCGCGGTGACGGCCTGGTTGCGGGCCTGGATGACACGTTCGAGGGAGTCCTTCTCGTGCGCCATGTAGGTTTTGGCGGTTTCGACCAGGTTGGGGATCAGATCGTGCCGGCGCTGCAACTGCACGTCAATCTGTGCCCAGGCGTTCTTGAGCCGGTTCTTCAGGACGACCAGCTTGTTATAGATGCTGATGCCGATGATGAAGGGCAGGGCGATGATGGCGAAGAACGCGAATACATACAGCATGTTGGCAGGCCTCCGGGATGGCGGTCGCCAGAATCTAGCTCAAGGTGCCGGCCGGCGATAGCGCAGGCCGCCGGAGTGCCAGTGCATGGCCCCTGTGGTACCCTTTGCGGCCTTTTTCGAGGGGATTTCGCGATGGCGGATTCCCTCTGTTGCGATTGCCTGGAGTCACTCTGCCATGCGCGAACCCGAATTCCTCTACCGCGTGACCTTTCTCAGCCAGGGTCAGGTTTATGAGGTTTATGTCAAAAACATCTACCAGAGCGACATCTACGGTTTTGTCGAGATCGAGCATTTCGTGTTTGGTGGCAAGTCGGCCGTGGTGGTTGATCCAGGCGAAGAGAAGCTGAAAAACGAGTTTCAGGACGTGGTCTGCAGTTTTGTGCCGATGCACAGCATTATCCGTATCGATCAGGTCGAGAAAGGCGGCGTCGCCAAGATCAGCGAGCCCCGAGGCGGCAATGTGTCGCCGTTTCCGGTGTCGTTTCTGCCGCCGTCGGATCGCAACCGGCCGCCGAAGTAAGCGTTCGATTCAGGATACAAAAAGCCCGGCGATGCCGGGCTTTTTGTTGAGGCAAGGCGACCAGGCTCTCTCTGCCGGAATTCCATCTTGTTGATTTTTTTAAGGGATTTCATCACGAGAAATGCTGGTTACCCCCGCAATTCAGCGCTGCGAACCTTGATCGCCAGTGTCGGACGTTTCCTGTTTCGGTACCTCCGGCGTCTCGAACTCCAGCAGCGGCAGGCGGAGCACAAGCCCGGGGACCAGGGTATTGGTCAGCGTGAAGATCATCAGGGCACCGAACAATTCAGGGGCCAGCGCGAACTCGGTCCTGAGAATTTCGGCGATGACGATGGTAAATACCAGGGTCGGTACCACGGCAATTCCGATGCGAGCACCGACGGCCAGCGGTTCCTTCAGGGCCAGGCGGCGGTGCAACGCCACGCGGAATATCTGGAGCGGGACGACTACCAGAAGCAGGGCAGCCGCAATGGCAAATGCGGTGGGCGAAAAGTTGTCGGCTTCGAGGTGTAACCCGGCCTGCAGGAAGTAGAAGGGGATGAAGAAGGTGGCAAACAGTTCCACACCGATGATCAGTCGCTCCGAACTAAGTTCCGGCAGCTCTTTGCGCAAGCGCACGGCCGTGAGGCCGACGACGAAGGCGCCGACGAGGTAATAGACCCCGAGCTCCCGTGTAATGAACGCACAGAGCAGTGCAACGATGATCAGGAAAGAGAATTCGGTCTTTGGTGCAAACGGGGCAATAAAGCGGGAAAACAGATGGAACAGCGGCGGCAGTAACGTCACCATGGCGATCAGCGCGACAGCCGATACGCCCATCGCTTGCGGGTCTGTGCTCTGTACGGTGAGGAACAGGATTGCCAGTGCTACGAGCTCGGTAGCGATCGCCTTCGATTTCACCCAGAAGCGTTCCTCGGTGGACAGTCCGAAGCTGGGCAGTGAGTCCAGGATGAACCCGGTCGAGGGGGTGAGAAGCGCCAGCGCGAAGAGCAGGGCAGTGCGTTTATCCAATCCGAACACCAGATGGACGACTACGGCACCCAGCAGCAGCAACAGCAATTGGACAGCGATGTGTTGCGCCAAGACCCTGCGGCCCCGACGGAGATCCGCAAAGTCCACTTCGAGGCCCGCAAAAAGAAACATCGTCACGATGCCCAGTGTGGCCAGCATGCGAATGGTCGAGTCGTCATGAAACAGGTGGAGCGTGATGCCGAGCGCCGCACCTATGCCAACGCAGGTCACGGCACTGGGCAGCCGGAAGCGCTGCAAGGCTCTTGGAAGAATGAACAGGCCGAACACCAGGATTATGTACTGGAGTTCGGGTGAGGCGGTCAGGTCCATTTCAGAATATCCACGGTGTTGGCGGAAGCGTTCCTTGGGTTACAGCGCGCCTGCATAGGCCGAATAGATGATGAGCAGGGCAAGAAGCAGGATCGCAGCGCAATATTCGCAATATTGCAGCAACCGCCTGATATCGGTGCGGCCCATGCCGAGCAGCGGAGTGCGTGCGCCGGGAGAAAATTCGCCAATGACGGATTCCGCAGCATCGGGTCCGGCGCCGGTCTGCCGACGTATCACCCAGATCACGTCGATGTCGTGCGCTTTCAGTGGTTCTGCGCAGACAGCCTGACCGGCCCTGCCGAATCCAAAGAGACCAGCCCTGATGGGCCCGTTGCTGGCTTTTATCGTTCGTCCGCATGGCGGTTCTCCTGGGAGCTGTTGACGGACGACCGATCATGACCACTTGGCCGGGAATGGTAAACCCTTGGATCGTCGGTTGTCGGTTATACGCGACGGTTGCTGAAGCGAGCACTGGTTGTCAACAGGAACAGGAATGCGGTCTTGACCCTGCCGATGTGAACGGCGGCAATAAATACGTTGTCGCTGATTGCGGAAAGAGCGCCGTTGGCGATGTACATAAGCGGCAAACGCACCTGATCGTCCTGTTGCAGGACATGGGTAATGACCGGCTGAAACAAATGCTGGTTGTGAATGACGTCAACCATGACGAAAAACTGAACCGGATAACACGGACCAGTACCGCGATGAGTGCCGCGGTGATGGTGATTCGAATGAGCTCCCGCTCTCGGCCTCGACCACGATTTCTGCGGCATGTTTATCGAGCGCTCGTTCGGTTGTTGCCGGAAGCAACGGGTCTGACTGAGCGCCGCAACATGGTGTTCTCGGGCACCTACATCACGGCCGGCAGGGCGCGTGCCGTCGTGACGGCCACGGGCAGACACACCGAGGTCGGCGGAATTGCGCGCATGACCGAAGCGGCAGAGGAATTGAAGACACAGCTGGAGTTGCGTATCGCGCAATTTGGTCGGTATCTGGTGGTGAGCGCGCCGGGGCTGTTCGCGACGATCCTGGTACTGGGTCATTTGCGCAGCCTGCCAGTTGCCGACGTGGTCATGGTCGCGATGACCCAGGTGATCTCGATGGCGCCTGAGGGCCTGCCGGCGGCCATGACCATTGCGCTGGCGGTGGGCATGCGCCGCATGGCCGGGCGCGGCGCAATCATACGGCGACTGTCGGCGGTGGAAACGTTGGGATCCACAACGGTGATCTGCAGCGACAAGACCGGTACGTTGACGCGCAATGAAATGACCGTCTGTACCTTGTGGCTGTCCGGCAACCGGCAAATCGACATATCCGGCGTGGGTTACGCACCGGTCGGAATGCTGACCGAAGCGGGCACGAGCGTGGATTCGACCGACGCGACTGTTGTTGCACTGCTGAATGCCGCAGCACTGTGCAATGGCGCTGAACTTGTATCGCCGGGTGATGATACTGCCCAGTGGGCTGTGCGGGGCGACCCGACGGAAGCGGCGTTGCTGGTTGCGGCGAGCAAGGTCGGCATTGATATCCGGCTGCGGCCAAAATCATCATCACGGATGACAATTTCGCCACCATTGTCGCCGCCGTCGAGCAAGGTCGCGTGGTCTATGGCAATTCGCCAGGAGCGATCGCCTGTGGCGGATCCGATCACGCAGCTCGGCGAGTTGAAGCAGGCCGTCTGCCGGCTTGGAATCCGTGCTGTCGTTCCGGGGCCTGTACTTGGCACACTGTCACAGCAGGTAGGTAACCGCCAGCAAGCCGGTCGCCGTCATGGTCAAGGCATAAGGCAGTGCCATCCAGAGCATTTTTCCGTATCCCAGTCGAATCAGTGGGGCGAGGCTGGACGTCAGCAGAAACAGGAACGCGGCCTGGCCGTTCGGCGTCGCGACGCTCGGAATATTCGTGCCGACGTTGATGGCAACAGCCAGCACGTCGAACTGCTCCTGCGTGAGATTTCCGGCGTCGAATGCGGCCTTGACTTCGCCGATATATATGGTCGCAACAAATACATTGTCGCTGATCGCGGAGAGCGCGCCGCTGGCAAGGTACATCAACGGCACACGCGTCTGGTCATCCTGCTGCAGTACGTATGCAATCCCCGGTTGGAAAAGATGCTGGTTGTGTATGACGCCAACCACCACGAAGAATGTTGCTAGCAGGGCAGTGAACGGCAGTGCTTCTTCAAATGCGTGGCCAAGACGCTTCTCTTCTGTGATGCCACACAACGCAGTGGCCAGCACGATGACCCCAAGGCCGATCAGACCGACCTCCGCCAGGTGCAGGGCAAGGCCGATGAGCAGGAACACAGCCGTGATTGCCTGCAGCCAGAGATGCAGAATTGCCGTGCGTGTGCGGCAGTTGGCCTCGTCGGAAAAATGACGTTCGATGATATTGCGGACGGCGGGCGGCATGTCGGTGCCGTAACCGAACCAGCGCATCTTGTCGACGGTAACGCAGGTCAGCAGCCCGACCGCGAGTACCGGCATGGACACCGGCATGGAGTGCAGGAAAAACTCGATGAAACTCCAGCCGGCGAGATTGCCGATCAGCAGGTTCTGCGGTTCACCCACCAGCGTGGCGACACCGCCCAGCGCAGTGCCGATGGCAGAGTGCATCAGCAGCCCGCGCAGGAAAGCCCGAAATTTGTCCAGATCATGTCGGTCCAGATCCGGCGTGCCGTCGGCATCGAGATCGACACGTGCGGATGCTGCCTGCTGATATACGGCATAGATCCCGGCGGCCACCGTGATGATCACCGCCACAACCGTCAACGCATCAAGAAATGCCGACAGCACCGCTGCCGAGGCGCAAAACAGCAGCGACAGCGTAGTGCGCGACCTGACCTTCATCAGAATGCTGCTGAACAGATACAGCAACAGGTCGCGCAGGAAATAGATGCCGGCAACCATGAATACCAGCAGCAGGATCACTGACAGGTTGGCACTGATTTCGCGGTAGACGGTTTCGCTGTCCACCAGCCCGAGCAGCAAGGCCTGCATCGCCAGCAAGCCGCCGGGCTGCAGTGGATAGCATTTCAGCGCAACTGCCAGGGTGAGGATGAATTCAGACAGCAGCAACCAGCCGGCCACGAAGGGGCCGGCGCTGAACAGAACGAGGGGGTTAATCAAGAGGAAACAGAGAACTGTTGCCTTGTACCAGTTGGGCGAATGCCCGAGAAACGAGCGGAAAAATACCGATGACCAGAGACGGACGTTGTTCAAGCGGAGGTCCTTGCTTTGTGGCAGGGCCGGGAGTCTGCGCCGCTACCTGTGTACCTTACCGGCACGCGATTAACAGGGGCAATACGCATCACTGCTGCCGGGGACGCAATGCCTGAAAATCCTGGCGCTCGGCCACGAACGGTGGGCGTGGAGGTTGGCCGCAATAGGGGGCTTTCGGCAGGTTTTCCGTGCTGTTGTAGACGAAAAACAGGTTGCTGCGCGGCCACGGGCTGATGTTGTTGCCGGAGCCGTGCAGTGTGTTGCTGTCGAAAACAATCACGGTGCCAGCATGGCCGATTGCGGTGCTGATGCCATCGCCGGCCAGCGACGCGATAAGTGTTTCGTCCGGGATTCCGACGTGCTGTTCGCGCAATGAGCTGCGAAAGTGGTTCGCCGGCGTGGGCTCGGGGCATGACAGAAACCAGCGATGCGAGCCAGGTACAAGCAGCAACGGGCCGTTGGCCGGCGTGTTGTCGGTCAGCAGTATCGACATACTGAGGGTGCGCATGGCCGGGATGCCATCCTCTGCATGCCAGGTTTCGAAGTCCGAGTGCCAGTTGAAGCCGCCGCCGCGAAACGCCGGCTTGTAGTTGATACGTGACTGATGAACATAGACTGCGCTGTCCAGCAGGAACTCGGCGATGTCCAACAGGCGGTCGTCGCGCAGCAGGCCGTCGATCACCTTGCTGTGTTGTTGTGGTTGGAACAGTGAACGCAGGTCGTTGCTGTTGCTCTCACGTATTGCTGAATCCAGTCCGAGAAGCTTGCGGTCAGCCTGCAGGCGGGCCGCTTCTGCTTGCAGAATCTCGACATCGTGGCCCGAGAGCAGCTCGGGTAGCAGAAGGAATCCCCGGTCGCGCCACTGGCGGCACTGCAGGGGCGTCAACGGGGCGTTGGCGTGCCAGTCGTGCCAGAGGACCGGCTCTTCGCGGCGCAGCACTGCAGGCTTGCCGCCATGGCGGGTTGGATAGCGATCGTCAGCGTTCATGTGGAAATCCCGACATCATGCGGAAAAATCCCTTGCGATTATCTCGGCGCCACGCAGAATCATCTCGATGGCATAGGTGCCGGTGAACAGCGCAACAATTCGCCCGGTCACTTCGATATAGCCCTGCACCAGTGATTCGTCACGCTTGCGGGCGCTATCCAGCAGGCGCTTGAACAGAACGATGGCGACGTAGGAGGCGATGAGCGCCGTCGCGACGGCGGCGAGCGCGAGTGGCCACGGTTGCTGGGCCCCGGCAAACACGGCGGCACTCACTGTCCCAGGCCCGATCATGAACGGCATCGCAACAGCGCCGGCGAGGTGTGCCGGTGCGCCGCGCGTCTCCAGCAGGGCCAGCGTTCCAGAAAAGACCGAGCGCACGCCGATCAGCAGGAAGACGATGCCGCCGAAAATCAGGAACGAGGCGAAGCGAACGTTGAAAACTTGCGTAAACAAACGGTCGCCAAGGACGGCGAAACTGCCGAACACGCCGAACGACACCAGGTGTGCGCGCTGCATCACCAGCGAAAATGTTTGACGATTCAGGTCCCGGATCAGCGCCATCAGGTAGATGCTCATCAGGAACGGGTTCAGCAGCAGGAACAGCAGCCATGCCGACTTGACGAACGTCTCCATGCGTCAGGACGCCGCTGTGCCGGCGGCCGGATAGGCGCCTTCCTCGTCGTGCACTTCCTGTCCGGTCAGCGCTGGTGCAAAAACGCAGGCCAGTTCCAGTCCGCTGGTCGCGCGCAGCAGGTGGCGGTCGTGGTGGTTGAGCAGATACATCGTGCCGGGCGTGATCGGGAACACCTTGCCGTCCGGCAATGTCTCGACTTCGCCCTCACCGCGAATGCAGTACACCGCCTCGATGTGGTGTTTGTACCAGATCAACGTTTCGGTGCCGGCATGAATGACCGTGATATGGAACGAGAAGCCGGCGCGATCGTCTGCAAGTACCAGCCGGACACTTTCCCAGTTTTCGGCAGTGACCCGCCGTTCTGTGCGCCGGGTCTCCGCAAGGGTACGAACGATCATGGACGGAACATCCCTGCCGCGATGCGCACCGCGTGCGGACTGCTGCGTTCTCGCTGCGCCATGACGTTGCGCATGAGGATGGCCATGCCACGCTCAAGGTCGTCGTTGGTGATGGTCAACGGGCACAGAATCTTCAGCACCTGATCGCGCGCGCCGCTGGTTTCCACGATCAGACCCTGGTCGAAACAGGCGCGGGTGACCGGCATCGTGAACTCCGCGCCGGTGGTATGCAGGCCGCGCATCAGGCCGCGGCCTGTTGCGGTAAAGCCGGCACAGCGGTCGGCAAGCTCCTGCAGGCAGTCGCCGACATATTCGCCCTTGCGCCGCACTTCAGCGTTGAGCTGGTCGTTCTTCCAGAAGGTCTCGATGGCGCGGGCAGCCGTGACAAACGCAAGGTTGTGCCCGCGGAAGGTGCCGTTGTGCTCACCGGGCTCCCAGACGTCGAGGCGGGGATCGATCAATACCACGGCCATGGGCAACCCGTACCCGGACAGCGATTTCGACAGAGTGATGATGTCCGGGCGAATGCCGGCTTCCTCGAAGCTGAAGAAATTTCCGGTGCGTCCGCACCCCGCCTGGATGTCGTCGACGATGAGCAGGACGCTGTGCTTGCGGCATACCCGCTGCAGACTGCGCAGCCAGCTTGCCTGCGCTACATTGATGCCACCTTCGCCCTGCACGGTTTCGACGATTACCGCTGCCGGCAGATCAACGCCGCTGGAGGCGTCGCTCAGCGTCTTGTCCAGATACACAGTTGAATCAATACCTTCTCCAAGGTAGCCGTCGTACGGCATGCGCGTTACGCCGGTAGGATCGACGCCGCCGCCGCCGCGATGATGCCGGTTGCCGGTGCATGACAGTGCGCCGAGCGTGACTCCGTGAAAGGCATTGGTGAACGCGACGATGTTGCGTCGGCCGGTGGCCTTGCGCGCGACCTTGAGCGCGGCTTCCACGGCGTTGGTGCCGGTGGGGCCGGTGAACTGCATCACGTACTTGTATCCGCGCGGCATCAGGATGTGTCGCTCGAACACTTCGAGAAAGTGCTGCTTGGCGGCGGTGTGCATGTCGAGGCTGTGCACGACATGGTTCTGGTCGATGTACTCAAGCAGCGCTTCCTTCAAGGCCGGGTGGTTGTGGCCGTAGTTGAGCGAGCCCGCTCCGGCGAGGAAGTCGATGTAGCTGCGGCCCCTGTTGTCGTGCAGGTGGCTGCCCTGCGCGGTGGTGAATACCACCGGAAAAGACCGGCAATAACTGCGCACCGCCGATTCGAGGCGGTCAAAGGTGGTGGTTTGCATGAAGTTTCTCCCTTGGATAGCAGAGTGGCCTGGCTGGGCCGGTTCAGGCGCCTGGTCTGGCCTCCTGTTCCGGTGCCGGGTTCTGGTTGGTGGTACCGTCCGCGGAAGTGAACGGACCGACTTGCAGCAGCCATTCGGAGTCGTGGCTGCCTTTGAGGTGGCGCTGGCGATCGAACAATAACTGGCGGCTGAGTGCCGCCTGGCGTGATCGGGCCAGCGCCGCGAACAGCGCGGCGGATGCCGTGTTGTCCAGGGTCACGGTGGTTTCGAGCTGGCACACATGCGCGCAGGCGTCGCGCGCGAGCAGGTTGTCGAGCATGCGTTGTGCAAGCCCGCGTCCCCGCTGGCTGGGGTGCACGGCAACCTGCCAGATAAACAGGGTGTTGTTGCGATTCGGCAACAGGTACCCGGATATGAAGCCCACGACCTGGTTGCCGCTCGTGGCGACCACGCAGGTGTCACGGAAGTGGGTGCACTGCAGCAGGTTTGCGTACAGCGAGTTCTGGTCCAGCGGCGGGCAGATGCGGATCAGCGCATGGACATGTGTTCCGTCATCAACCGTTGGCGCACGCAACTGGACATCATTGTCGGCGGCGCTTGTGGTGTTGATCGGAACCGGCGAGCGGCGCGGGAATTGTTCAGGAATATTGCCGAGGGTGAGCATCGGCGCCGCATCAATGTCGCCGGCCCCCATCATCGTGGCTACATGCTGCAGGGAATCCACGATCCGGTCGCGTTGAGCCGGGGTCAGTTGCTCGAACCGGGCCTGGAAGTCTGCCTGCAGAGGCGTCGGCGAACCTTCCAGTAATCGGCTTCCTGCTTCCGTGAGCGCCACGTTGACCACGCGTTTGTCCTGGCTGCCACGGCTGCGGACGACGAGCTCACGCTCTTCCAGGCGGTCAAGGATGGTGGTGACGGTGGCCTGCGAAAGGCTGACCTGACTGGTCAGGAACCCCAAGGTGGCGCCCGGGTGCGCCGCGATAGCACGCATCAGTACGCTTTGGGGAATGGTCAGCCCGGCGGTGCGGCTGAGGCGCTTCGAGTTCTGGTCGGTGGCCCGGATGATCCGTCGCAGGGCCACCAGCACTTGGTCCTGGTGGGGCATGGGGGAAGACCTTATGTTTCGAGGTCGACATAATCCCCAACTAATAGTTCGATGTCAAAGTATATGCCTGCTCAGAGCGGCCGGCTGTGGGCCGCGAGCAAGGGAGACGCATTTATGGGGGGCTTTGCCTGCCATGTTCAAGGATCCCCAGAAGGCAGCACGAGACCTTCTGTCCACCGATGCCTGCGGCCTCACGCCGCGCCCACCGTCGTCGATGCAGATCGCGCCCGCAAATTGCCGGCAGAAATACTGGTCTTGTACCGGATCAAAGGGCAGCTTCGTACAGCAGCGGAACTCGCCGGCGGTACACATGGCATTGCGACGATCACGACATCCTCCTGGCCAACCGTAGCGAGTTGGAGCAATCCGGCAGTCGTGCACTGGCGGTGAAACTGCTGCCCAGGCTCGTCGACCAGCCAATGGCCAGCTACAGTGGTGCGCGGATGGCGGTCGAGGCCGGGGAGGACGATCTACGTGGGCGAGATGCAGCAAGCGGGCGCGGCAGGCAATGACCTGTTGCGAGACAACGCGTTTCTCGGAGCGCTGCGCGCGCAGATGGTGCGTTTTGCGACGCTCCAGTTGAATGACCGCAACCTCGCCGAGGACGCCGTGCAGGACGCACTCGCTGCCGCGCTGCGCAATGCGGGTTCGTTTGCAGGACGCTCCGCGTTGAAAACCTGGGTATTCGCCATCCTCAAGAACAAGATCATCGATGTCATCCGCCAGCGCAGCCGCATCGTCTACACGGGCAGCCTGATCGGGGAGGACGAGGACGGGGATTCCACGCCGGCTCTTTTTGATCAGCGCGGGCACTGGAAGCCCGAGGAGAAGCCGGCGGACTGGGGTGTGCCCGATCTCGCGCTGCACGACGAGCAATTCTGGCGCGTGTTCGAGACCTGCCTCGATGGCCTGCCGGCGCGTCAGGGGCGCGTGTTCATGATGCGTGAGTTCGTGGGGCTGGAGGCTGATGAGATCTGCACGGCGGCCGGGATATCGACGAGCAATCTGCACGTACTGCTGCATCGTGCGCGCCTGCGCTTGCGTGAGTGCCTGGAAAACAAGTGGTTCGACGGGGGGTGTGAAACATGCTGAGCTGCGAAGAGGCAACCCGCTTCATGTCGGATGCCATGGAGAGGCCGCTTACCGTCAGGGATCGCCTGTCGCTCAATGTGCACCTGGTGATGTGCAAGGGCTGCCGGACTTTCAGTCACCAGGTGCAGGGTTTGCGCCAGATAGCGCGCGAATACGCGCAGGGTCGCGGCGATCCGAAGGACGACGGGTCAGCCTGAGCGTCCTGCCGCCCGCGCCAGCCACCAGTCCGCGCTCACGTAGCGCCCGCCACCGATAAAAAACAGCGCCAGCAGCATCACGAAGTAGGTCGCGGCGAACTCGATGCCGTTGTTCAGCACGACAAAATTGCCGCTGCTGGTCAGCCAGTCGTAGTTGCCGTGCTCCTGCAGAATCTCTTTCGCGCGGTCGAGTTTCTCCACCGCTTCGAGCACGCGCTCGTTCGCAAACGGTGCGCCCGGATCGGCGATGGCCTGCCAGCCGTTCTCCAGGTGCACGGCCGTCGCTGCGACCAACATCGTCACCATCAGCGGAATCGCGATCCAGCGCGTGGCCAGCCCGAGCGCCAGCAGCACGGCACCGACGAGCTCGGTGGACGTGGCGAGGAACGCCATCAGCCAGGGAAACGGCAGGCCGAGGCCCCAGTCCGGGTTGCCGAACCAGGCCACGGTACTTTCGAAGTCGGCGAGCTTGTGGGTGCCGGCCATCCAGAGCACCGGCACGAGGAACAGGCGCAGCGCCAGCGGCGCCAGGCCGTCGAGATGGCGCAGCGGGCGCATGACGGCGTCGTGGATGCGGAAATACAAAGTGGTGGCGCGCTGGAACATGGGTTGTCTCCGGTAGGTGTTCCGACTTGGACGGACCAGCAGCGTATGGCTTACAGTCGTGCCTGCGAAAGTTCTCGTGGGTCTGTGTGTAAGAAATCGCAGTCAGCCCCGTCCAATCCCCGGAACCGCCACGGTGGCGGTCGTTACCCAAGGAGATTTCCCATGCGTCCGATTTCCCGTCTCTCGTCCCTCGCCGGTGCGTCCGTCGTAGCTGCCCTGGCCCTGCCGATGGCGGCCCACGCCGCGAGCAACCCGTTCCATGCCGTCGACATCGCCGGCTACCAGGTCGCCGAAGCGGATGCTGCCAAGCCGGAAGGCAAGTGCGGTGAAGGCAAGTGCGGCGCGAAGAAGAAGGCTGAGCAGGAAGCCAAGACAGCCGAAGGCAAGTGCGGCGAAGGCAAGTGCGGTGGCGACAAGGCCGCCGAAGGCAAAGCCGCCGAAGGCAAGTGCGGCGCGAAGAAGAAGGCTGAGCAGGAAGCCAAGGCAGCCGAAGGTAAGTGCGGCGAAGGCAAGTGCGGCGGCAAGAAGTGATCGGCAACGGTTGAGGAGGGGTTCACCATGTCGGGGGTTTCGGGTGCCGGGCTTGGCCAGCGCCGCGATGGACGATCTGGCGACCCTTCCGTCGCCGCTCGTCGCGCCCGATTTCCTCGATGTGGCGCCGGAGAACGGGATCGGCAGCTGCAGTTCGTAAATGCCGAGCTGGCAGAGGCCGATTGCGCGCTGCTGAGGGCAACGCCGGCCGCCGTCAGGGAATCCTTGGCGGCTCACAGGTACTTGGTGATCTCCTTGAGCTCTTCGAGCGAATCCCGCTTGCCTTTGCGGGCGGCCTCGATGGTGTGCTCCAGGCAATGATCGATATGGTCCTGGATCAGCGTCCGCTTGGCCTGGCAGACCGCCTTTTCGACGGCGTGCAGCTGCTGCGCGATCTCCGTACAGGAACGCGCTGCCTCGATCATGGTGACGATGCTGTCGATGTGCCCGCGTGCGCGCTTCAGTCGCTTCGCGATGTCGGTATGACTTTCATGCAGGTGTGGGTGGTCAGTCATGATCCATCCTCAAGGCGTGTTGATCAGGCGGGTGGTGCAAACCACAGCACGGCACCGGCCAGGAACAGGTAACGGCCACCCTTGGCCAGCGTGACGACGAGCAGGAAGCGCCACAAAGGTTCGCGCATGACGCCGGCGATCACCGTCAGCGCATCACCGCCCAGCGGCAGCCAGCTCAGCAGCAAGGACCAGTGGCCCCAGCGCGCGTAGGTGGCCTGGCCGCGTGCCAGTTGCGCCGGCGAGGCGGGGAACCAGCGCCGCTCCTTGTAGCGCTCGACGTAGCGTCCGAGCCACCAGTTCACCACCGCACCCAGCACGTTACCGGCGGTGGCCACCAGCAGCAGGGTGGCAAGCGGTTGTTGTCCGGCGAGCAACAGGCCGGTGAGCACGGCTTCCGACTGCAGTGGCAACAGCGTGGCTGCACCGAAGGCAATGGCGAACAACCCTGCGTAAGCCGACAGATCCCACATCAAATGCACCGGAGGCTTGCTCCCCGCGGAGCGGGGCCGTTATGTTGCTGATTTTATCCTCCCGGGGGGGATATGGTCAAAGCGCCTCCGGCCACTTAATTCGGTTCATGCACCCACCAGAACTTCCCTTTGCGATTCATATCAGCTCCTCCACATTAGCGCTGTCTCACTATCCCCCCCCTTTCAGAAACGCGCTCCAAGTTGCTTCTTGGGCAGCTTGCCGGCCAGATTGCGCGGCAATTCGCCAAACTCTACATGCCGCGGCAATTTAAAACAGAAATCCCGGTTACACAGAATTCTGCACACCCTCCCTTCGGAACGCAGCGGAATGGGCCGGAATGAACTGGAACGCCAGAAACAAAAAACGCGGCCGAAGCCGCGTATTTGCTGGAGATTCCGAACCAAAATGGACTGATTCGGAAGACGTACTGGTGGCCAGGCCCCCTCCCTGCCGGAATTCCATCCTGTTGATTTATAAGGGATTCCGCCGCAAAAAATGGGGTGTTACCCCCGGATTCGTCCCGGATTTTTCTCGCTGCAAACAGGATCCTCGGTGTGAGTGCGAAAGCCCCTGTTTCGCTCACAACTTGTTGCAACTCCAGTTGCGGATTCGAACGTCAGCCGTCGCCGGATTCGTTCATCCACGCCGGTATGTCGCGCTCGCCATGCAGGACGCGCCAGACGTCAACGTGATCCGCGTTCTCGACGTAGAAAACCAGGTACGGAAATTTCGCGAGCGGCCAACTGCGCAGGCCCGGCAGGTTCACCTCGTGCGCATACCGGCTGGAGCCACTCGCGGGATGGCGACCGATGTGACCATAGGCTTTTTCCAGCGCCGCGATGAAATCAAGGGCGGCCTGTTCGGCTCCCTCGTTCAGGTACCACGCGATGGCATCGTCCACATCCCGGTTGGCTTGCTCCCGGGGAACGACGGGCTTGCGGGTCACCGACGCTTTGTCGCCGTCGGGCGGAGCCGGTCAAGCAGCCCCTGGAAGTAGTCCGCGTCAGCGGGCGCGGCAGGTGCGGATGCAGCCCCTGCCAGCAGCAGGTTGCGCAGCTTCAGGCGGTCCTGGTCCTTGCGGATCAGCTCGCGCACGTACTCGCTGCTGGTGCCGTATCCACCGGACTTCACCTGATCGTCCACGAAGGACTTCAGGGTGTCGGGGAGGGAGATGTTCATGGTGCTCATGGGGCATAGCCTATGGAGCATGGCAAAGTTTGGCAAGAAAGGTGCCGGGCTAGATACCCGACTCAGACCTAATGGCGGTTGGAATCGGGACATTGGATGCCCCAACGATTTCAAGTTAAGGCGAAAAGCTTCTATAAATACAGATATGTACGTACAATTCCATAATGACAGTATACTTTGACTGGGACGACGATAAGAACCAGTCGAACCAACAGAAACACGACGTCAGTTTTGAGCTGGCCATGCATGTGTTCAAGGACCCGCTGTGTAAGACGGTCCAGGAACGTGTCGTGGACGGCGAAGTGCGCTACCAGACGCTGGGCGTGGTCGGTGGTGAATTGGTTCTCCTGCTCGTAGCGCATACGCTGGACGAGAACGACGACAGTAGCGAATACATTCGGATTATCTCGGCGCGAAAGGCGACGCAGAAGGAGCGAAGAGAATATGAACAAGAGTAGGAAGCCCGGCCGCTACGCCTTGGACAGCCTGCCGCCACTGACGGATGCTCAGCGTGCGGACTTGGCCAGGCTGGCTGAGAAGCCGGATAGCGCGATTGATACTGAGGACCTCCCCGAACTTTCGTCGGCTACTTGGGCGGGTGCAACGCGCGGGCAATTTTACAAGCCGACAAAAACGCCAATTACGACTCGAATAGACAGTGATGTCCTCGCTTGGCTGAAGACGGATGGCGGCGCGTATCAATCTCGGATGAATGCAATATTGCGACACGTCATGCTGCATCCGAGGATTGTTGCTGAGCACAAGGTTTTTCAGGTTCAAAAGGAGGTTGATGACGCCTCCATGTGGGCTATATGCAGTCTTCTTTTTGACGCAGGCTCAACCAGGAAAAATCGTGTTTTATCCATTCAAACCAGCGATGATCAGAAAGCGAAACTGATCAGTCATGGTTTGGATAAGATGAAGCAAGAATTTCAGTCAGCTTCGTTTCACTAAATGGTGGCTACATGAGTGGAATAACAGGGGCAGTCTACGATCCTCCACGTGATGGTCTCCCCCATATTGCCGTTGTAATCAAGCCGGATGGTGAGGTCCTTGTGGCTCGGGCCGTACCGAGTGTTGAGGTGGGCGAAGCGCTGATAGCAAGGGTTTTCAAAGCCTTTGCGGAGCATGCTGGTGTCGATGTAAAGCTAATATAAACGAAGATGCTTTGTGGTCTGTCGGGTTGTGCTACCAGACCAAATGTAATTTGGGCGGAACTGTCTGGCCTTCTGATTTGGATAAATTGTAGCTGCGAAGTTTGTGAATCGTGCTTAAGGAGAAGCCAAATGGCGGAGATAAAGAACGTATTCATCAGCCACGTCCACAAAGACGACCACGGTCTGCAAAAACTCAAGGACTTATTGGCGCCTAAGGGTGTGGAGATTCGGGATTCATCTATCCACACCGGTAAGTTCAATGACGCCAATGATGAACACTACATAAAGACACAAATTCTTGCGCCGGCAATCAATTGGGCGGGCGTTTTTATTTGTTATGTCTCCCCGCAGACAAAAGACAGCGCGTATGTCAATTGGGAGATCGAATATGCCGCCAAGCAAGGGAAGCGAATTGTAGGCGTCTGGGAGCATGGTGAAAAAGAATGTGACCTTCCGGAGGCGTTGAAGGAATACGCGGACGCTCTGGTAGGGTGGAACGGCGACGCGATCATAGATGCGATAAACGGCAAAGATGGTTGGGAAACGCCTGATGGTGGCCCATGCGAAACAGTACCGCTTAAGCGGCACCCCTGCTGATGGCTAGCATTTACTCATACGTGGTGCGCTATGACAGTGGATTCGCACCCAATCCATTCTATGGATATTGCACGCTGGCAACTTGCAAGCCGGACATTCGGAAGTCAGCCAAAATCGGAGACTGGATTGTTGGTAGTGGGAGCAACGACCGCAGTGTGCGGCGTGGCGGACACCTAGTGCATGCGATGCGGGTGACTGAGGCAATGTCATTCGACGACTATGCCGTAGATTCCCGGTTTGAGGCCAAGAAGCCGTTTCGGAAGGGCAGCCGAAAGCAGAGTTGCGGCGACAATATCTACTTCAGGGATGCTCCTGGGGCGGACTGGCAGCAGCGTGACTCGTTTCACTCACGCGAAGATGGAGCAATTAACCCGCAGCATGTTCGGCGCGATACGCGTGTCAATCGGGTATTAATCAGCAGCGATTTCGTCTATTTCGGTGGTAGTGGCCCACGGATTCCTACGGAACTTCGAGATGCGCGTGGCCGATCGATATGCAAGAGCGGCAGGGGCCTGGCTCGATTCGACGAACCAGAATTAATCGAAAGGCTGGATGGGTGGCTGAGAAGCATTGGAGGCCGAGGTTATCAGGGGGCTCCATACGAATGGATTACCATCCGAGGTTAACTCGAAAATGAAAAAGGAAGGTTCGATATTGCTAGCCAACTATGCGGATGAGATCGCTGCTACGGATGTGCTTGATCCGTTAGACACCAGTCCAATCCTCCAGGGTCTGTATGGCGAAGTTGGGGGTATAATGTCGACCGCAAAGAAACACATCCGAGAGAAGTCGGCTTATCCTGGATTCAAGAAGGCGGCAGAAGAGGAGTTCGGAGATACGCTTTGGTATCTCGCTGCGCTGTGCCGACGCATGCGGCTGCCATTGGAAGAGGTGTTTTCCGAAGCGGCAAATCACGGGAATTTCAAGGTTGTGGGTGCGGCAAGCGACGTGGTCGAAGGAGCATTTTCCCACGTTGCAATGCCTGCTTCGACCGTCATTTCAACAGACGACGCGCTCGTTCAGTTGGGCCGTTCGGCTGCAGCACTGCTGGGAATTACGCCTACGCGTGCGGATGTCATCGCTTTTGCACGAGCATATCTTGAAGCGCTATATGCTGCGAGGCTTGCGTTCTCCGATGTGGCGCGCGGAAACCTTAACAAGGCCCGCGGAGCATTTTTGGAGCCAAATCCCGCTGATCTGATTGATTTCGACGCGGTGTTCGGAATTGAAGAGCAATTGCCCCGGATTTTTAAGATTCGCGTTAGCCAGCGTGTCGGCGGGAAGAGCTACCTGCAGTGGAATGGCGTTTTTATTGGAGATCCTCTGACGGACAACATTTCTGATAGGGATGGCTATCGTTTCCATGACGTCTTCCACTTTTCATATGCAGCGATTCTTCACTGGTCGCCGGTCATGCGTGCACTTATCAAGCACAAGCGCAAGAGTAAGCCTGAGTACGATGAGGGGCAGGATGGCGGACGCGCAATCGTAGTGGAGGAAGGTCTGACTGCTTGGATTTTTTCGAGGGCAAAAGAGCTAAACTTCTTCGAGAATCAGGAGCGGATATCTCTTGGAATGCTTAAGACAATCGGAGAATTTGTCAGCGGATATGAAGTCGACCGGTGTCCGCTCAAGCTCTGGGAGAAAGCCATACTTGAGGGCTACTCCGTATTTCGCCAACTTAATGCGGCGCAGGGTGGCTGGATCATTGGCGACCGCGAACAGCGTACAATTCGCTATGAACCGCTTGGAGAATTAAAATGAAGCGACACCCGTTTGTTGATGCGGTCGCTGCGCTGCAATTTGAAAACTGCTTTAACCCATATTCAGACCGTTGCGATGTGCACGACCAAGTCGATGCGCCACACCTCCGAGCCGCCGCCCTGTCGGCTATGTTGCGTCTTGCGGCGCGTGAGCCGGTCGACGCAATCTGGGTTGGCCGTGATCTAGGATATCGGGGTGGGCGCCGTACTGGGCTCGCGCTGACGGATGATATTCACATCGACACGCACGCCAAGCGCTGGAATTTGGTGGCCAAACGGCCAACGGTTGGGGCCGCTATTGCGGAGCGAACCGCCGCCGTTATATGGAGCATGTTGAACCAGATTGATGCTCGGATCTTCCTCTGGAATGTATTTCCACTTCATCCCCACGAATCCAATGATCCATTTACTAATCGCGCGCACAATGCTTGCGAGCGACGGGCAGGCGAAGAGATTCTCCAAGAACTAATTACTTTGTTAAGGCCCGCCCGTATAGTCGCCATTGGAAATGATGCTGCAGCGGCCGCACACCGAGTTACAAATGTAGTTCCGGTAATATGTGTTCGGCACCCGAGTTACGGCGGACAAACCCAATTCTTAGCGCAGATATCTGAACTTTACGGGAACCCAGCGCAGAAAGAATCACTGTTTTAGAGCAAGTAATTCCAAATTGGCAGCCCATTCATTGTGATGATTGTCAGTTGGCGATGGCTTGAATATGTTAAGCACGAGGATTTTCGGTAATTGTTCCGAAATGAGCGTGGAAGAGACGAGCAAAGTCGATGTCGTCGAGTTCCTGATCGGCGAAGCCGTCCCGCCCCTTGGCTAGCTCAAGAGCAGCTCCGCCCGGGGACGCTACAGCAAGTACTTTCGCAGTCGGATGGAAGTGAGTGAACAGTTCGTATTCTGCTTCCACGCCGTCCATGCCGCCAATAAAGACAGCTGCGACCAGCCCCTGTCTGGCGAGCATTTCCTTACGCATGCTAAGTAGGCTTGCATCCCTATCGCCAACTACAGCTTCAGTGAAGATGACATTCTGAAAGCTAATGTTTTCCTCTGGAAAGCGATCCTCGAAATATTTGCTTTGATACAGGATTACTGAAGATGAATAACTCATGCCGAGGTCTTCGCAGATGCTCCAAATCATTGGGGTAATGGCAGGGTGTCCACCCCAGACAATTTTGTGCTTTCGGATTACGGCAATGACCGTAAACGATCCACCAACCCCATCTTGTAGCGTTTTCCCGATTTGATGACGCTGCGCTTTTCATTCCGGAGAAGCGCAAATGTCCAAATCAGTGAAACCCTCTCGCCAGGCTTTCTGGCTATCCCAT
>JBMOOP010000059.1:0-18033 GCA_049324495.1 Pseudomonadota bacterium
CGCTGCTGCCCTGGAATCTGGCCATCAACGATCTGATCAGCGCCGCCGCGCGCTGATCAACTTCTTGCGCTGATGGCTATCTCACGCCGTGGCGTGGTGGCAAGATGGGGTTCGTGGATCGCATACGCGGGATCTCGACCTTGTCGATGATGTCCTGAACCACGCGGGTGGCGTATTGCTTCGAGTCGTGGGCGATGTGTTGGTGAATCAGGCGTAGGTCTTCGCGGACGGGATGCGGCCAGATGATCACCACTGGTCGATCTCGCGTCTGAGGTCGTCGTGGCTGATGACCTTGTCCTGCTCGATGGCCGCTCGGCTCTTGCGCAGCTTATCGATGACGTAGAGCCGGTACATGATCTCGTCGATGTCGGCGTCCTCGGGCAGCCGCTGGAGCGATTCCAGGGCCTCTTGCTTGAGCGTTTGTGCGTGCATGGTGTCTTCCTCCCTTAGTCGCCGGCTTGTGCGGCTTGTTGTTGCCGCGAGCCGGTGGAGTAACGGTTGGCGGCGTGCTTGAGGATCAGGCTGTCGAGAATCTCGCGGGCGACGTTGCGCTCGTCGTTTTCGAAGACCAGGGTATCGAGGCTGATGCTCAAGCCCACGGCGATCTTCTTGAGCGCTTCCAGCGAGGGCTGGGCGTGTTCGGACTCGTAGCGACGAATCTGGTTCATGTGCAGGCCGACGCGGTCGGCCATCTCTTGCCGGGTAAGGTTGTGCTCTCGCCGCAGGGTGATCAGTCGTTGCGAAATGCTCATGGTCGGACGTGCCGGGTGGTAACGGATACCCATGACGCCAACTCCCAGCAACCTGCTCAGACTGACAGTTATACCCCGCGAGGATAGAAAAGAGAACTTTGGCCCGGTATCGCGCCTGACCTTCGGCAACGGGCTGACCGAAACGCGCACCTACACCCGCGATACCGCCGGCCGCATCACGACAATCGGTTACGGAAATCCTCATAACCAAAGTGCCGGACAACGCGCAGGGCCTTGCCGTTCCAGATGGCGATATCGGGGTGCCGCACGCCATTGAACATCGTGGTTTTCACCATCGTGTAGTGCGCCATGTCGGCGAACACCACGCGGTCGCCTTCTTTCAGCGGCGACTTGAACGACCAGTCGCCAATCACGTCGCCGGCAAGGCACGTCATGCCGCCCAAACGATAGGTGTAGTCAAAATCACCGGCAATGCCAGCACCATGTATTGTCGGCCGATACGGCATTTCCAGCACGTCGGGCATGTGCGCGGTGGCGGAGGTATCGAGAATCGCCAACGGCATGCCATTGGCGATGACGTCCATCACGCTCGCCACCAACACGCCGGTATTTAGTCCCACGGCTTCCCCGGGCTCCAGATATACATGTTCCAAATTCGGGTACCGGGCGAGCAGGCCGTTGAGCGTTTCCACCAACAGGTCCATGTTGTAGCCGGGCTTGGTGATGTGATGGCCGCCGCCGCAGTTCAACCAGCGCACCTTGCGCAACGCGTCGCCGAAATTCTTTTCGAGGTGCTCGATGACGCGCGCCAGGGTTTCCGCGCCCTGCTGGCACATCACATGAAAATGCAGGCCGTCGAGTTCATCGATAATGCTGTCGACATCGGCGCTACGCCGGCTGCCCAGCCGCGAGAACGGCGCGCAAGGATTGTACAGATCGGTCTCCACCTCGCTGTAGCCGGGATTCACGCGCAGCGCGATTTCCACTTTCCTGCCGCAGCCACGCACCGCCGCCAGATGCTTGCGCAATTGCCCGGGCGAATTAAAGACAATGTGATCCGACAACGACAGCGTCTCGGCCATTTCCGCAGCCGTGAACGCCGGCGCGTAGGTATGCACTTCCTTGCCGAATTCCTCGCGCGCCAGGCGCGCCTCAAGCGGCCCGGATGCGCAACAGCCGTCCAGATGCGGGCGCAGCACATCGAAGGTGCTCCACATGGCAAAGCCCTTCAGAGCGAGCAACACCTTTGCCTTCGGTACACGATCGCGTACCGAAGCGATTAATTTCGCGTTGCGCTCAAGCAGGCGCGTATCAACGACGAAACACGGCGTTGCCACGGAATCCCAGTCGAGATCCGTGATCGCGGTTTCGGGAATGATGTCGTAAGCCATTGTGGCGGAAAAAATCAGACCGGCAGCGGGCCGTCAGGATAGGTCTCCACCCAGGGCAGTCCCAGCCCGCCGATTTGCGCCATGAACGGCGCCGGGTCGAACTCCTCCACATTCCATACGCCGGGTTTTTTCCATACGCCCTCAAGCAATAGCTTGGCACCTAACACTGCCGGCACGGCCGTGGTGTAACTGATCGCCTGCGAACGCACTTCTTTCCAGCAGGCCGCATGGTCGCAAACGTTGTAAATGTAGTAGCGCTTGAACTTGCCGTCCTTGCGGCCTTCAATCCAGCAACCGATATTGGTCTTGCCGGTGTAGTTCTCGCCCAGCTCTTCGGGTTTCGGCAGCACCGCCTTCAGGAACTGCAGCGGCACGATTTCGCGGCCTTCGTACATAATTGGCTTGATGGACGTCATGCCGACGTTGCCGAGCACGCGCAGGTGCGTAAGATATTCTTGGCCAAAAGTCATCCAGAACCGCAGGCGCTTCACCCCCTTGATGTTTTGCGCGAGGGATTCCAGCTCCTCGTGATACATCAGGTACATATCCTTCACGCCGCACTGAGCGAAATCGAACGGCGTGAACACCGATAACGGATCGGTTTCCTTCCACTCGCCCTTGTCGAAATAACGGCCGCGTTGAGTGATCTCGCGGATATTGATTTCCGGGTTGAAGTTGGTGGCGAACGCCTTGCCATGGCTGCCGGCGTTGCAGTCCATGATGTCGATGGTGTCGATTTCATCGAAATGCTGCTGCGCCGCCCAGGCGCAGTAGATGTTGGTTTGCCCCGGATCGAACCCGCAACCGAGAATGGCTGTAAGGCCCGCCTTCGCGAAACGCTCGCGGTACGCCCACTGCCAGTGGTACTCGAATTTGGCAACATCCGGCGGCTCGTAGTTGGCCGTATCGAGATAGTGCGTGCCGGTTTCAAGACAGGCATCCATGATCGCCAGATCCTGATACGGCAGCGCAACGTTGATCACCAGTTTTGGCTGGAACTGTTTGATCAATGCAACCGTGTTCTTCGCGTCGTCAGCATCGAGTGCCGCCGTTTGAATAGTGCGGCCGTGCATCTCCTTGACCTGGGCGGCAATGGCATCGCACTTCGAACGGGTGCGGCTGGCAAGCATGATTTCCGTAAACGTGTCAGGCAGCATCGCGCACTTGTGCACGACCACGCCGCCAACGCCACCGGCACCGATGATAAGAACCTTGGACATTTTTCTCCCCTTGAGATCAGGTGTTACAGAAATGAATGCGGGCGCGACGATTGGCGCATCAACAGGACAGGCAGACCAACATCAAAGCGCCGCGCAGCCGCGCGCCAGATCGGCCTTGATGTCTTCCACATCCTCAAGGCCGACAGAAATGCGGATCAGGTTTTCCGTCACGCCCATCCGCGCCCGATCGTCATCGCTCACCCGGCCGTGAGTGGTCGAGGCCGGGTGCGTAATCGTGCTACGCACGTCGCCAAGGTTGGCAGTAATTGATAACAGTTTTGTGGCATCGATAAATCGCCACGCCGCCGCCCGGCCTTCTTCGCCGTCCCTGCCCTGCACGCGAAACGACAGCACGCCGCTGTAAAGGCCGCGCTGCTGCTGCTTCGCCAGGGTGTGATGCGGGCTATCGGGCAGGCCCGCATAAAACACCTGGCTGATGCCCGGCTGCACATGCAGCCACTGGGCCACCGCCAGCGCAGCGCGCGAGTGCGCTTCCATGCGCAAGCGCAGGGTTTCAAGGCCCTTGAGAAACACCCAGGCATTGAACGGACTCATGGTCGGCCCTGCCGAACGCAGGAAGGCGAACACCTCGGCCATATCCGTCTTGTTGCCAACCACGGCGCCACCCAGACAGCGCCCCTGGCCGTCGAGATACTTGGTGGCCGAATGCACAACGATGTGCGCGCCAAGTGCGAGCGGTTGCTGCAGCGCCGGCGTGCACAGGCAGTTGTCGACCACCAGTTTTGCGCCGTGCTGCTCGGCCAGCGTCGCCAGCCGGCGGATATCGGCAACATCGCCCAGCGGATTCGATGGCGATTCGATAAACAGCAACCGGGTGTTCGGCCTGATGGCCTGCGTCCAACCGATGTAATCGGTGAGATCAACAAAGGTTGTCTGCACACCGAACTTGCCAAAATATTTGTTCAACAGCACCGGAATGGTACCAAACACGTTGCGCGAACAGACGATGTGATCGCCCTGCTGCGTCAACGCCGCAAAGATAGCCAGAATTGCCGCCATACCCGAGGCAAATGCCACGCACTGCTCGCCACCTTCCAGGACAGCAAGACGCTGTTCAAAACTCGACACCGTGGGATTGGTAAAACGCGAATAGATCGGGCCCGGTTCGGTGCCGGCAAAGCGCGCCGCCGCTTCAGCCGCACTGCGATAGGCGAAGCTCGAAGTCAGAAAGATCGGATCCCCATGCGCTTGCAGATCCGTGCGCAATTCGCCCTCACGGATGGCCCGCGTGTCGAAACGAGGTATGGCAGAACGAGGAGCGTCGTTTTCGTTGTTCACGGGATCACCGCGTAATGTGGAGGTCCATCTGCATCAGCGCCAGCTCGCGGTCGCGCTCGGCCTTGACGGCATCGTTACGCGAGCGCTCCAGCCCCTGAAAATATTCGCGATTCACGTCGCCGGTTATATATTCACCGTCGAATACGCTGCACTCAAAACTGTCGATATCCCTATTTCCATCGCGGCAAGCCGCGACCAGATCGGTCAGATCCTGATAGATCAGGCCGTCCGCGCCAATCAACCGGCAGATTTCCTCTACCGTACGGTTGTTGTGGGCAATCAGCTCGTTGGCCACCGGCATATCGATGCCATACACATTCGGAAAACGTACCGGCGGTGCCGCAGACGCGAAATATACTTTTTTTGCGCCAGCCTCGCGCGCCATCTGCACGATTTGCTTGCAGGTGGTACCGCGCACAATCGAATCGTCCACGAGCAAGATCGTCTTTCTGGCGAATTCCATCTCGATCGCATTCAACTTCTGCCGCACCGATTTCCGGCGCTGATTCTGCCCTGGCATGATGAACGTGCGGCCGATGTAGCGGTTCTTGATGAAACCTTCGCGGTACTTCACATTCAGACTGTTCGCCAGCTCCAGCGCCGCCGTGCGGCTGGTATCCGGGATCGGGATGACCACATCGATACCATGATTCGGCCATTCACGCTTGATTTTCTCGGCCAGATATTCGCCCATGCGCATCCGCGCCTTGTAGACCGAAATGCCGTCAATGATCGAATCCGGCCGCGCGAGATAAACATGCTCGAAAATACACGGCACCAGGTGCGGGTTTTCCGCACACTGCTTGGTATACACCATGCCGCGTTGATCGATGAAGATCGCTTCACCCGGCGCAACGTCGCGGATGATAGCAAAGCCCAGCGCCGACAACGCCACGCTCTCGGATGCCATCATGTATTCAGGGCCGCTCTCGGTCATGCGCTCGCCATAGCACAACGGCCGAATGCCGTGCGGATCGCGAAAACCGAGGATGCCGTGGCCAGTGATCATCGCCACCACGGCATAGGCGCCCTTGCAGCGGCGGTGCACACTGCCAACCGCAGCGAAAATGTCGTCTGCATTGGGAGAAAACTTACCGAGCTGCTGCAACTCGTGCGCAAACACGTTCAACAACACTTCGGAATCCGAGGTGGTGTTGATATGGCGAAGATCGGCTTCGTACACCTGGCGGGCGAGCAGATCGGCATTGGTGAGATTGCCGTTGTGCGCCAGCGTGATCCCATACGGCGAGTTCACGTAGAACGGTTGCGCCTCGGCAGCACTCGATGAACCGGCTGTCGGGTAGCGCACATGGCCGATGCCGATATTGCCTTCCAGACGCTGCATGTGGCGCGTGTGGAACACGTCGCGCACCATGCCATTTTCCTTACGCAGATGCAGTTTTCCGCCATCGCTGGTGACGATGCCGGCAGCGTCCTGGCCGCGATGCTGCAAGAGCGTCAGGGCGTCATAAATGGTCTGATTGACCGGCGAGCGTCCGACGATACCGACGATGCCACACATGAGCCTGATTCTCCCGGTTCGTATTCAGCCACTGATGAAGTGCGCCACTGTGTTGGCAGCCTGGTGCGTCCAGCCCTCAAACAGGACCAAGTGCGGAATGAGCAACGATTGCTGCCACCACCCTTCATTGGCAAGCCAGCGCGACGTGAAGGCAACCGCCACGACCACCATGAGTATCCCGCGCGAAAATCCGAACGCCATACCCAACAGCCGATCGCCAAACGAGAACGCCGAGCCGCGCACTGCAACGCCGAGCATATGCGCAACCAGCATGCCGACTATCAGTATCACCAGAAACAGGCTGGCAAATGCCGTCAGTTCGCGCAATTCGGGATTATCGACACTGCCGATGAATATGGCCGCAAGAGACGGCGACAGCACCTGGGCACCGAAGACAGCAACCACCCAAGCGGCAAGGGACAGCGATTCACGCGTGAACCCGCGCAGCACGCTGAACAACGCCGAAACCGCGATAACGCAAACGATGGCCCAGTCGGCGGCATTCATGTCGGCGGCGTTCATGTCGGCGATGCGGCCCGTCTGCTCGGATCCGAAACCAGGGAAGGTGCGTGAGGCGCGCGATCTTACCAGAGCAGCACGGTCGTCAACAGCACGGGAAGTCCCGACTCACGGGACGTAGCGCACCAACACCGTCTGCGGTTTTCCGACACGCACATCAGCCCCGAGCCGGCGCTGCAGGGACTGCGCATCCTCACGCCGCAATTCCGGGCCGACCAGCACCTTGAACAGCCCATCAACCCTGTGAACACGCGCCTTGTAGCCCGCCTGGACGAGTTTTGCGCGCAACCGCTCGGCGCCTTCGGGCGCGGCAACAGCGGTTACCTGGACATCCCAGGCCTGAGCGAGGCCGGTCAGGCGCGGATCAGCCGCCACGAAAGGCTCAACCGCAGGGGCGCCGCCGGCAACCGGCACCGCTGGCGGGGTATCGGACGACGCGCTCCTGGTTGCCTCCGGGGCAACCGCTACCGGCGGAATCACCGGCACCTCCGGCAATGCTGCCTGATGCTCGCGGGCGATCTCGCCCTCGGCTTCGGGTAGTTGCGCAGGCGTTTCTGCCAGCAGCGTCATCGCGTCCGGAACCTGCGGCGCGGGTGGCATGCGCGTATCGGCCAGCAGAGTCTGCTCGTTCGCGCCGTCGAAAATCAGCGGCAATACAATCACCGCCAGCGCCATCAGGAGCACGACGCCCACAATCCGGTTCTTCAATGCCTGATTCACGCGGCACCCTTAAGAGCTTTGTTGAGCGGAAACATCATGAAGCGATTGCCAGCCCAATGCAGCAAGCGCGCCGCCTGCCATGTAGAACGAGCCGACCACGAGTACCGGCAGGGCATCGGGCTGACCGCGTGCGGCCGCCAACGACTCGGCGACATCCGCGTGCAACTCGATCTGGCTGCTGTCGATTCCGGCCGCAGCCAACGCCTGCGCAAGGCGTTCAACACTCGCCGTGCGCGGGCTCGGCAGCGGCGCAATATGCCACGACGCCGCGAGCGGCTCCAGCACACGCACCGCCGCTTCGATGTCTTTGTCGCCCAACATACCCAACACGATATGAAAACGCATACCCAAACCATGCCGGGGCAGCTCACTGATCAAAAACCGCAACGCATCAGCATTGTGGCCGACATCGATGACAATGGCCCTGCCCGGCACATCAATACGTTGATTGCGGCCCGGTAACTGCACGCTCGCCAGCGCCTGACAGACAGCATCCGGATCAACAAGAATCGGCAACAGGACAAAAGCCTGCAGCGCAGTCGCTGCATTGGCCAGCGCGAGTGACGGCACGGGCAGTGCCGCGAACGACAACGGGCGGCAATGTGCATCGCGGCCCTGCCATGACCAATGCCCGCCCGCACCACCTGCGTACCGGTAATCGCGCCCGGCGAGCACGCCGTCGGCACCCAGGGCATCAATCATCGCCAACACGCTCGCCGGCGGTGTCGGATCACCCACCACGGCCGGCCGGCCGGCGCGAAAGATCCCGGCCTTTTCACGACCGATCGACTCGCGGGTGTCGCCCAGCCATTCCTGGTGATCCAGACCAACAGAGGTGAGCACCGCAACGTCGGCATCGATGATGTTCACCGCATCAAGCCGACCGCCCAGACCAACCTCCAGAACCCAGGCATCCAGCCTGGCCTGCCCAAACAGCACCAGGGCAGCCAGCGTTGTGTACTCGAAATAGGTAAGCGAAATATCGCCGCGCGCAGCATCTACTGTGGCCAGCGCGCGCAGTAGCTCGTCGTCGACAACTTCGGCGCCATGGATACGAATGCGCTCGTTGAAACGCAGAATATGCGGCGAGGTATAACAACCAACCCGCTTGCCGTGAGCCCGCAACAAGGCATCAAGCAGCGCGGTCGTCGAGCCCTTGCCGTTGGTTCCGCTCACCATCAGCACCGGCACGGTCGGAGTCAACACATCCAAACGCCGGGCGACAAGATGCACCCGCTCAAGGCCCATATCGATGGACTTCGCGTGCAGGGTTTCAAGCCAGGTGAGCCAGTCTTCGAATCGGTGGAAACGCATGGGCGGGGGCAGAAACGAAGCGGGCGCCAAGGGCGCCCGGATTGCTCAGACCCTGAATTCCTCAGCCTGAATGGTGCGTGAACTTGGCCAGCAACCGATACAGCGTGTCGCGCATGTCCTTGCGATGCACGATCATGTCGATCGCGCCATGCGCCAACAGGAACTCGCTGCGCTGGAAACCTTCCGGCAATTTCTGCCGCACCGTCTGCTCGATCACGCGCGGGCCGGCAAAACCGATCAACGCATTGGGTTCGGCGACGTTCACATCGCCCAGCATCGCGAGGCTCGCCGACACGCCGCCGTAAACCGGATCGGTCAACACGGAAATAAACGGGATGCCCTGCTCCCTCATCAACTCAAGGGCAGCGGATGTCTTGGCCATCTGCATCAGTGAAAACAGCGCTTCCTGCATGCGCGCGCCACCGGATGCGGCGAAACATACGTATGGCAGACGCTTTTCCAGACACACCTCAACGCCCTTCACGAAGCGGGCACCCACCACCGAGCCCATCGAGCCGCCCATGAAGTTGAATTCAAAAGCGGCAGCAACCAGCGGCAAGCCCTTGATCTCGCCACGCATCACCACCAGCGCGTCGGTCTCGCCGGTGTCCTTCTGGGCCTGGACGAGACGATCCTTGTATTTCTTGCTGTCCTTGAACTTCAGGAAATCGATCGGGGCGAGATCGCCGGCGATCTCGATGCGACGCTCCTCGTCAAGCACCATACCCAAGCGACGGCGCGCCGGAACACGCATGTGATGCTCGCACTTCGGACAGACATCGAGGTTGCGCTCCAGCTCCGGCATATAAAGCACGGCATCGCACTTCGGGCACTTGCGCCAGAGACCCTCGGGAACACTGGCGCGGCGATCAGCAGCACCGGTCTTCCTGACGCCGGACGGCAGAATCCGCTCCAGCCAGTTACCACCGGCCACTGCTTCGTTGGTTTCATTGGGATCGATCGGTTCGGTCATATCTTGTCCATTGCCAGCCGCATCTGCCGCAGTATCCCGGAGATTTCCGCGAGGATACGCGCCGGGTCCGCGACATGTTGCTCGATCTTCCTGACCAGGGCACTGCCAACGACCACCCCGTCAGAGACGCGGCCGATCGCAGCAGCAGTTTCAGCGTCCTTTATGCCAAAGCCCACCCCGATGGGCAAACGGGCAATATTGCGAATTGTTTCGACTTTGCGGGCAACTTCGTCGACATCAATGGTTGCTGCCCCGGTTACACCCTTCAGCGAAACATAGTACAGGTAGCCGGAACCCTGCTTGGCGACCAGTTTCAAGCGCGCCTCGGTCGTGGTCGGCGCCAGCAGGTAAATCACATCCAGGCCTGCATGGCGGGCCAACGTCACCAGGTCATCGGCCTCCTCGGGCGGCAAATCGACGACCAACACCCCATCCACCCCGGCCGCGCTCGCCGCCTGTACGAAGATGGCGTAGCCCATGGCTTCGATCGGGTTCAGATAGCCCATGAGCACCACCGGCGTCCTGGCATCCGTGCGGCGGAACTCGGCCACCATGCCGAGGACACTTTTCAGTGTGGCACCGTGTTGCAGAGCGCGCTCATGGGCCAACTGGATGACCGGGCCGTCCGCCATCGGATCCGAGAACGGAAAGCCCAATTCGATGATATCCACCCCGGCCGCGACCATGGCGTGCATCAGCGGCACCGTGGTTGCCGGGTTTGGATCGCCGGCGGTGATATAGGGAATCAGCGCCTTGCGACCGGCAGCGGCGAGACGGGAAAAAGTTGCTGTAATTCGACTCATGTCACTTTCCAAGATGGCACTTTCCAAGATGGCACTTCCCAAAAGGTGCGCCTCAAAGCGATATCCCGTCGATGCGGGCGATGGTGAGGATGTCTTTGTCGCCACGCCCGGAAAGGTTGATGACGATCGACTGGTCCGGCCGCAGGGTCGGCGCCAGTTTCTGCACATAGGCAACCGCATGGCTCGACTCCAGGGCTGGCATGATGCCCTCGGTCTGCGTCAGGGTGCGAAAAGCAGCCAGCGCCTCGGTATCGGTCACCGACACGTAATTCACCCGGCCAAGATCTTTCAGCCAGGCATGCTCGGGGCCAACACCGGGGTAATCGAGGCCGGCGGATACCGAATGGGTCTCGATGATCTGGCCATCGGCATCCTCCATCAGATACGTACGATTGCCGTGCAACACACCCGGGCGGCCGGCCGACAGTGGCGCGGCATGGCGGCCCGTCTCGATGCCGTCACCACCGGCCTCGACGCCGTACATTGTTACCGCCTCATCGGCGAGAAACGGATGAAACAGCCCGATGGCGTTCGAGCCACCACCGACGCAGGCCACCAGCGCATCGGGCAGGCGGCCGGTTTGCGCAAGACACTGCTCGCGCGCTTCACGGCCGATCACGCTCTGGAAATCGCGCACCAGCATCGGGTACGGGTGCGGGCCGGCAACGGTGCCGATGATGTAGAACGTGTCGTCGACGTTGGTAACCCAATCACGCATCGCCTCGTTCATCGCGTCCTTGAGCGTCTTCGAGCCGCTGGTAACCGGAATCACTTCCGCACCCAGCAACTTCATGCGGTAGACGTTCAGCGACTGACGCTGTACATCCTCGCTGCCCATATAGACCTGGCACTTCAAACCCAGGCGCGCAGCCACCGTTGCCGTGGCAACGCCGTGCTGGCCGGCACCGGTCTCGGCAATCACCCGTGGCTTGCCGAGGAATTTCGCCAGCAACGCCTGGCCAATGGTGTTGTTCACCTTGTGCGCGCCGGTGTGATTGAGATCTTCACGCTTGAGATACACCTGCGCGCCACCAAGGATACGGCTCCAGCGTTCCGCGTGATAAAGCGGCGACGGCCGGCCGACGTAAAACGCCAGATCGCGATCGAACTCAGCGCGAAAATCCGGATCGTCCTTCAGCCGCGCATAAGCGCTCTCAAGCTCCTCAAGCGCTGCCATCAGCGTTTCGGAAACAAAACGACCACCGTAAATACCGAAGTGGCCACGGGCATCGGGAAACTGCGCGTAATCAATCTTCTTTTGTGTAGGGTTAATCTTCTGCGCTGACACGACTTGCTCCTTCGATAAATGCCGCCATGCGGGCGCGATCCTTGATGCCTTTGGCCACCTCGACCCCACCGCTTACATCAACGGCAAAAGGGCGGACCATGCGGATTGCATCACCAACGTTTTCCGGCGTGAGTCCGCCAGCCAGCACAAGCGGCTGTGCCAAATCGCGCGGAATCAGCGTCCAGTCGAACCGGCTGCCAGTACCACCGGGGACACCATCAACAAAAGCATCCAGCAACAAAGCGCGCGCACCGGCATAACGTTGTGCAGCCGCGCGCAGATCGGTTGCGGCGTTAACACGCAGCGCCTTGATCCACGGTCGGTGATGCCGGGTGCCTTGTTCGGCACAGTGTTCCGGCGACTCGTCACCATGGAACTGCAGCAGGTCACAGCCGGCATCGAGAGCCGCCGCAATCTCCGCGTCGACGGGATCGACAAGCAGGCCAACGGCACTCACGAACGGCGGTAGCTGACGAATGATGGCCGTCGCCCGTACCGGCGTAATAAAACGCGGACTCAGCGGCCAAAACACGAACCCGAGCGCATCCACACCCAGGTCAACCGCAGCTTGGGCGTCTTCGAGTCGGGTAATGCCGCAAATCTTGATTCGGACACGCACTGCAGGATTTTTCTGCCCTTCGCGCGACATGGCGCTATGGGGAGTCTGGTTGGCCGGCAAGGAAGAAGGGTCCGGGAGGCTCCCGGGGTATGGCAAAATGCCCGGGATATTCTACCTGAACAAGGTACAAGCCATAAGGCGGCGCTGTGGCCGCCGCCAGACGCCTGTTGCGCGCCTGCAGCAGTTGCGTAACCCAGTCGACGGGCCGCTTGCCGGTGCCGACATCCATCAGCACGCCAGCAATGTTTCGGACCATGTGATGGAGGAATGCATTGGCACGCACCTCGATCACCACCAGATTGCCAAGACGGCGTACCTGCAGTTCAGACAGATAACGCATCGGCGTTTTTGATTGGCAACCTGCCGCCCGGAATGACGAAAAGTCATGTTCGCCGATCAGGTGATTTGCCGCTGCCTGCATGCGGACGACATCCAGCGGCCGGAAGTTCCAGCTGACGAGCGACCCGAAAATCGCCGGGCGGATCGGTTCGTTGAGGATTACATAGCGGTAGCGACGGGCAAGGGCGCTATGACGCGCGTGAAAATGGTCGGCTACCCGGACTGCCCAGCGCACCACAACATCAGCGGGCAAGCCCGAGTTGACGCCCAGTACCCAGGCCCGCATCTCCCGCTCGGCTGTGGTATCGAAATGCACAACCTGGCCGGTGGCGTGAACGCCGGCGTCGGTACGGCCCGCGCACACGACAGTGACCGGATGAGCCGCGACACCGGACACCGCCCTGTCGACACGATACTGGACGGAATCGACCCCCGGCCCCTGCGCCTGCCAGCCGTGATAGCGGGTGCCGTCATATTCAATGCCCAGAGCGATACGCAAACGCCACCGCGCTCCACCGCAAAGCGATCAGCCGACCGAGGCCAGCAACTTCTGTGCTTCGGCTTTTTGCGCCGGCTTACCTTCAGCGACTACCTCATTGAGGATGTCGCGCGCACCCTCGGCATCGCCCATGTCGATGTAAGCCCGTGCCAGATCGAGTTTCGTTGCATTCTCATCGCTGTCGGCGAGGAAATCAAAATCGTCACCGCCAGTAACCGCCGCCTCACCACCTGCGCCTTCGTCTGCCAGATCAGCCTGCAGGTCGGCAAGCTCGGACTCAAGATCAAGCTCGCCAGCGGCGGCCACCTCCTCTTCAAGCGTGAGCTCGACAGGCTCCTCGACAGCAGCCGGTTCGGCCGCGAAATTGATCTCCTCGTCCGCAAGATTGGCACCCGCAGCTTCCAGCGAGAGCTTATCTTCAGGCAAGAACTCTTCCGTGGCAGCAGCTACCGGCTTCTCTTCCTCCAGCGTGAACTCGCCAAAATCAACATCATCAAGAGACATCTCTTCGGCATCGACATTGACAGCAGCTTTTGGACGTACGCCCGTTTTTGAACCGGTATCACTACTGAAGTCGCCGAGCGAGAAATCGAGCGCGTTATCAACCACAGACGGAGCTGCAACGTCCTCTGGCATATCGAATGAGAGTTCTTCGCTGGCTACCGGCTCCTGTTTGCCACCAGAAAATTCCAGCGCGAGATCATCGAGGCTGGGCAGTTTTTCTTCGGCTGCTGCTCCATCTGTCGCCAAAGTTGCGCTGCCACCAACGCGCGCCAGCACCGCAGCAGCCTGGCGACGGATATCGGCATTTTTGCTGCTGGCAACAGCGGTCGCCTGCTCACGCGCAGAGTCGGTATCGCCCATCTCAGCGTAGACTTCCGCAAGCTTGACGCGGATTTCATCGCGCTCCGGCTCACGTTGCAGCGCCGCATACAGAATGTCAGCCGCATGCTGAAACCGGCCGTAGGCCATGTACATGTCTGCTTCGCCCAACGGATCAGCACTTTCACCGCCTTCTTTTGCACGCGTAGTGGCGTGATCCGCATCATCAAGATCGCTTGCGTCATTGTCGCCGAGGTTAAGGTCCTGCAGCTGAGCCATATCTTCAGCTATCTGGGCCTCATGCGTTTCTTCGATTGCATAGCCTGTTGCACCACTGGCATCGGCACCCTTTTTCCTGCGCCAGAACCAGAAACCAATCCCGCCAATCAGCAACATCGCAAGACCCGCAAGTGGCAATAGCATCGACGAGCCACTGCTGTTGCCACTCACCTGCTCCGGCTTTTCCTTGATTTCCTTCTTCGCTGGCTTTGACTGCTCGGGCTCGACCACCTTACTGGCAGCAGGTTCAGGCACAGCGGTACTTTCAGCCGCCGCAGCGGCAGTCCCGGCAACAGCCGTTTCAGTCACCGACTGCGGCGCCTCAACCGGCTGCATACCCTTTTCCTTGCGCAGGCGATTCAATTCTTTCTGCAGGTCGGCGATCTGGGTGTTCTTCATCGCGAGCAATTTGTCACTCGCCTGCACCTGCTGACCGAGGTCAGTAAGACGCGAAGCGAGCTCCTTGTTCTCACGCGCAGCCTTGTCAAGACCTTCTTCAGCAATGGCCAACTGGTTTTGCAGGGCGTCGAGTTCCTTGCCACCTGCAGCCTTGCCAGACTTGGCAGACGCCGTCGGTACCACCAGCGTCACTTCACCAGCGCCAGTGCCCTTTTTTGCAGGCCGCTTGCCCGTCGCGGCCTTGCCGGCTTCAAGCTGCGCACCCTCGGACGGCAGCGCAGCCGCGCGACTATCGAGCAGCTCGCGCCAGGCGCGGTTCTGGGCGGTGAAAGCACTTCTAGCCTCAGCCGTGCTGATCCGCTGGATTTCCGCTTCGACGGGTATCCTCAGCACATAACCCTTTTTTACCAGGTTGATATTTCCCTTGATGAATGCGCCCTCGTTGGCGCGCTGAATCGCCATCATGGTCTGCTGAACGTTGGCGCCACCGCGATGACGCGCCGCGATCTCCCACATGGTGTCACGCGCCTGGACACGGTACTCACCCTCAGCCGCCGCCGGCTGGAGAGCCTGTGTCGGCGTTGGCGCAGCCACCGGTTGCGATTCAACGGCACCAGCGACCACGCTCGACGGCGGCGGCGGCAGCGAGTTGTCAGCCGGCGGCAGTGCCAGCACCGGCGTAGCGACAGCTGACAACGCGACATCCGACGCAGGCACAGCGGATTCGGCGACAGGCTCGACGATCGGCTCGGCAGCGACCGCAGGCGGTGGTGCCAGAACGACTACCGGCTCGGACATCGCCGTCGGCGCAACGCCGGTTTTGTAGAGCGGCGGATCGAGCAGGATGGTGTATTCGCGCAGCATGCGGCCTTGCGGCCACTGCACTTCCATCAGAAAATTGAGAAACGGCTCGGTGACCGGCTTGGTGCTGCGTGCCACGACGACGAGACGCCCGTCGCCACGCTGCTCAATCTCAAAACGGATATCACTCAGGAAAAAAACGCGCTCGACACCCACGCGCGCAAACTCTTCCTGCGACGCAATCGTCGCGATGACCTCCTCGGGCGCCAAATCCTTGGTTTGAATCAGTTCGACTTCAAGATCAAGCGGCTGATTGAGGTAAGACTTGAGGGTGTACTCACCCACGCCGAGCGCAAAAGCGAACCCTGGCAGCAAGAGACCGGCGCTCAGGATTGCTGCGGCGAGCTTGTTTCGAACCATTGCCCCATCCTTCTCGTCGTTGTTGTTGTCCCCGGCGCCGAGGATTGTGTGATGGCAACCTGCAACAGGAGGGCCGCCGGAGCGTGACGAAGGCCACAATACGGCCAGCCCAACCTAGAAACACTCTAACGTAGTGCGGCTAACTATCCATCAAATATAGTCTTTTATCAACACCTCGGCGATCTGGACGCTGTTGAGAGCCGCCCCCTTCCTGACGTTGTCAGCCACCACCCACAGATTGATGCCGCGCGGATGGGAGATGTCCTCCCGGATCCGACCGACCCAGACCGGGTCCTCGCCGGCCGCTTCGGTTACCGGTGTCGGGTAGCCGCCCGGCTTGCGCTCATCGAGCACCTTCACGCCCGGCGCCCGGGCCAACAGCGCCCGGACCTCGGCAACGGATATCTTCTTGCGGGTCTCAATGTGCAGAGCCTCGGAGTGGCCATAGAACACCGGCACCCGGACGGCGGTCGGATTCACCTGGATAGAATCGTCCCCCATGATCTTGCGGGTCTCCCAGACCATCTTCATTTCTTCCCTGGTGTAACCGTTGTCCATGAAGACATCAATCTGCGGCAGCACGTTGAAGGCGATCTGCCTGGGATAGACCTCGGTGGCAATCGGTTTGGCGTTGAGGATATTGGCCGTCTGCATGGCCAGCTCCTCGATGGCCTCCTTGCCGGTGCCGGACACTGCCTGGTAGGTGGCCACATTGATCCGCTCGATACCCACGGCATCATGAATGGGCTTCAAGGCCACCAGCATCTGGATGGTGGAGCAGTTCGGGTTGGCGATGATGTTGGTTGCCTTGTACTGCGCGATGGCCTGCGGGTTCACTTCCGGCACCACCAGCGGGATGTCGTCGCGGTAACGGAACTCGGAAGTATTGTCGATGACGATACAGCCTTTGGCCGCCGCCTTCGGCGCCCATTCCTTCGACACGCTGCCGCCGGCCGAGAACAGACCGATCTGCGCCTTGCTGAAATCAAATTCGGCGACATCCAGCACCCTGATGTTCTTGCCGCGAAACTGAATGGTCTTGCCGGCCGAGCGGCTGGACGCCAGCGGATACAGGTTGCGTACCGGGAAGTTGCGCTGCTCAAGAATCTCAAACAGCGCTTCGCCGACCGCGCCGGTGGCACCAAGAACACATACGTCGTATTGCTTGCTCATCGCCGTAACTCCTCACATTTTCGCTGTAGATCCGGCATCAGCCGGACATCGATTTGTTGTCCGGCTGATGCCGAACCTGCAAAAACCGCATCAAAGCGCAGCCACCACCGCGTCACCCATCTCCTTCGTGCCGACCTTCTGCGTGCCTGCACTGAAGATGTCCGGCGTGCGCAGGTTTTGATCCAGCACCTTGCCAACGGCAGACTCGATCTGCGTGGCCACTTGCGGCAGGTTGAAGCTGTAACGGAACAGCATCGCCAGCGACAAAATGGTGGCAAGCGGATTGGCAAGGCCCTGGCCTGCGATATCCGGTGCCGAGCCATGGCAGGGCTCGTACATGCCCTTGCCGGATTCATCGAGTGACGCCGACGGCAACATGCCGATCGAGCCGGTCAGCATCGCCGCCTCGTCCGAAAGGATGTCGCCGAAAAGATTGCCGGTGACGATCACGTCGAACTGCTTTGGGGCCTTGACCAGCTGCATCGCCGCGTTGTCGACATACATGTGCGACAACATCGCCTGCGGATAATCCTTCGCCACCTCGGTCACCACCTGCTTCCACAGTTCAGTCACTTCCATGACATTCGCCTTGTCCACCGAGCAAATCTTGTTGCCGCGCTTGGCAGCAAGACTGAAAGCAACCTTCGCAATGCGGCGAATCTCGCTCTCCCGGTAGATATCGGTGTTGAAGCCTTCGCGCTCGCCGTTTTCCAGCGTGCGGATGCCGCGCGGCTGGCCGAAATAGATGCCGCCGGTGAGTTCACGCACAATCAGGATGTCGAGGCCGGCGACTATTTCCGGTTTCAGCGAAGACGCGCCCGCCAGTTGCGGATACAAAATCGCCGGCCGCAGATTGGCAAACAACCCCAATTCGCTGCGCAACTTCAGTAACCCGCGCTCCGGGCGGATCGAGCGCTCGA
>JBMOOP010000060.1:0-1990 GCA_049324495.1 Pseudomonadota bacterium
TCGAGACGCGCTTCCCGTTCGGGCGTTACTCGGCGCAAGCACAGCTGGACATGATGTACGCGCAGATGCGCGCCCTCGACTATCCGGCTGCCACCACCACGGCCGCGCGCTTTTTGCGCCAGAGTCCAGACGATTTGCACGCCGACTATGCGCTGTACATCAAGGGCCTCGCCAATTACTGGATGCAGAGCGGCGTGCTTGAACGGCGCTCGCCCGTCAACCCCGCGCTGCGAGACCTGTCGACGCTGCGTGAAGCATATGGCGATTTCGCCATCCTGATAGCGCGTCACCCGCAAAGCCCGTTCACACCCGATGCCCGCGCCCGCATGCTGTATCTGCGCAACCAGTTGGCCGAACAGGAAATCGGCAATGCCTGGTACTACGTACGCCGCGGCGCCTGCATCGGCGCGCTGGGTCGCGCCCGCTACGTGCTGGAGAACTACCCGACCGCGCCGTCTCTTGGTGATGCGCTGGTCATTTCTAGCGAGTGCAATCGCCGGCTCGGCGAAACACAGGCCGCCGAGCATTTCCTTGCCTTGCTGAAACTGAATTTCCCGCAACACCCAAGGCTGCACACCGACGGCACCCTGCATGTGCCCGAGGGCCGCAATGCCGAGGGGCCCTCATGGCTGTACATTGTTTCGTTCGGGCTGCTCGACTGAACGCGTCTGTCAGATTCCCGGTATCCAGCCGTTGGTGATGGGATAGCGACGATCCTTGCCGAAGCCACGCTTTGTCACTCGCGGGCCAATCGCCGCCTGGCGTCGCTTGTATTCGTTGCGATCGACCATGCGTACCACACGATAGACCATATCCTTGTCAAACCCGCGCGCAATCACCTGCTCGGCGCTTTCGTCTTCCTCGACGTATAAACGCAGTATCTCATCAAGCACCGGATATGCCGGCAGCGAATCGCTGTCTTTTTGGTCGGGCGCGAGTTCGGCAGACGGCTGCCGCTCAATGACGCGCCGGGGAATCGGCGGCACCGCTTCCCCGTTTGCCAATGCCCGCGCATTGCGATACTCGCTGAGACGAAAAACGGCCGTTTTCAGCACGTCTTTCAGCACGTCGAAGCCACCGGCCATGTCTCCGTAGAGCGTTGCGTAGCCAACTGCCATCTCGCTTTTGTTGCCGGTGGTCAGCACCATCTGGTGCTGCTTGTTCGAGAGCGCCATCAACAACACGCCACGACAACGCGCTTGCAGATTTTCCTCGGTGGTATCGCGCGCCATGCCGGCAAATGATTCTGCGAGCCCGGCCATGAAGGCATCAAACATCGGCTCGATCGGAATCACCCGGAAGCCAACACCGAGGATCCGCGCTTCCTCCTCGGCATCATCGATACTCATTTGTGCGGTGTAGCGAAACGGCATCATCACCGCCTCGACACGATCAGCACCGAGCGCATCGACGGCAATTGCCAATGTCAACGCCGAGTCGATGCCGCCGGATAAACCCAATAACGCACCACGGAAACCGTTTTTGTTGACATAATCGCGCACGCTCAGCACCAATGCGTCATACAGCGACTGATCGGTACCGGGCACCGGCGCACGATCCGAGCACTGAAAATCACCCTGCGCGAAATCGACCGCCAACAGAGACTCCGCGCAATGCGGGGCCCGTGCAACAACCTCCCCCTCACGATTCATGGCGAACGAGCCGCCATCAAACACCAGCTCGTCTTGCCCGCCGACCAGATTGACGTAGGCGATGGGCAAGCCGGTCTCCCGCACCCGTTCGCGCACGACCTGCTCGCGCTCGGCCTGCTTGTCCGCATGAAACGGACTGGCATTGAGCACCAGCACCGCATCGGCATCGACATCGCGGGCCTGAGCCAGCGGCCCGGCGAACCAGACGTCCTCGCAGATCGCGATCGCCATGCGTACACCGGCAACCGTAACCACCAACGGGGCGCTGCCGGGCACAAAATAGCGGCGCTCGTCGAACACCCGATAATTCGGCAGCTCCTGTTTGTCGTATTCGCCGA
>JBMOOP010000061.1:0-17628 GCA_049324495.1 Pseudomonadota bacterium
CGCGAGGTGGCGATCGGCTGCACCTATGTGGTGGCGACCGCGCTCACCGTCGTGATCCTGGGCAGATCGAATCAGGGCATGGAAGAACTCAAGAGCATGCTCAACGGCAACGTGCTGTTTGTGCTCTGGCGTGACGTCGGTATATTGGCTGCGGCGTACTTCGCCGTGGCGCTGCTGCATGCGGTGTTCCACCGGCGCTTCCACGCCCTGTCGTTTGACGGCGGTACCACGCAACGCAGTTTTTGGTGGGAATTGCTGTTTTTCGCCTCGTTCGCGCTGGTCATCACGCTCGGCGTCGATCTTGCCGGTGTGTTGCTGGTATTCGCTTTTTTGATCATTCCGGCATTCAGCGCCTCGCTGTTGAGCAATCGCTTCCGGGTGCGCCTGGTGCTCGGGTTCCTGCTGGGACTCGTTGGCAGTGCCCTCGGTTTGTGGTTGTCGTTCGCAGGCGATCTACCCACCGGCGCGACCCTGGTGGCGGTGCTCGGCGGGTTGCCGGTCGCTGCGGCGCTTGCCCGGTGGCGCATGCGGTGCGGCAACTGAGTGAACTGCAGGGTGGAACCGACAACGATGCGGGAGTTGCCCCGATCAGGGACAGGGCATGTCAACCGGCGGCGCTGACGCCCCATGTCACCGGCGAAGTGAAACTGCTCACCGGCGATCCAGATCGGAACGAAGGAACCCTGTCGACAGGCATTGGCACCTATTTCGGGTTCACGCAACGCGCGCGGCGCCTTCAGTTTCGGCAACGACAGCACCGATTTCCGTCTCGCTCCTGGCATCATCGGCAGCAGCGAATACCTGTGGGCAACCCTCGAGGCCGGCAACATCTGGCCTCAGCCGGGAAAAATAGACATCGTCGATCGGTCGATGGCCTACGCCGGCCTCGGTCTGACGCCGACACCCTGGCTGAAATTGGCGCTGGCGTTCAACTACGTAAGGTGCAGCCGTCGAAGGCATCGGGTTGCTTATTCTATTGTCATAGTCCCGAAAGGTTGATGCCCAGGGGCAAATTGCCGGATACGGGATGCAGTTCCAGACCGGTGCCGATGCCCGTCCGGTATCATCCGCCCAAACAACAAGACCCCGCCCCGCTATGCCCCGTCGCGCCATACGCTTCCTGCCCTCACTGTTCGTGCTGCTCGCCCTGTCGGCAATCACGCTCGCCATTTGGGCCATCGCCAACCGGCCGATGCTGGAGCCCGCCTGGCCGGACCATGTGGCCGGCTACGCCTACTCGCCCTACCGCGCCGGCCAGAGCCCGCTGGAGGGCAGCCACCCGAGTGCCGACGAAATCCGTGCCGACCTGGCGCTGCTCACGCAGCAAACCCGCCGCATCCGTATCTATTCGGTCGACGGCATCCTCGGCGACATCCCGGCGCTGGCACGGCCCTACGGCATGCAGGTCACCATCAGCGCCTGGCTCACCGCCGATCTCGTCCGAAACGCCATTGAGATCGACCGGATGATCGCGGTGGCAAACGCAAACCCGAACGTCGATCGCGTGATCGTCGGCAACGAAACGCTGCTGCGCGAGGATCTGTCGGTCGCGCAGTTGATCGCCTATCTGCAGTACGTGAAGACCCGGGTGAAAGTGCCGGTATCCACTGCCGAGCCCTGGCATTTGTGGAACGCGAACCGCGCGCTCGCCGAGCACTGCGACTTCATCGCCGCGCATTTCCTGCCTTACTGGCAGGGCAAGCAGCTGGAGGGCGCAAACGACCACATTGCCAGCATGCACTACGCGCTCACCCAATCCTTCCCCGGCAAACCGATCCTGCTGGCCGAGGTGGGCTGGCCCAGCCGTGGCCGCGAAGTCGGCGATGCCGATGCCACGGTCAGCGACGAAGCGCGTTTTCTGCGCAACTTTCTGCCGATGGCGAGGGATCTCAAACTCGATTACTTCATCATGGAAGCGTTCGATCAGCCCTGGAAGCAGGCGACCGAGGGTTCGGTCGGCGCTTACTGGGGCGTGTGGGATGTGGAGCGGCAACAGAAATTCCCTTTCCAGCGCCCGATTGTCGAGATACCCGAGTGGCGCACCCTGGTCTCGGTATCGATCACGCTCGCCATTCTCACCTTTCTGATCTTGCTTACCGATGCCCAGCTATTGCGTAAACGCGCGCTGAGCTTCCTCGCAGTCATCGCCTTCGCCAGCATCACCACGCTGGTTTGGATGGCGAACGAATACATGGAGCAATACGCAACGCTTGGCACGGTACTGCTGGGCATTGTTCTCGCGGTGAGCGCGCTGGGCGTGACGATCGTGCTGCTGGTCGAAGCACACGAGTGGGCCGAGGCGGTGTGGGTGCGCGAGCGCCGCCGCACATTCGTACCCATCGAGCAATGCGATCCGTCATTCCACCCGAAAGTGTCGATCCATGTGCCCTGCTACAACGAACCACCCGCCATGGTGATCGAGACACTGACGGCACTGGCAGCGCTGCAGTACGACGATTTCGAAGTGCTGGTGATCGACAACAACACCCGGGATCCGGCGGTCTGGGAGCCGGTACAAGCCTGGTGCGCCACGATGAACGCGGGGCTTGCCCCTCAGCATGGTAAACGTTTCCGCTTTTACCATGTCGCACCCCTGGCGGGATTCAAGGCCGGCGCGCTGAATTTTGCCTTGCGGCACACGGCACCGGATGCCGGCGTAGTTGCGGTCATCGATAGCGATTACGTTGTCGAACCGCAGTGGCTGACCCATCTCACGCCACACTTTGCGCGAGGCGAGATCGCGCTCGTGCAGGCACCGCAGGACTACCGTGACGGCGACGACAACCTTTTCAAGAAAATGTGTTATGCCGAGTACCAGGGCTTCTTCCAGATCGGGATGGTAACGCGCAACGATCGCAACGCGATCATCCAGCACGGCACCATGACCATGGTGCGCAAATCGGTGCTGGAGGGAGTCGGCGGCTGGGCCCAGTGGTGCATCACCGAGGATGCCGAACTCGGTCTGCGTCTCTTCGAAAACGGTCACGAAGCCGCGTACATTGCCCGCAGCTACGGCAAGGGACTCATCCCGGATAATTTCGTCGATTACCAGAAGCAGCGTTTCCGCTGGGCCTTCGGCGCCATGCAAATCATGCGCGCGCACGCCGGCGCGTTGCTCCTCGGTCGTAACACAGAGCTGACGGCCGGCCAGCGTTACCATTTCGTCGGTGGTTGGCTGCCATGGCTCGCGGATGGCTTCAACCTCCTGTTCACGCTTGGCGCGATCCTCTGGTCACTTGGCATGATCGTGCTGCCACAGCGCATTGATCCGCCACTGGCGCTTTTCGCCATCCCGCCGCTGGCCCTGTTCTTTTTCAAGTGGTCGAAGCTGTGGTTCCTGTACCGGCGCCGCATCGGTACCAACCGCCGGACAACGCTGGCTGCCGCCTGCGCCGGCCTCGCGCTCTCCCATACCATTGCACGCGCGATCCTGTTCGGCCTGGTAACCCGGTCGATGCCGTTCCTGCGCACGCCAAAACTGAAGACTCGCGAAAGCCTGGTCAGCGCCGTGCTGCTGGCACGCGAGGAAGTCGCGCTGCTCGTCATACTCCTCGCCTGTGCCGTCGGCGTGGCATTGCGCCAGCAGACTGCCGCCACCGACGTACAGTTATGGCTGGCAGTGCTGACGATCCAGGCAATCCCGTTCGGCGCGGCAATCGCAATGAGCGTGGCAAGTGCCGCCAGCAAAGGTGCAAAATGACCACCCCCACTCATTAACCGATGCGTCGTCCATGGAGCAAGAAAAGACGTCATCCTGGTTCGGCTCGGCGCTGGGCATTACCGTACTGATCACCCTGCCCTTCGCGCTGCTGGCCTGGCTGCTGGTACAGGCCACGCTCGGTCACGTCGAACGGTATACGCAAATGGAGCGCGTACTTGACACTTTTCGTGCCGCCCTCGTCGTGGTTGTGCCTCTGGAAAGCATGCGCGACCTTGCGCCGGCCAATACCTACCTTGATGCACCGGAAGTGTCGTCGCGATACGAGCAGGCACGGTTCGATGTCGATCGGCACCTGCAGGCTTTCATCGCCAATCTCCGGCGTTTCGACAACGATTTCCTGAGTGCCCGCGCCGATCACCTCCAACAAGTGTGGCAGGATCTGGGTGTCGCCAGCGAAACCTCCGATACCGCCGTGCCATTCAACAACGTGGAACGCCTCAATGACGAGGTGCACACGGCCATAGCCAGCCTGTTCTTCATTACCGACATGGCGGCCGGTACGGATATCAACGCCAATGAATTGCTGATGCTGGTGCTCGATACCATGCACAAGGCACGGCGCGATCTCGGGCTGCTGCGTGCCATCGCCATCTACTCCCGACTGCGTGATGGCTACTTAAGTTCGAGCGACGCCGAATATCTGGACAATGCCTGGACGGCGCTGGATACCCTGGCGATTACTCTGGAGAACCAGTTATCCGGCATTGCCGAACGGCATCGCGGCGATGGGCTGCCGCGACCGGAAGCGCTGAGTCCATTGCGCACTTATCTGACCAGCACCGAACAGTCACTGGTACTCGCGCCTCAACTGACTATCGGTTGGGAACAGTCGTGGCACGAAGGCGAAACAGCTTATGCGGCCCTGCGCAGTACGAGTGATGCACTTGTCGACAGCGCCGAATCGCTGGTGCGGCGCGAGCGCAGCAAACGACTGCGGGTAGACATCGCCACGGCTGTCGGGCTGCTGCTGCTTTATGCCGCAATCACTGCTCTTGGCGTGATGTTTTACCGGACGCGTTACGCCGAAATGAGCGCCCGTGCCGAGAATCGCGCCAAGAGCCTGTTCCTGGCCCGGATGAGCCACGAGATCCGCACGCCGCTGAACGGCGTCATCGGACTGGCCGAATTGCTCCGCGACACCCAGCCGACACCTCGGCAGCGCGAGTACATCGAGTTGATCAGCAGCGCCGGGAAATCTCTGCTCAGCCTCATCAACGACATCCTCGACCACGCAAAAATTGAAGCCGGCAAGCTCGAGATCAGTCGGATTTCCATCGATATCCGCGCGCTGATCTGCGAAAGCGCCCAGGTATTCAGCCTGAATGCCGGCCAAAACCGCTCCCTGATTTTTTGTACGATTGACGATGCCGTGCCGACGATGATCATCGGCGACCCGATCCGCATCCGGCAGATACTTCTTAATCTGATCGGCAACGCCGTGAAGTTCACCGAGCAGGGACGCATTGAGATCTATGCTGAACATGCCTTCGGCAACGACGGTGCGGCGCGGCTGCGTATTGAGATACGCGACACCGGTATCGGCTTGACGCCGACCGAACAGCAGAGCCTGTTCAACCTGTTCACACAGGCATCACCCGCTGTGACGCGCCGCTTCGGCGGTACCGGACTGGGCCTCAGTATCAGTCGTGAACTCGTGCTCATGATGGCCGGCAACATCGGTGTCTACAGCAGCATTGGCGATGGCTCGGTATTCTGGTTCGAAGTGCCGCTGCTGCCGGCAGACGACGGATATCCGGCGAAACCGTCAACCTTGCCCACGCTGCCTGTTCCGGTCCTGCTGCTCGATGGCGATGGCCACCTCGCCCACGCCATTGCCGCGTTGCCGTCGGCAATCGGGCAACGCGTTTCAATCGCCACGAACGAACGCGACGCGCGTCACTTGCTGGAGGCACACCCGGAAATCCATTTCGTCGTGATCAATGGCCAGCGCTGGCCCGGCGACGCTGTTGCCATCGCGCATCACCTCGCCGATTACCACCCGAAAATTTCCGTGCGCCTGCTGACTGCAGTCGGTACCGACATCTCCCACATCGACACACCTATCACCCGCATCGACACGTCCACCGATAATCTCGGTATCGGCACGCCTGTCTGCGACATCGTCAGCCGCTCGGTGTTCACGCGCGACGACCTCATCGCCCTGCTGTCACCGTCACCGTCGCTGCCTAGGATCCCGGCAACAGAAAACCCCGCAGCCACACCGCTCCACGCCCTGCTGCCGGAGGGCCTGCGCGTACTGGTGGCCGAGGACAACCCGGTGAACCAACTGGTAACGCGCGGTCTGCTGCGAAAACTGGGGATTGATGTGGATGTCGTCGAGGATGGCCGATGCGCCGTCAATCGTTACGCCGAGCAGTCGGGCAATTACGACATGGTGCTGATGGATCTCGATATGCCGATCCTCAATGGCAACGCCGCAGCGCGTGAAATTCGCGCCCTGGAAGCGGCCTCCGGCTGGTCGCGCTGTCCGATACTGGCATTGAGCGCGCACGCCACACAGGATTACGGCACGCTCGCACTGCAGTCCGGTATGGACGGGCAGATCGTCAAACCGGTGACGCTGGCTACGCTCGGCGACGCACTGCTGCAGCATTACCTGCCGGAGCGTCGACGCGATCCGCACCACGGAAAAAAGTCGAGCACCGGCTATGACATTTAGTTAGTCAACCGTAGTCGGCCACCGCAACTCAGCCGACCAACTCGCCACGCAATGTTTCCAGTCGCTCGATCGTGCCAACGTCGGTCCAGCGGCCAACATGCAGCTCACCGCTCACCACACCACGTGCCATCGCCGCACGCAGCAACGGCGCCAGTGGTGCCGGGCCGTCCGGCAACGATGCAAACAGTTGCGGGCGCAAGACACTGATGCCGGCAAACGTGTATTTCGGCGCACCGTCCACCTGTACGCGCCCCGCACGATCAAGCACAAAATCGCCATGCGGATGGAAGTCCGGGTTCGGCACCAGCACCAGATGTGCATCGATGCCCGGCGCCATCGGTGCGTGCACGCCCGGTAAGTGCGCAAAATCAAAATCCGTCCAGATGTCGCCGTTGATCAGCATCAGGGGTGCCGCACCGAGCAGCGGCAGTGCACGCCGGATACCGCCTGCGGTTTCCAGTGGCGGCAGACCCTCACGCGAATATGCGATGCGGGCGCCAAAGTGCGTGCCATCGCCCAGCACCTGCTCGATACGCTCGCCCAGCCAGGCATGGTTGACAACGATATCGCGCACCCCGAGCGCAACCAGTTTTTCGATGTGCCAGACGATCAGCGGTTTGCCGCCCGCCTCAAGCAACGGCTTGGGTACGATGTCGGTGAGCGGCCGCAAGCGGGTACCAAGGCCAGCGGCGAGGATCATCGCTTTCATCGGCATATACCCTGAGGAAAAGTCATAACGCTGTGAGAAACACGCGCGCTTCCGGCTTCTTCGCCAGATAAGCAGGCAGGATACGCTCGCGCAGTAACGCAGCGAGCCCAGCGAGTTCCGGGTAACCGGCGATCTCGCCGATCAGATAGTTGAACACGCGCGGAATATCCTCAAGATAACCGGCCTTGCCGTCGCGGTGATGCAGCCGTGCAAAGATACCGACCACCTTGAGGTGGCGCTGCGCCCCTATCCAGTCGAACCAGCGCAGGAACGTCGCATCGTCGACAGCAATGCGCTGCTCGGCGCGCAGCATCCGGGCAAACTGCAGCACCCAGCCGCGAACGCGTGCCGGCGGCCACATCACATAGGCATCGCGCAGCAGCGACAGCAAATCGTAGGTCACCGGCCCCATCACCGCATCCTGAAAATCAATCAGCCCCAGCGTGCCATCTGCCAGCAGCATGATGTTGCGCGAATGGAAATCCCGGTGTACGAACACCACCGGTTGCGCGAGATTATCTGCAACGATGCGCTCACAGGCATCGTGCAGCACGGCAAGATCTTCCTCGCCGAGTTCCAGCCCGAGGTGCACCTTCACGAACCAGTCGCGGAACAGCTGCATCTCATTGAGCAGTCGCTGGCGATCGTACGGCGGCAGGCTGTGGCCCGGCGTTGCCGTGATGCCCTGCATACGCAGCAATTCTGCCATCGCCTGCGTGTAGTGTGCATCGACGGTGTCGTCAGCCAGTGCCGGGCGCAGCAGCGCATCACCAAAATCTTCCAGCAGCATCAGGCCGCGGTCAAAGTCGGTGGCGATGACTTCCGGTGCGTGCAGACCACCCGCCCGCAAAGCGCCGGCGATGGCAACAAAAGGACGGCAGTTTTCCTGTGCCGGCGGCGCATCGACCGCGATCAGCGGGCCGCGCCCGGTAGTAAGACGGAAATAGCGGCGAAAACTGGCGTCACCGGAAACCGGCGTGAGTGCGGCAGCGGGCGACGGGTAACCCCGGCGCACTGCTTCGGCGGCGGCCCATTGCGCAAGCAGAGCCTCGCGAGCGGCTGGCAACATGCGCGTATCCTCGCTGAAAACCGGGCGGATCATATATGATGCGGCCTTCGCCGTGACAGCCTGGCCCCCCGCTTTCCTGCCCATGATCCCGCGCTTCCCTGCCGCGCATTCTTTCCTCGTGCTGCTCCTGCCGATCCTGGTCTGGGCCACCGGCGCGCGCGCCGTGGAAAGCATATCGGCAGAAACGCAAACGACGCCGGCCCTGGCCACCGCTACGCCGGCGGCGGCAATAGCCGAGGAAGAATCGTCAGCACCGCCGATGCCGGCGCTGTCACCAGGCCAGCCATACCAACCCCTGAATTTTTACTCGCGGGAGCAATTGCGCGGGTTCCCTGCCACGCAAGTGCCATTTATCCCACCCTGGTGTCATGGCGCCTATATCGCACCGCCACTGCCCAGGCTCGAGGGCGACGACCAGGGGCGCGATGCGCCGGTCTATGTCGCGGCCGACAACATGCAACTCGACGAGACCGGCGAATCGCAGGTCACCGGTCTCGTCGAGGTTCGGCAGGGCCAGAACCTGATGCGCGCCGACCGCGCGGCGATCACCGCCGGCCGCGATCGCTTGTTGCTGTCCGGTCATGTGTTTCTGCAGGATCCGGCGATGACCATCGAAGCCGACAGCGCCGAACTCGCACTCGACGGCAGCAACAGCTATCTGGTCAACACAAGGTACGCACTGCACGCCCCGCACATTCGCGGCAGTGCCAGCACCATCCAACGCGAAAACGAATACAGCGTGGTCATCGAAGGCGGTTCGTATACCTCCTGCGAACCGGGCCACGAGACCTGGCAACTCATTTCGCAGCAGATCAACCTGGATCAGGCAGCCGGCTGGGGCAGCGCCAAACACATGCGGCTGCTGGTCAACAAGGTGCCCGTGCTGTATGTGCCGTACATCACTTTCCCAATCGACAAACGGCGGCGCAGCGGCGTGCTTTACCCAACATTTTCATTCAGCAACAGCAACGGCACCGACATCGCCGTGCCGTACTACTTCAACCTCGATCCGCAATACGATCTGTTGTTGACGCCACGCTGGATCGAACAGCGTGGCGTGCTTGTCGAGAGCGAGTTGCGCTACCTGCTGGGCGCACCGAAAGATTCCTTTGGCAAGGGCACACTCGGTATCGGCTGGATTGACAGCGACAAAGCCTATGGCGACGAGCCGCGGCACGTGTTGCGCTTCGGACACATCGGCAACCCCACGCCACGCTGGCAGGTGTTCGCCGATGCCACCGACGTATCCGACGATGCGTATCTGGATGATCTCGACACGCAATTATCGGTCAATCGCGAGACGCACCTGGTGCGCATGCTGCAAACACGCTACACCGCTGAGCACTGGTCAGCGCTGGCGCGCGTGCAGGGCTGGCAAACCATCAATCCGACGATCGCCGCCACCGATCATCCCTATGAGCGTCTGCCGCAATTGCTTGCGAACATGACGCTACCGACGCAGCACGGGCCCATCTGGAGCACCGCCACCGAATACGTTTATTTTGACCGGAGCATCGATCCGCTGCTCGCCAACCCCGTCGGCTCACGCGTACGCATTACCCCGTCGGTGCGGTGGCCGCTCGCCGGCCAAGCCTGGCAGCTCGAGCCTGCCGCCCTGGCCCGCTACACTACCTATATGCTGGAAAACAGCAGCACGGACGATACGCCGGAACACCTGATCCCGACGGCGTCACTGGACGGCATGCTGTTCTTCGAGCGGGATTTCCGCATGCACGATGACGACTGGCTGCAAACCCTGGAGCCACGCGTCCTGCTGCTGTGGACCCCCTACGAAGCGCAGGATGACGCACCGCTGTTCGATACGTCGGCACTGACTTTCAGCTACGACCAACTGTTCCGCAACAATCGCTTTACCGGTGGCGACCGCATTGGCGATACGCAGCAATTGTCGCTGGCAGTCGAGAGCCGGCTGTTCGGCCCGACGGGCAGCGAAGCCGCGCGCTTCGGCGTCGGCCAGGCGTTCTATACCGAGGTGCCGCGTATCGGTTTGTCGCCACTCACCGGGCTCGACACCACCCGCCGCTCACCGCTGGTCGCGAACGCCAGCTGGCAAGTCAGCCGCCAGTGGAGTGCCCGCACCGAAGGCCAATGGTCACCGGATGACGGCGATTTCGTGCGTGGCAGCCTGCGTGCCTACTGGCAGGATGCGTCATTTCGCACGCTCAACGTCGGCTACCGCTATGATCGGCCCGACATCGACCAGGCGGAACTTTCCGGCTTGCTGCCGGTCGACCCGAGCTGGAATATCGTTGGTCGCTGGATTTTCGATCTTGCCGGTGCGCGCACGCTCGAAGCACTCGGTGGCATCGAGTACGAAAGTTGTTGCTGGCGGGCACGCATCGTCGCCCGCCGCACGGTGGACATAGACCCAGCCTCAACCGCCCTGATTGCCGACGAAGGCCTGGTGTTCGAGGTGGAGCTCAAGGGTCTGGGCAGCCTGGGCGACAAAATAAGTTCCGAACTATCGAGCAATATTCCCGGTTATGAAAAACGCAGAAAAGCACTCGACTGACTTGCTTGCCATCGTCCTGCTCGCCTTCGCGCTGGCGCTGGGCACCGCCACGCCGGCGCATGCCGACATCGAGTGGCTGGATCGCATTGCCGCCATCGTCGATGACGACGTCATCATGGCAAGCGACGTGGCGCAGCGCATGGCGGATATCCAGGCGCAACTGGCTGCACGCAAGGCAAATATTCCGCCGGATGCCGCCCTGCGCAAGCAAGTGCTTGAGCGGCTGATCCTGGAAAGCATTCAGATGCAGCTCGGCAACCGCATGGGCGTGCGCATCGACGACGATGCCCTCAATAACGCCATCGCCGGTATCGCCCGGCAGAACGGCATGAGTCTGCGCGAGTTCGCCGACAAGCTGGGCACCGAGGGTAGCGACTACGCTCTCTTCCGCGATCAGGTACGCCGCGACATGGTAATCAACCGCGTGCGCCAGCGCCGGGTCAGCGACCGCATCCGCATCACCGACAGCGACGTTACCGATTTCCTCAAATCCGCCGACGCCCGCGCGATGTTCTCCGACAGCTTCCGGATTTCCCATATTCTTGTGGCGGTGCCGCAATCCGCCAGCGTCGATGTAGTAAAAGCCGCCGAGGAGAAGGCACAGAAATTGCTCGCGGATGCAAAAACCGGTGCCGATTTCGCCGATCTTGCCGTACGCAACTCCGACGCCGCCAATGCCCTGGAAGGCGGCGATCTGGGTTGGCGCAACGGCGCGCAGTTGCCGTCACTGTTTGCCGGCATCATCACCACGATGAAAGCCGGCGACATCGCCGGCCCGCTGCGCTCCGGCAGCGGGTTCCACATCGTCAAGCTGATTGACCGCAAGGGCGACGCCGACCGCGTCGTCCAGCAATCGAAAGTACAACATGTGCTGATCAAGACTTCGGCAATACGTACCACAAACGAAGCAAAGGAACTCGCTCAACAATTGCTTGATCGCGTGAAAAACGGCGGCGATTTTGCCGAAGTGGCGAAGAAAAATTCCGATGATCCCGGCAGCGCCCTGAACGGCGGCGATCTGGGTTGGGTAAGCCCCGGCCAGATGGTGGAGGAATTCGAACGGCAGATGAACGCCACGCAGCCTGGCCAGCTTTCCGGCGTGTTCGAAACGCAATACGGCTGGCATTTCCTCCAGGTGCTGGAGCGCCGCGATCAGGACACCAGCGAAGAATTCCGCAAGCTGCAGGCACGCAACGCAGTCTGGAAGCGCAAGTTCGACTCCGAACTGGAAAACTGGCTGCGCGAGATACGCAACGAAGCCTACGTCGATATCAAGAGCCCTGGCTAAGCCGATGAATGCCATGGCCATGCCCTGCCCGATCGCCCTCACCGCTGGCGAGCCGGCTGGCATCGGTCCGGATATCGCCGTCATGCTGGCGCAGCAGACGCGCACCACCGATATCGTCTGCATCGCCGACCGCGAACTGCTGAACGCGCGCGCCGCCGCCCTTGCGCTGCCGCTTGCGATCAGCGCCTGGCAGCCGGGCAATGCCGCCACGCGTGCCGCCGGTACGCTTTCCGTGCTGCACGCACCGCTCCTTGCACCCTGCATTGCCGGCACGCTGGACCCGCGCAATGCCGGTTACGTGCTTGCCACCCTGAATGCCGCCTGCGACGGCTGCACGCGCGGCGAATTTTCTGCTCTGGTTACCGCACCGGTACACAAGGGCGTCATCAACGACGCCGGCATCGTCTTCACCGGCCACACCGAGTACTTCGCCGAACGCACACAGACGCCACGCGTGGTGATGATGCTCGTTGCCGGGACGCTGCGCGTTGCCCTCGCTACCACCCACCTGCCGCTGCGTACCGTACCGGACGCTATTACCGGCGCATTGCTCGATGAAGTCATTGCCATTGTGCACAGCGATCTGCGGCGCAAATTCGGCATCGCCGCGCCACGCATACTCTGCTGCGGCCTCAATCCTCACGCCGGCGAAGCCGGCCACCTCGGGCGCGAGGAAATTGAAGTGGTCGCACCGGCGTTGGCACGGGCGCGGGCGCGCGGCATCGATATTGTCGGCCCGCTGCCGGCGGACACACTGTTCACCCCCCAGCAACTCGCTGGTGGCGATGTCGTCCTGGCCATGTATCACGATCAGGGTCTGCCGGTACTCAAGCACGCAGGCTTCGGCCATGCGGTGAACGTCACCCTCGGCCTGCCGGTACTCCGCACATCTGTCGATCACGGCACTGCGCTGGACCGCGCCGGCACCGGCAGGGCCAACGCCAGCAGCCTGCACGCAGCCCTGGCACTCGCTGCCGAACTCGTGGCCCGCAGCCATACCGCAGGCACCGCATGAGCCCACGCCCGGTTGCCGGCCACAGTGTGCGCAAGCGCTTCGGCCAGAATTTCCTGCACGATGCCGAGGTGATTGCCCGCATCGTCAGGTCGGTTGGCCCGCAGCCGCACGACGCCCTGGTTGAAATCGGCCCCGGCCTGGGCGCCATCACCGGCCCCCTGCTCAACGCCACCGGGTTTCTCGACGTGATCGAGATTGATCGCGACCTCGCGCCGCGCATCGCCACGCGCTTCGGCGATAAAGTACGCGTACACACCGCCGATGCCCTGCGCTACGACTTCGCGGCCCTGGCCGCCGAACGCGGCAAACCGCTGCGAGTGGTCGGCAACCTGCCATACAATATTTCCACGCCATTGATATTCCATCTGCTCGACTGCGCAACGCATATTGCCGACATGCATTTCATGTTGCAGAAAGAAGTGGTGGATCGCATGGGCGCTGCCGCCGGCGAAAAAGACTACGGCCGGTTGTCGGTGCTGCTGCAGTACCGCTGCCGCGTCGAGCCACTGTTCACCGTACCGCCGGCAGCTTTCAACCCGCAGCCGAAGGTGCACTCAGCGCTGGTCCGCCTGATACCGCAGGCATCGGCAACCACGGCACGCGATGAGCACATGCTCGCACAACTGGTGACGCAGGCTTTCTCACAACGCCGCAAAACGCTGCGCAATGCTGTGCGCACCCTACTCGACGAACAGGCGATCATTGCCTGCGGCATAGACCCGTCACTGCGCTGCGAAATGCTGAACGTGGCGCAGTTCGTGGCACTTGCCGACCAGGCTTCCAAAACGAGGGGATCATGAACAACACCGCCGCATATTGCGTTAACGTACAGGTGCAGAGCGAATTCCTGCCGGAGCAATCCGACGAATCTGCGCACCGTTACGTATTCGCTTACCACATCACCATGCACAACGCTGGCACCGTCGCTGCGCAACTGCTCACCCGCCACTGGGTCGTTACCGATGGCAACCAGAAAATCCAGGAAGTGCACGGCGAGGGCGTGATCGGCGAAAAACCGCGGCTTGCGCCGGGCGAAAGTTACCGTTATTCGAGCGGCACCGTGTTGACAACGCCGGTTGGCGCCATGCATGGCAGCTACCAGATGATGGCGGCCGACGGCACTCGCTTTGAAGCACCCATCGCGCCGTTCACTTTGGCCGTGCCGCGCAGGCTGCACTGAACAACCGACCGACAGCAGCGAGCCGGGAGCAGCAACCATGGCGATCTGGGCAATCGGCGATATCCAGGGTTGCCTTGAACCCTTTGAACGGTTACTGGCAAAAATCCGTTTCGATCGCCGCCAGGATGAGCTCTGGCTGGTTGGCGATTTGGTCAACCGCGGCCCCGATTCGCTCGGCGTGCTGCGCCTGCTGTACAAACTGCGCGACAACTGCCGCATCGTGCTTGGCAACCACGACCTGCACCTGCTTGCCGTAGCCGCCGGCTGCGTGCCGCAAAAAACGAAAGACACCTTCACCAGCGTGCTCAGCGCACCAGATGCCGCTGCACTGCTGCACTGGCTGCAACAGCAACCCCTACTGCACTACAACGCGCGCCTCAACACCGTAATGACCCATGCCGGCATTCCGCCGCAATGGTCATTGCCTGACGCACAGCGGTTGGCAGGCGAAGTGGAAAACATCCTGCGGCAAGGCGATGCGCATGCCTATTTCCGTGCCATGTACGGCAACGAACCGGCCTGCTGGAACGAAGCGCTCACTGGCACCGCACGGCTGCGTACCATCACCAACTATTTCACCCGCATGCGCTTCATCGATACGCGCGGCGCGCTCGACCTGCGCAGCAAGGAAGGCCTCGGCAGCGCGCCACCTGGCTTTCACCCCTGGTTCGACGCCCCGCAACGCAAAACCGCAAAGACACGCATCGTCTTCGGTCACTGGGCGGCACTGCAGGGAAAAGTGGATGCGCCGAACGTGTTCGCACTCGACGCCGGCTGCGTCTGGGGATTTTCACTTGACGCGATGAACCTGGAAAGCGGTGAGCGAATTTGTTGTGCATGTGTCGGTGAGTAAGGGATGCCAGCGTATGGATTTACGGGATCATTGAAACGGCAAAAGCCAACGACCACGAGCCTTACGCTTACCTGTGCAGAATCCTGCGCGATCTGCCGAAGGCAAAAACCGTCGAGGACTTCGAAGCGACACTGACAAACGGCGACCTTAACTCGGACGCCAGGTTCCAGGGGGGGAGATGCAGTGAATCTTAGTGCCTACGAAAAGCATCAGATACAAAAAATTGGCGCATGGAAGCGTGAGGCGCCATCCATAGCCTTCAGGGCGATTGGCTTCGCGATAACACCCATGACGCGGCTGATTCTTCGTGTAATTCCAGACTCCGCAATCAAGAGTGTTCTGGACTTTTCGTCGTCTGCCGCCGAGTGGCTGACTGATACAGATGACGTTGTACGCGATGCAGGGGTAGGCAAAGTGGAGGATCTGAGAAAACACGATTTGGAAAAATCAGATCGGCTCGCCAATGCAGTTCATAACCGGGCCATTGCCATGGCCACTGCTGAGGGCGGAGCAACCGGCGCAGCAGGGATTTTTGGTCTGGCTGTGGATGTACCTGCCCTCATCGTGATAGCGCTTCGCACAATTCACAAAATTGGTGCTTGCTATGGATTTGAGGTCAGGACGAAGAGCGATCGGGATTTTGTTCTGGCTGTCCTGTCGGTGTCCGGGTCAAATGACATGATCGAAAAGGTCGCGGCTCTCAGCACGTTAAGGGCAATCGAGGTTTCTGTGGCGAAAACAACATGGAAGGCGCTCGCGGAGAAGGCTGCAACGGAGCCGCTTGGCAAGGAGGCCAGTACCATTGGGATCAAGAATCTTGCGAGGCAGATCAGCATTAACCTCACCAAGCGCAAAACGCTGCAAGCCATTCCGGCTATCGGCGCCATCGTTGGGGCATCGGTGAATGGGTGGTATGTCAAGGAAGTGGGTTGGGCCGCCAGGCACGCGTTTCAAGAGCGCTGGCTCATTGAGAACCATAAAATCATGGAGATCGCGTAGGGCATAGCCCCCCACTTTGATTACCTCGGCGATTACCGCGGCTGCATGCGGATGGCGCCGTCGAGGCGTACCGTTTCACCGTTGAAAAACGCGTTCTCGACCATATGCACAACCAGCGCGGCATATTCCGCCGGGTTGCCCAGGCGTTTCGGAAACTGCGTCATCTCGATCAACGGCTGCTTGATCTTGTCCGGCGCGGCATTCATCAGCGGCGTATTGAATATCCCCGGCGCGATGGTATTGCAGCGGATGCCCAACGGCCCAAGATCACGTGCAATCGGCAGCGTCATGCCGACGACACCGCCCTTGGATGCCGCGTAGGCGACCTGACCAATCTGGCCATCGAACGCAGCAACCGACGCGGTGTTGATGATCACGCCACGTTCGTTGTCGGCCAACGGCTCGTTCTTTGCCATCTGGGCTGCGCACAGACGCAGTACGTTGAAAGTGCCAATCAAGTTGATGCCAAGAATCATGCTGAACGTTTTCAGATCATGCGGCACATTTTCGCGGCCGACTGTCTTCATCGCCGAGCCGACACCGGCACAATTGACACACACATGAATGGTGCCGAATTTTTCAATCGTTGCCTTCACCGCCGCAGCAACCGAATCTTCGCTGGTGACATCGGCCTGCACGAAAATCGCGTTGCCACCCAGATCAGCAGCTGCTTTCGGGCCACGCTCGGCATCGCGATCAAAAATGGCAACTTTGCCGCCCTTGCCGATGATCGCCCCGGCGGTGGCGAGGCCGAGACCCGAAGCGCCCCCGGTGATAACAGCAACCCTACCCTTGATATCCATGCCTACTCCTCTTTTTTTAGAACATTTATGCGGGCTAGAACCATTTTCCGAGCCAGGCGCCCAGCTTGGCGCGCGTCCGGCCCCACAGACCCGGCTCCTGCGCTGTTGATACTGAAGCATCGGGCGCGTAGTCATCCGGGTCAACACCGGTTTCCGGAAAGGAATCGAAGGGTGCCCAGTGGTGGCGCACGATATGCCCGGACTCGTAATAGACACCCTGCTGATCGAGCTTGAGCGCGCCAATCTCGGCGAGCGCAACACTTTCCGGCACTTCCTGCAGGAAGCCTGCGTGCATAAAATCGTCCGGGTTCAGGCCTTCGGCCTTGTAGTCAAACGGTGCATCCTCGGAATACCGCAGGTAATAGTTCCTGCTGCCTTCAACTTTCAATTCCAGATCGAAAATTTTCTTGATGAACAGGATCGACAGCGGCCGCTTCGCATGAAAATTGAACGTACCGGCATGCAATTCAAGCCAAGTGTAGCTGCCACTTTTCAGGCCGAAGAGTTTGCTGCCGTTAATGAAGAACGACGGCGCCTGCAATTCCTGATCCTCCCAGGAGGTGGAGGGACGATACAGATAGATCATCGCGTTGCGCGGATCGAGCGTGTCCATCGGTTCGAACAGCGGGCCTTGCGGCGGATACAGCCAGGTGCCAGGGGTGGTCATCAGCGGCAATGTTGATGGCGCCAGGTGCTGTGCTGCCTTGGGCAGACCAATGCCAGAATGAGCAGCAGGGTCGGCCGCCGATTCCGACTTGATCGTGCTGCAGGCAGAAAG
>JBMOOP010000062.1:0-1939 GCA_049324495.1 Pseudomonadota bacterium
AAACTGGAAGATGATCCACCACTGGAAGCCGGCACTTCAGGTGTTCCAGACGATGTTCGGCGAAGAGCGCGTGCCGCTGGCTGCGCTGTGATGAAACCCAGTTACACGGTTTGATTGACAGACCCTTTTATGAAGAAGTGTCATGGCGTTTCCTGAATTGATGCTGATCGCCGGCGCCACGGGCCTCGGGGCTGCGCTGCTGTTCCGTTTCCGCCCACAGGATCGACACACCCTGTACTCAACCCTGGCAGTTGCCGGTATTGGCCTGCTTGCTATCGCCATGGCGATACTCGCGCAGCAAGTCGCGTTGTTGACCGTGGCCAACGTGCTGCACGAGACCGGCGTTATTGCGCTGGGCATCAGCATCATTCGCATTACCGGCATGTTGTTGTTCCGTTTTCTGTTCCCGCTCGTACATATCGCGCCACCACGTATCACCGAAGATATTCTCGTTGTGATCGGTTACATCGCCTGGGCATTCGTGCGGCTGCGCTACGCCGGTGTCGATTTCACCGGCATCGTTACGGCGTCGGCAGTCATTACCGCAATCATCGCTTTTTCGATGCAGGACACGCTCGGCAACATTCTCGGCGGCATCGCCTTGCAACTGGATGACTCCCTTTGAACCGGCTACAACGCACGATACGGGTCTTCACGGGATGCAGCGTCAAACCAAAATGCTGCATCCGCTGGTCTACGGATTTCAAAACGGTTTCCGCTTCCTTGCGGGAGCGGCAATGAATGATCACATCGTCGGCGTAACGCTCGAACGGGTTTCGCGGAAAGTACTTTTGCATCCAGCCATCGAACACCCTATGGAGATACAGGTTCGCCAGTAATGGGCTGATCACGCCGCCCTGCGGCGTGCCCTTTTCCGACGTTCGCGTTTCTCCGTCCGGCATCGCAACGCCAGCCTTGATCCAGCGGCTGATATACAACTTGCACCACGGATTTTCCGTTTCCCGCGCCACAAACGCCATCAGGTGTTCGTGATTCAGGTTGTTGAAGAAGCCCTTGATGTCCAGATCATGATCTTCTCTTCTACTTCGCCCACCCTTACCACTCGTGGGAGCGCGGCACGAACGAGAACACCAACGGCTTGCTCCGGCAGCGGAAAAGCATGCATCGCTTAACCCAAGAGCGATGTGACGAGATTGCACTGAAACTCAACCGCCGGCCGCGCAAGCGGCACGGCTTCAAGTCACCGGAGGCGGTCCTTTATGGAGTCTGAACTTTGTTGCACTTCGGGGTTGAACTCACGGCTTGGCGTGCCAGGAGATATCAACTCTCCGATGCTGCGCAACGCAGTCACGAAGATACAAGTTGATTAGGCTTTGGTACGGCACGCCCGCCTCTTCCGCCATGCCTTTGAAGTAACCGATGACATCCTCACTTAGACGCATGGTTACTGGCTTTTTTAGCTTCGAGGCATAGGGGTTTTTGCGCGACTTCATTTTTGATAGATCGTATTCAGCTTTCATGATGGCCACCCTCGTAGTGAGTTGATTCATCTCGAGTTGCTTTACGGGCCGAGATGATGCGGATGATGTCTCCGGAACCTCGCTCGCAATGACAGACCAGAAGCAATTGGGCTTCGCTACTTAGCCCCAACAGCAAGAAACGATCTTCTGACTCTGAATTTTCTTCATTGAAGAATTGAACCGCAAAGTCGTCATAAAAGACGGACTGCGCCTCTTCAAAAGAAATGCCGTGCTTCTTCTTGTTTGAAGCAGCCTTGGCGGGATCCCATTCGAATTTAATCATACATACATTGTATGTATACGCAGAGAACTGTCAACAAGCCATAACGTGTGAGCTCAGGCCGCGGCCCGTCAGGGCCGTCGCGCCTGCAGTGATGTAATGGACTCCTCCCGCACTCTTACGGCATCTATGTGCCAGAGGTGCAACCCGTCGGGAGCACAAGAGGGGGAGGAGTCGT
>JBMOOP010000063.1:0-1932 GCA_049324495.1 Pseudomonadota bacterium
CATCAAGTAAACCTCAGCCGGCGAGTAGCACGGCTGAGGCTCCTTACAGAACCGGACGTGCGGTTTTCCCGCATCCGGCTCTTCGGTTGGTGTTTCCGTGCAGTGCGGTGCTCCGAGGTGATGTCAATCAGCTCTTCGCCGTGCGGCGGGAGTGGCAGCGGGTTGAAGTGCAGCTTCCGCTCGAACTGGTGCCAACTGAAGGAGCGCTTCTGGCTCCTTCGGTTGAGCCACTTGAAGAGGCTGCCGATGCAGACGAAGCGGAAATATTGGAGTTTCCGTTCGTTGAACTGCACACCGAAGTAGCTGAAGTGGCCGCTGAGCCGCGCACATGCATCAGCCCAGAGTTGCTTCAGTGGCTTCTTGTTGCGGTTCGTTTTCACCCAGTCGGTGAAAGCCTGCATGCTGCGGTGGAGTCTCTTCGCGGCTGTCTTGAGCTTCAGCAGCCGGCCGCCTTGCTTGTCCTTGCCCCAGTAGAAGTCGAACCCGAGGAACGAGATGAATCCCACTGGTGCCCCGGACGAGAAGGGCACGATGGCGCTCTTCGCGATGTTCAGCGAGAGGCCGGCCTCTTGCAGTCGGAGTCGCAGCGCCGCCTGAAAGGACCGAGCCGTTCCCTCGTCGGTGAAGACGAAGACTGCGTCATCGGCATAGCGAACGAACTCTCCTCGGCCGGCGTATTCGGCTTCGAACCACTCGTCGAGGAGATGATGCAGGCAGATGTTGGCCAGCATCGGGCTGACAGGAGAACCCTGAGGAGTGCCGCGCTCGGTTTCGGCGAGCGAGCCATCCTCATGGAGGATTGAGCCGCGCAGCATCCTGCCAATGAGGCGCAGGAAGTGTTCGTCCGCAATCTTCATCTTCAGCTTTTGCAGTAGCCATTCGTGGTCCACCGAGTTGAAGAACTTCTCGATGTCCATTTCCACGACGACACACTTCTTTCGCCTCGCACGGATGACGCTGTAGAGGCGGCCGAGGGCCTGGTGCGCTGACTTTCCGCGCCGGAACCCGTAGCTGTGTCGGTGGAAGAGGGGCTCGTAGACGGCCTCGAGGATGCGCGCCGTTAGAGTCTGGACGACTTTGTCCTCCAGACATCCAACGGCCAGGGGCCGAGTCCCTCCCTGCGGTTTGGGGATGAGCACTTCCCGGCTGGGCCGAGGGCGCCATCCTCCGCAGCGGATGGTGTGGTGCAGGGCTCGAAGATTGTCCTCCAGCTTCACTTGGTACTGCTGCTTCGTGACACCGTCGACTCCGCAGGCTCTGGAACCGTCGAGCTCGCGAAATGCCCGCCTCAAGTTGTCGGCGTTGAGGTGGTGGAACAACGAGCCCACCACTTGCTGCCGTCGCCTCTCGGCGGCTGCGCGTATCCAGTGCAGCTTCACGTACCCGCGGAATGGTCCGGCTTCGCAGACCTGTGGGGTGAGGCTGAGCTGGGTCACTCGCCGTGCCCTCCTTCGCTCCACCGGAGTTGCCCGGTTTCATCGCTAATACGAGGACATCTGACTTCTGCCGTGAGAATCGACGCCGACTCAGCATTCACGCCTTGCCGTACGTCTCTGGGCCACGGTCTTGGTGCTTCGACCCGACTCTCGGCAGACCTCTCACGTTTCGCCGTCGGCCTTCTGCACATGCCATGGTCTAGGACCCCGGTGGTGTCCACCCAGAGGATGGATGCAGCCTTCGCGCGACCGGTATTCTGGTCTCGGTCATACCTGCTCGGCCACCACGGAACGTAGCGATTGTCGGGGCTCAATCCCTTCACGCCAGCTTCGGCATTACGGCCTGCGCAGTCCCTGTCTACGCTTCGTGGGCCACCTCGCGATGGCGCTGCACGCAAGACTCGGTACCAGCAATGCGTCTTTTGCTGGACGGGCCTGCCCGCCTGCTTATCGCAGGGCGTTTTCCCGCTGGTCGACGGCAACTTCGTGACGCACA
>JBMOOP010000064.1:0-1931 GCA_049324495.1 Pseudomonadota bacterium
TCGAGAACAGTGACCGCACGCGCACCATCGGCATCGGCGTACTGCAGGCCATAGCGGGCCATCACCTTGCCGGCACTCTTGTAGCGCTGGACAGTCACGTACAACAACCTGGTCGAGAACGCGCCCCGCACACCCGTGATGCGCTCATAGAGCGTGTCGGCAATGTAATGTGCCACATCACGCAACTGCGCGGCTGTTGCCGGGACACGCTGGGCAACAAGCCGCTGGCCACGTGTCACGTCATGCAACTGGAACAGTACTTCGTACGCATCGGTGCCGGTTTTCGTCACGCTGCCTATCACCAGATAATCGCTGCCAATCGCTTTCCAATCGCGATAGAACACCTCCTGCTCGCGAGTTGGGCGCGCCAGCATGTCGGCACGAGCAATACTGCGAAACTGGCCACTGCGCGCCAGATCGTCGCCAACAATCTGCGCGATGTCCTCCGGCAGGAACGTGGTGCCCACCATGCCGAACGGTACCGCAGCAATCGGCACCGGGTTATCGACGCCCTGGGTGATTTCGATGGTGATCTCGGCGTGCGCTGCACCGAAGAACGCCAACAGAAACAGCAGGGAAAATGCACGGGGGAAATGGGGGTTTATCACTGTCTCAAGCCCTCGGGTCGGAACAGAAACTTGAACTGGCGAAAATAATTGCCAAATACAGCCGGGTCGCCGGGCACCGGCAACCTGCCGGCCAGCCGTACCGCGTTTTCAGCGGAACGGTCGAATGCCGGGTCGCCGCTGGACTTGACCAGTTGCACATCCAGCACTTCCCCGCCGGGAATCAGCGTGATGCGTAATTCGGCCTGCATGCCGGTGCGCGCGCTCGGCGGCCGGCTCCAGCGCTTCTCGACTTCGGCGCGAATCAGCGCCGTGTATTCATTGACTGTCTTCTGATCCCGCAGCGTGTGGGCACTCAAGTCGCGCTGGGCCTGCTGGCTCGCAGCTTTCTTCACTGCATCGCGCGTCGCCAGTGCATTTTCTTCCTGGTCGAGCAGCGCGCTGAAATCGGGTGGTGGCGGTTGCGGTTTTTCCTTCGGCGTCGGCTTCGCGGCAATTTTCGGCTCAAGTGCCTTCACAACCGGTTTTGGCACAGGCTTTTTCGGTACGGGCTTTGCAACCGGTTTTTGGGGTAGCGGTTTGGGTTTCGGCAGCTCAGGTTGCACCACTGGAATCGGCGCAGGCTCCGACACAGGCTCCACTGCGGGTGCAGCGACGGGCGCCGTCGGCACACGCTCGATCAGCACTGCCTTCACATGTGCCGGCACCGGCAACAAGACGATGTCACGCTCACAAAACGACAGGTTCAATGAAAGCAGCAGGATAATCGACGCATGCAGGCCAAGCGCAAGAATGACCGGCCCGCGATACTCATCAGGCCGTGCCGATACTGCCATCATCGTGCCTGCGGCGATCATGCGTCAGCGCAACTCCTTTTGCGGCGCAGGCACGGGCGCAACACCGGGCTCCGTCACCAGGCCCACATCGGCAACGCCGGCCTGCTGCAGCGCCGCCATCAACTTCACGACCCGCCCATAGGGCACCGCATCATCGCCAGCGACCAGCACCAGGGTGGCCGGCTTCTGGCGCTTCACTGCGCCGACCCGTGCAACAACATCCGCAACAGTCACCGCCGAGTCCTGCTGCGCGCCAATATTGATGCGATAGGAACCATCACGCTTGACGCTGAGCACAAGTGGCTCGTCGTCCTTGATATTGATCGGCGCAGCGTTCGCATCCGGCAAATCAACCTTCACACCCTGCGCCAGCATCGGCGCGGTAATCATGAACACAACCAACAACACGAGCATCACGTCGATATACGGCACGACGTTGATCTCGCTCATCGGCTTGCGCCGGAGACCGACGCGAAAATCGCTCTGCCGCTTCATGGCAACCCTCCTGACAGCTGCCGGTCAGTGCCGT
>JBMOOP010000065.1:0-1882 GCA_049324495.1 Pseudomonadota bacterium
CGGCGTTCAATCGCGAGCTGTGCGAGAAGATGAAATCGCCGGCCCTGGAATTCGATGGTGAAAACGACGCCATTTTTCAGGAAATGGAAAACAGTCAGGGCAGGTTGCGCATGGAGTATCTGCGCTATCACGAGCCAATGAATGATCTCGATCCGGAACTGATTTTTGCGGAGTACACCAGGCGTTATCCCCTCATGATGGCGGCGATGGGCGCGGCATCCAGGGAACCGCCGAATAACCCTTGAGCCGGCGTGATCCATGGGCTGTGCAGCGGTTGCCCAGGTAAGAAGCTCCTGTTTCGTTGACGGGATGGCCTGCCGCCGCTGTCCGTACGGCTTGGCGCGGCACATGGCATACTCCGGCCCGCTCTGGCCCTGTGCCGGGCAAGAGGCTACCCTACCGACCACCGACCAGATGAGGCGAACAGCATGTCGACACCATCACCGGAAGCCATCAGGCCTTTGGAGGAAGGTTATTTCGTTATTCATGCAGATGGCTCCGTTGCATTGCTGGGTTCATACAGCAAAGCAGCCAACCAGCATTATTTTCCGGTACGCAAGCAGTGCCCGATTACCGAAGAACCGGTCGAGACCGTTGAATTGCCAACGGAAGGCATTTTGTATTCCTGGACCTTTATTTCGATGCCCGTGATGGGTGCAACCCAAATGGGCGGTGGTGGGCACGGCGTCGGTCAGATTGATTTGCCTGGTAATGTCCGCATACAGGCACAGATCACCGGCAAACAGGGTGATTGGAAGATCGGCATGAAAATGAAACTGGACGTGCAGCCGATCATCAAAAAAGGCGATACGAAATTCTGCACGTTTTGCTTCAAACCCGCCTGATTCGTTTTGCCATATTATTCTTTCAAATAATCGGACGTGAATCATGATTGACGATGTTTATGTCATCGGTGTTGGCATGCACCCGTTTCAGCGCGTAGCACCTTCGACACGCGAGATGGCTTATGTGGCGGGCAAGACTGCGCTCAGCGATGCCGGCATAAAATTCCGCGATGTTGGTGAGCTTTACAACGGCTATCTCGGCGGCAACATGCTCGAAGGCATCAGTTTTGCCAAGGATTTTGGCCTGAACAATGCCTCGATCACCCATGTCGAGAATGCCTCGGCCACGGGGTCTACCGCGTTCCGTGAGGCAGTCAGGGCCGTCAAGTCCGGTGATTGCGAAATCGCCATGGCGCTGGGCTTTGACGACATGATGAAAATGGGCATGACCATGATGAAATTCATGATGTCCGAAGACCCGAAGATTGATTCCATTATTTTGCCCGCCGCGTTTTTCGCCATGTGGGCTACGCGCCGCATGTACGAGCAGGGTACAACCGTTGAGACATTCGCCAAAATTGCCGCGAAGAACTGGAACCATGCGCGCCACAACCCTTATGCGCAGCGGCAGTCGGCCCATGAGGTCACGGTAGAGGAAGTGATGGCCTCGAAAATGGTTTCTTACCCGCACACCTCGATGATGTCGTGCGCTGCCGGTGGTGGGGCGGCCTGCGCAATTGTTGCGACCAAGGCAATTGCAAAAAAACTGGCCAATGGCCGGCCGCTGGTCAAGGTGACGGGCTCGCAATCAAAATCGGAACATTACACCCACGGTCATGTGTTTATGGGTGCCGTGGTGGGGCCGGGTGAGTTGACGCAAAGAACGACAGAGGCGCTTTACGCAGAAACCGGCATCGGACCCAAGGATGTCAGTTTTGTCCATGTACATGATGCTTTCCCTATCGAAGAGCTGATGTATTACGAGTTGATGGGTTTTTGTGCCGAAGGCGAGGGCGATCGCCTCGTTGCCGAAGGCGCAACATCCATTGGCGGCCGCATTCCTTTCTCGCCCGACGGCGGCCTGACTGCGCGTGGCC
>JBMOOP010000066.1:0-1879 GCA_049324495.1 Pseudomonadota bacterium
GTGGACGTCAGCAATCCCACGCCGCTCACCGTCTGCATGGCGCGCACTTCGGGATTGTGTCGGGTCAATGCACGCAGCTGCCGTTCGATCTCGGCCATCTGGTCTTCAAGGAAAGTGATTTCCGCCTGCAGTGCGTGCAAGGCGGGGCGCAGCATGGCGAGCGCCGGGTCGGCATCGACGGTTTCCAGCGCGTTGGCGAGGAAGGTGTCGGTCGCGGCGGGAAATGCGTGCCCGTGTTCGCGCAGAATGCCGCGCAGGGCGTTGATCCGCGCGACGCGCGTGCGCTTCCACTGCTCACGCAGCCGATGCAGGTGCTGCAGGTTTTGCTGCTCGACGGATTTGACGGGGACCGGCCTGATGCCGCCGACGCGATCGGCCTGCAGCAGGGCGTTCGCATCGGCCCGATCGGTTTTGTTGCCACGTCGGTAGGGCTTCACATGCTGGGCGGGCAGCATCAGCACCTCGTGGCCGCGGGTGATGAACCAGCGCGCCCAGTGGTTGGCCGATCCGCAGGCTTCCATCACGATGCGTGATGGCGGCAGCAGTGCGGCGAATTGCTGGAACTTTTTGCGCGTCAGCCGCTGCCTTTCGATGGCGCCGCCGCCGTCAATCGCCAGCTCGAATACATCCTTTGCCAGATCAATCGCTATCGTTTTACGATCCATGGTGACTCCTCCCCGTTGTTGTGCTCCCGACCGGTTGCACCTGGCACATTGATGCCGTAGAAGCGCGGGAGGAGTCCATTACATTCGCTGCAGGCGCGACGGCCCTGACGGGCCGCGGCCTGAGCTCAAACGTTAGCGGGCGGGCTAGATATCGCGCCAAGCCCTGCATAGAATGAGGCGGGCGGTGAGGGTTTGGACGTCTCACTATTCCTCTCGATCACAGTTCCCTCAAGCGGGTGTTGGATGTCCGCTCGGTCCTATGGCTGTGATCGGGAGTAGCCCTAAACTGTGTCAGCCCTCAGGGGGCTCATAGTCCTGCGCAAGCGTCATGATGAAGCGCGAAAGTCGTTTGGCCTCGTCGGCGCGCATGTCCCTTGGCACTACCACCTGCGCCAAGAAATCGGGCCGCATAGGAAACTCCAGAGAAAGGCCGTGAATCACATGCGGCCGAGCAGGCACGGCTTCTTGGCGCAGCGGTGCTGTGGCCGGCGTGGAGCCCGTAGTGTCAATTGCGTCGGGCGTGCCACCCTTCTTCTTTGGAGTTCCCTTTTCCGTGCTTTCGCAGGATTTGCCGTTAGTACCCTTTGCTGAGCTTTTCCCATGGGGCTTGTAGCCGGAAGGGTCGTGCACCCACGAGGTGAACGCCCGAATTGCAGTCTTCAGGCGCCGCTCATACTCCTTTAGCGAGCTGGGCTTCATCGTGCCGGGATGTCGGTTGTTATACCGTTTAATAGCGGTGTCCACGTCAATGGTTCGGACATCCTCTTCATCAGGGACATCCTCGAAGATACGGTTGCACGCCGCCTTCCAGCCCATGCCGGTATTGGTGTTTACCAGGCCCTGCTGGGTAACAATGTCCAGGAACCGGGCTAGGGCTGCTTTAGAGTAATCATCGGTCATGGGGCTGCTCCGTTTACTGTTGCCTAGGCTACTACGCCTATTTGCGCACGTCAAATGGCAAATGAGATAAATGGCCATTTGCTGCCGGAGGCGGACCGCCCGCTAACAATTCGTTCGAGCGGACGTCCCTGACGGGCCGCCGCTCAACTCAAACGTTGGGCGCTTGGTGATTGGTGGCTTGATTAAAGCTTCGGTGCTTCACGTGCTTCGTGGTTAAGGCTGCGCAAATCAAGAGCGGGGTGTCACCGAGGTTCCGCGCAGTTCTATTGCGGTCCGTAGCGTCGGGAACCCAGTCCTCGCGAGCCGCATTTTCG
>JBMOOP010000067.1:0-1873 GCA_049324495.1 Pseudomonadota bacterium
TACGATCCATGACGACTCCTCCCCCTCTTGTGCTCCCGACGGGTTGCACCTCTGGCACATAGATGCCGTAAGAGTGCGGGAGGAGTCCATTACATCACTGCAGGGTCGACGGCCCTGACGGGCCGCGGCCTGAGCTCACACGTTCGGCGCCCATTAAGGCTGGCTGTAACTCAAGAAACAATCCTCTGGCATCCTCCCAAAATGGGTGGTATTGTTCTCCCAATTCGGGAGAGGCCACCTATGCGGCTAATTGCTAAAAGCACTCTGCGTCGCTTTTGGGAGCAGAAGCGTTACGCCGATGCGCAAGGCCCACTTGAGGCTTGGCACGACGAAGTCTGCACTGCAGCGTGGAAAACGCCTCAAGACATCAAAGAGTTATACGCAAGCGCCAGTATTTGCGGAAACAACCGGGTTGTTTTCAACATCGGCGGCAACAAGTACCGCCTCGTCGTTGAGGTGCAGTACGCCGCCGGAATTGTGTGGGTCAAGTTTGTGGGTACGCATGCGCAATACGACAAGATCGATGTTGAAACCGTCAGTGATTACTAGCGTTGAATCAGATCCGAGCGAGGTGGCTTATGAACATCAAACCTATCCGCAATGACAAAGACCTGCGTCAAGCCTTTAAGCGCCTGGAAGAAATCTTTCAGGCCAAGCCAAAAACTCCTGAATATGACGAGATGGAGATTTTGACTACGCTAATTGAGGTCTACGAGAACAAGAATTACCCTATTGGTCCTGCCAATCCAATCGAGGCAATCAAGTTTCGTATGGAGCAGCAGGGTTTGACGCCACGAGATCTTGAGGTCTACATCGGCACAAGTGGTCGCGTGTCTGAGGTTTTGAATGGCAGACGCTCATTGAGCTTGCGCATGATCAAGAACCTGCATGACGGATTGCGCATTCCATATGAAAGTTTACTGTCGGCATCTGCGTAATCTGCTTCGGAAATAGTGTCGTCGTGTGTGGGCGCCGAACCATTCGCTGAAAGCCGACGTCCCTGACGGGCCGCGGCTTTAGCTCAAACGTTAGGGTTGCTAGGCGAGAGCTTGCGCGAGCGTCATTGCAACGCCCGGGAACTCCTTGAGTATCTTCTTGTCAGCCGTAACGAGTTTTACGTTCAGCCGCTTTGCCAATGCCACGAACTCGCAGTCATAGGCCGAACATTCGCTACTTTCAACGAGTCTCAATACATCCAGTGACGGCACTTCGTACTCGGCGCCGTTCAGCAGGGCTTCGGCTTCCGTCTGTATGGCATACGCCTGCTCAAGGGTAAGCATCTCTTTGCGTATGTAGAGGGCGAGTACGTTGCGCAGTTCGCTGCGCCAAAGTACCGGAGCCGCCCAATGGGGCTCTTTGGCCAGCAACTGCTCTGCCTGTTCGCTTAGTTCTGACGGCAGGTAGAGATAAGCCAGGATGTTGGTATCAACCACAATCACGGGCGGCCCTGCTCAATGGCTTTCTCAATGTCGGCAGCCTTGAACTTCTTGCCCTTGAGGCTCTCGCGCATTTGCCGAGCCCGGGCCAGGCGCTCGTCGTTGCCGGCCTTGCTGGGCAGCAGCACGCGCTCCAGGCAGGCAATGGCCTCACTGTTAATGCTGCGGTGGTGGGCGTTGGCGGCCTGCTTGAGGCTGTCGTAGATCTCTTCGGGTATGTTCTTAAGGGTAATGGTTGCGCCCATGGCGTGGTACCTAGTAACCATAATGGAACCGTTATGGTAGCGCAGGCCGGTCGAGCGGAGCAACCCTAACCATTCCGTAAGAGACTTCCCGTCAACTCCAAAATGATTGACCCCGCTGGCCCGGCTTTGTCCGGGCCACTTCGTTTCTGTAACACCAGCGCCGCGTCAGCTCGCAACGGTTGCCAGACTGCA
>JBMOOP010000068.1:0-16714 GCA_049324495.1 Pseudomonadota bacterium
CCGGTTTATCAACCGTGACCAGATATTCCTTCTCATGGTGATTTGCAGCGCGGAGGATGTCGTTGACGATGTCACCGTTGTTGGTGAGCAGAATCAGCCCGTCGGAGTCCTTGTCGAGACGGCCGACAGGAAAGATGCGCTCTGCGTAGCCGATGAAGTCGATGATATTCGTGGGATCGCGCTGATCGGTGGTGCAGGTCACCCCAACGGGTTTGTTGAGCGCGATGTAGACGTGTTTTTTCTTTTCGTCGACCCGCCGGCCGTTCACCCGCACATCGTCGCCGTCGCTCACCTGCGTGCCGAGCGTTGCGACCGCACCATTGACCGTCACCCGTCCATCCGCAATCAGCGCGTCCGCCTCGCGACGTGAGCACAGCCCGGATTCAGCGATGAACTTGTTGAGGCGGAGGCTTTTTATCAACTATTCGACCCTGGCCTCACGATCCTCTCCTCCACCTCATCAAGCGGCGTATGCCGCACATCCTTGCCCTTGACGAGATAGATCACCTGTTCCGCAACATTGCGCGCGTGATCGCCGATCCGCTCGAGTGCGCGCAGCGACCACATAACAGAAAGAATGCGCGAGATAGAGCGTGGGTCTTCCATCATGAACGTGACCAGCGAGCGTGTCGCAGACTTGTACTCGATGTCCACTTCCTTGTCGGAGCGGGCGACATTGATGGCCTTCTCGGCGTCGAGGCGAGCGAAGGCGTCGAGCGTGTCGTGCACCATGCGCCGCACCAGGGTGCCAATGTGCCGGGACTCCACATAGCCGCGCGGGCTGGCGCCTTCCTCGGCCAGATTGATCGCCATTTTTGCGATCTTTGCCGATTCGTCGCCAATGCGCTCCAGATCGCTGGTGCACTTGCTGACGGCGATGATGAGCCGAAGATCGGACGCGGCCGGCTGACGCTTGGCGAGTATTCGCTGGCACTCCTCATCGATCATCACTTCAAGGGCGTTGATCTTCGGCTCCATGCGCAGCACTACCGTCGCGAGGCCGGATTCGCCGTCAACCAGTGCGACGATTGCATCAGCCAACTGCTTCTCGACCAGACCACCCATTTCCATGAGGTGGGTGCGCAATGTTTCCAGCTCGGCGTTGAACTGCTGGGAAATGTGGTGCGTGTAATCGTCCTTTGTCATGACACTCCCCGCATCAGCCGTAACGACCGGTGATGTAATCTTCCGTTTGTTTCTTGGCCGGGTTGGTAAAGATTGTATCGGTGTCGCCGAACTCGACCATTTCACCCATGTACATGAAGGCTGTGTAATCGGAGACCCGCGCCGCCTGCTGCATGTTATGGGTGACGATGGCAATTGTATAACGCTCCTTCAACTCGTAGATCAACTCCTCGATCTTGAGGGTGGAGATCGGGTCGAGCGCGGACGCCGGCTCGTCGAGCAACAGCACTTCCGGCTCCACGGCGATCGCGCGGGCGATGACGAGGCGCTGCTGCTGGCCGCCGGAGAGGCCGAGCGCGGAATCATGCAGACGGTCCTTCACCTCTTCCCAGAGCGCAGCGCGGCGCAACGACTTCTCCACCACTTCGTCGAGCACGCGCTTTTTGTTCACGCCCTGTAACCGCAATCCGTAGGCGACGTTCTCGTAAATGGTTTTTGGGAACGGGTTAGGCTTCTGGAACACCATGCCAACCCGACGACGCAGGTCCGTCACATCGACGTCGCGGCCGAAGATATTGCTGCCATCGAGCACGATCTCGCCTTCAACGCGGCAACCGTCGACGAGATCGTTCATGCGATTGAAACAACGTAACAGCGTTGACTTGCCGCAACCTGACGGGCCGATGAAAGCGGTGACGCGCTGACGCGCGATCTTCATGTTGACGCCGAACAGCGCCTGCTTGGCGCTGTAAAAAAGATCAAGATCCTTCACTTCCAGGCAAATGTCCTCGTCATCGAGGTGGCGCTCGCCTGGCTTGCGACCCAGGGCGCTGATATCCATGCCGTGCGATGGAGGATCGCGGCGTTCCATATGGTTGCGCTCTGTGTTCACGTGGTCGGTAGTGTGGGCGGTCGTGTCGAGAGACATGGCATGGGCACTCACAGGCTAACTCAATTTTCCAGGGCCTTGTTGTTTTCACGCAAACGGTTGCGGATAACGATGGCAACGATATTCAGCAATGCCACCACGGCGACCAGCAGAAAGGCCGTAGCGTAAACCAGCGGGCGGGCCGCCTCGACGTTCGGACTCTGGAACCCGACATCATAAATATGAAAACCCAGATGCATGAACTTGCGATCAAGATGCAGGAACGGCGCATTCCCGTCGAGCGGCAGCGTCGGCGCAAGTTTGACGACACCAACCAACATCAAGGGCGCCACTTCGCCGGCGGCGCGGGCAATAGCAAGAATCATTCCGGTCATGATCGCCGGGCTGACGATCGGGAGCACGGTGCGCCAGAGTGTTTCGGCCTTGGTAGCACCGAGCGCAAGCGAGCCCTCGCGAATCGATTTCGGCACGCGCGATAATCCTTCCTCGGTGGCCACAATCACCACCGGCACCGTCAGCAGTGCGAGCGTGAGCGAGGCCCACAACAAGCCCGGTGTGCCGAATACCGGCGCCGGCGCGGCCTCCGGGAAGAACAGGGCGTCGATTGAGCCGCCGAGAAAATAGACGAAGAAGCCCAACCCGAAGACGCCGTAAACGATTGACGGCACACCAGCAAGATTGTTCACCGCGATACGCACCGTGCGTGTCATCCAGCCCTGGCTTGCGTACTCGCGCAAGTAGATGGCAGCAATCACGCCAAATGGCGTGACGACCAGCGTCATAAGGAACACCATCATTACGGTGCCGAAAATCGCCGGAAAGATGCCGCCCTCGGTATTGGACTCACGCGGATCCGCGCTGACAAATTCCCACAGCTTGCCGAAAAAATGGCCGACTTTTGCAAAAAAACCCAAGGCATTGGGCCGCTCGACGAACACCACCTTGGCAAGGGAGATTTCGTGCTCGCTGCCGTCGCTGATACGTACCGTGATGGCATCGCGCCGCATCTGCTCGTTGAGCTTACCCAGCTCGCCGGCGAGCGTTTCATACTCGACCGTCAGCGCCCTGCGCTCAACTTCGAGTGCCGCAAGTGCCGCCGCAGGCACCGGATTCGGCGCATGCTCAAGCTGCAGTCGGCGTTCATCGAGCCGCAGTTGCTCGATGCGGTAATTAACCGTGCCGATATCATCTTTCTGGATATCCGTGACCCGCTCGGCCAGCTCGTTGGCACGCGCCACGCGCGCTACCACCTGCGGCCACGCGGCCTCGCCTTCGGCAACCAGCCTGCCGGCTTCCTTGACGTTGACGATGCGGCCGTAGAAATTGCCCCACTCTCGGCGCTCAATCAACCAGATATCTTCAGGGTAGCGCAGTCTCTCAAGACGCGGCGCAACCACCCAGCGAAAATCCTGGCCAAATACATCGCGGTTACCGACCTTCAGCAACCTGCGTGTGGTCTCGATCGCATCGCCGTGCACCCACTCGCCCGCTTCACGCAACCGCGTGGTGGCAAGAGTCTCGCTGTCGGCTATTTCTCCCAGCACAAGTTCGTGCGCGCCGCCTTCCTGCACAAGATAGTCGGCTTCGATGATGTCATGCGGCCAGAAATGCACGACGCCCTTGAGGAAGATGTAACCCAACAAACCGACGACGGCCATGAGGCTGATGGAGAGGGCGCCAGCATTGAGCCAGATCCAGGGCGTACCCTCTCGCACCCAGCTGCCGAGTCCTTGCTGCCCGATTTGTTGTACTGCCATGTTTCAGCTCCTCACAGTGAGCCGTATTTCCGGCGCAACCGCTGACGGACGATTTCCGCCGTCGTGTTGAACAGAAAGGTAAATAGGAACAACACCAGAGCAGCGAGGAACAACACGCGAAAGTGCGTGCTGCTCACTTCCGATTCCGGCATCTCGACGGCGATGTTGGCAGAAAGCGTGCGGAAGCCTTCAAAGATGTTCATGGTCATCACCGGCGTGTTGCCAGTGGCCATCAGCACAATCATCGTCTCGCCAACGGCGCGGCCGAAGCCGATCATTACCGCCGAGAAGATGCCCGGCGAGGCCGTTGGCAACACCACACGCATCAGCGTCTGCCAAGGCGTGGCGCCCAGCGCGAGCGAGCCCTGTGTCAGATGCTTGGGTACTTCGAACAACGCGTCTTCGGCAATCGAGTAGATGGTCGGAATCACGGCGAAACCCATGGCGAAGCCGACCACCAGCGCATTGCGCTGGTCGAAGGGGACGCCGAGGGTGGCGGTCATCCACAGGCGCACATCGCCGCCGAAAAACACCGTTTCCATCCAGCCGGACAGCATGAAAGGAATGGCAATGGCCAGCGCGATCACCGGAATCAGCAGAATCGGCTCATAGCCATCCGGTGCCAGGTGCTGGATACGCTCCGGCATTTGCCGCCAGAGGAGCGCCGCTGCAAGAATGAACAACGGCGTTGTCAGCAACATCGTGAACACCGCTGGCAACGCCGATTCGAACAACGGCGCGAGCCACAAGCCGGCAAGAAACCCGAGGATGACGGTCGGCAACGCTGCCATCAGCTCGATGGTCGGCTTGACCGTTCTGCGCAACGTCGACGCCATGAAGTACGCGGTGAAGATCGCGCCACAGATGGCCAGCGGCATGGCGAGAATCATCGCAAAGATGGCCGCCTTCAGCGTGCCGTAAGCCAGCGGCGTCAGCGAGAATTTTGGTTCGAAATCGTTATTGGCGGCCGAGGACTGCCAAATGTACTTCGGCTCGTCGTAGCCTTCGTACCAGACCTTGCCCCACAAGGCGCTCCAGGACACATCCGGATGTTCGTTGTGTATTGCATGCATGCGCAACTGCGCACCGTCGGCAACCAGCAGGCGATCACCACGCGGTGACACGGCAATACTGGCGCGGGTGGCGGCCGTAGTGCCATTCGCCGCAGCGGTCGTGACTTTTGCATCAAGTGCTCGCCGTTCGGCTGTGGCGCTGAAGAACCCGACAACGCCAGCGGCATCCAGCGCGGCAAACGATTTGCGGCGCTGTTCCGGCATGATCTGCACAATCGCCGCATCAGCAAGCGGCATGGCGCGAATCGCGGTGAGGTGATAGCTGTTGCTGGCATCACGCACCATAAACAACTGGGTGACCTGACCGCTGCTGTCGCCAACCAGCAGCGAGATCTGGCCGAGCAGCATTGCGCTGGCTGTGATGGTGCGTCCGGCCGGCAACGCCACTTCTTGCGCGACCGGCAACGACTCGCGCATATCGAGGGCGAGCACCTTGCCATCGACATGCGGTGCGAACAGGAACCAGCCGTCGTTGTTGAAATGCAGTCCCTGGACATTGCCGGCGAGAATGAACTCCTTGCGCATCGACTCGGTGAGCACCATCTCGCCGGTCAGCATGCTCTCGCGACGCTCTTGCGCCAGGGCGACGACGCGGCCGTCGCTGGCGCGCGCTGCCAGGGTGAAGCCGTCATCGTCGGCACGCACCGCCAGTTGCGCAACGGCAGCGCCATCAGCGAACAGGCGGATCGGCGCTTCGCCAAAAGGATAGTCGACCGCTGCCTCAACGGTCTTCACGTCGTTCGGCCAGGTAACGTGATAGGTCTCGTGCACGAGCACAACGCTGCCGTCCGCGTAGCCGACGGCCAGCATGTCGCCGGAGGTGGTTGCTGCCACCACCACCGTCGGCGTTGCGACCTCGGCATGGGCAATGGGCACGCTGCTCACCACCCGGCCGGTCGGCGCCTCAAAGAACACCAGGTTGCCGGCAGCGTTGAAGCGGAACCCCACCTCATTTTGCTCCTCGATCGCCAGGTAGAGACTCTTGCCATCGTCACCAACAGGTGCGACGGGCAGGCTGTAGTGGCCACGGTCTTCCAGCGAGGAGCCTTGAAACAGCGGCATGACCTCCCAGAGGAGGTAAAAGAAAATGAGCAAAATGGCGGCGATGACGGCCAGGCCGCCAAGCATGATGGTGCTGCGGGCGAGGATGTCCTTGACCCTGCGGCGGCGGGCCAGACTTCGTGATTGTTCGGGTGTCAGCCAGGAGAGCGTCGGGGAGGCGGTCTGGTTCATGGGCGGGGATTCTCGGTCCCGTTTATGACAGTTGCGTGACGGCACGGCCGGCAGTATGACAGCCACCCCCGCAGAGGCCTGCGCCACGTCGACAAAAAAGGGGGTGCAGATGTTGTCTCCTGCACCCCCCGATATGCACCGCCAGACAGCGGCACAGGTCAGATCAAGCGATTAGAGGCCAGCGTCCCTACGGGCTTTTTCAGCTACTTTTGCCGGCAGCGGGATGTAACCATCCTTCACTACTGTCATCTGGCCTTCCTTTGACAGAACCAGCTTGATGAACTCGGCCTCAAGTGGCGCCAGCGGCTTGTTCGGTGCCTTGTTCACATACACGTACAGGTAGCGTGACAGCGGGTAGGTGCCTTTGAGGGCGTTCTCCGTGGTGGCGGCGATGAACTCCTCGTCCATCTTGTCCTTGAGCGGCACTGCCTTGACCGAACTGGTGGCATAGCCGATGCCCGAGTAACCGACGGCGTTGATGGCCGTGGCCACCGACTGCACCACCGAAGCGGAACCCGGCTGCTCGTTCACGTTGGGCTTGAAGTCGCCCTTGCAAAGCGCGTGCTCCTTGAAGTAACCATAGGTGCCGGATACCGAGTTGCGGCCATAGAGCTGTATGTCACGCTCTTTCCAGGCGCCTTTCATCTCAAGCTGGCCCCACTTGGTGACATCAGCCGAAGCGCCGCATTTACGGGTGGCAGAGAAGATGGCGTCAACCTGCGTCATCGTCATGCCCTTGATCGGGTTGTCTTTGTGGACAAACACGGCCAACGCGTCGATGGCGACCGGCACAGCCGTCGGCTTGTAGCCAAACTTCTGCTCGAAGGCCTGGATTTCCTTGTCCTTCATCATGCGGGACATCGGGCCGAGGTTGGAGGTGCCCTCAGTCAGTGCCGGCGGTGCGGTGGAAGAGCCGGCAGCCTGAATCTGGATGTTGACGTTCGGGTATTCCTTCTTGAAATCCTCGGCCCAGAAGGTCATCAGGTTGGCAAGGGTGTCGGAACCGACCGAAGACAGGTTGCCGGCAACACCCGTGGTCTTGCTGTAGGATGGCAGTTTGGCATCCACCGTCAGGCCGGCCTCAGCCATAGCGGTCGGCGCAACGGCGGTTGCGGCGGCAGCGGCAGCGACAACAAACAATTTCTTCAGGTTCATCAGGTCTCTCCTGCGTGGGTCACCAGGTTGCCTCGCAGGGTGGCCCGCTCGGCGCTTACAGGGATTTTCTCGCCCGGAGCGCAATCTAGACCGACAATGTGACAGGTAAATGACAGACGACGCCAGGCCTACAGCGTCTCCAGTCGTGCGTATTGGGCAATCAGCCACTTGGCTCCGGCCGCGCCGAAATTCACCTGCACGCGCGCATTGCCACCGCCGCCTTCGCACTGCAACACCACGCCTTCGCCAAACGTCGGGTGGCGCACGCGCGCGCCGAGTTTGTAGGCGCCGGGCTGGGCAAACGGATAGGCCCCGGAGGTGCCCAGCGGGCGGCTGATACGCGCAGTCGCCAGTCGCACTTCCTGCATCAGCTCCGGCGGAATTTCCCGTAAAAATCGTGACGGGGCATTGAAGTTTTCGGTGCCGTACAAACGACGGCTTTCGGCGCGCGTCAGCACCAGCCGGCGCATGGCGCGGGTGATGCCGACGTAACAGAGGCGGCGTTCTTCCTCGAGGCGCCCCGGCTCGTCGTTCGACTGCCCCGACGGGAATACCCCTTCCTCCAGCCCAACCAGGAACACCAACGGGAATTCGAGGCCCTTGGCCGCGTGCAGCGTCATCAACTGCACCGCGTCCTCATCGGTCTGCGCCTGGTTGTCGCCGGCCTCAAGCGCTGCGTGGTTGAGGAAAGCGCTGAGCGTTGGCTCGCTGTCGTCTTCGGGCATAAAGGCGCTCGCGGCCGAGACCAGCTCCTGCAGGTTTTCCACGCGCTGGTCGCCGCGTTCGCCTTTCTCGTTGCGATGGAACTCAAGCAACCCGGACTGCCTGAGCATGCGCTCGGTGAGCGCCTGCAACTCCTGGCCCTGTACCGCATCCGCCAGCGCCTCGATGTTGTTGAGAAAACCACGCACGGCACCGACGGCCCGCGCGGGCAGGCCACCGGCGCCCCCTTCGACCAGCGCCGTCGCAGCACGCCATAATGAAAGCTGTTCGCTGCGCGCGCGCGCGCGGAGCATCTCCAGGGTCTTCCCGCCGATCCCGCGCGGCGGCACGTTCACCACCCGCTCGAACGCCGCATCGGCATCGCGGTTGTCGATCAGGCGCAGATACGCCAGCGCGTTGCGGATTTCCAGGCGTTCAAAAAAGCGCTGGCCGCCATGGATGCGGTACGGCACCGCCGCGCGCAGCAATGCCTCTTCCAGTACCCGCGACTGCGCATTGTTGCGGTAGAGGATGGCGATCTCCGCGCGCAGGGAACCCTGCGCCACCGCCTTGCCGATTTCATCGCCGATGTAGCGCGCCTCGTCGGTCTCGTTGAAGGCGACGTACAGCGCGATGGGTTCACCGTCGTGGCTGTCGGTCCAGAGGTTTTTGCCCAACCGCTCATTGTTGTTGGCAATAACGTGGTTGGCGGCCTTGAGGATGGTGGCGGTGGATCGGTAGTTCTGCTCAAGGCGCACTGTGTGCACGTCGTGCCAATCCTGGTGAAACTGCTGAATGTTCTCGATGCGTGCGCCGCGCCAGCCGTAGATCGACTGGTCGTCGTCGCCGACCACGGTGATTTCGCCGGCATCACCCACCAGCTCGTGCAGCCAGGCGTACTGCACGGTGTTGGTGTCCTGGAATTCATCGACCAGCACATGCCTGAAGCGGGTGCGGTAGTGCAGGCGCAACGGCTCGTTGTTGCGCAGCACGTCGAGGGTGCGCAACAACAATTCGGCAAAATCAACCAGACCGGCGCGGTTGCAGGCTTCCTCGTAGGCGACATACACCTGCGTCAGGGTGCGCAGGAAATAATCCTCGCCGGGCCGAATGTCCTGTGGGCGTTGCCCTTCGTCCTTGCGGGCGTTGATGAACCACTGCGCCTGCTTCGCCGGCCAGCGGATCTCGTCGAGATTCAGCTCCCGCAGCACCCGCTTGACCAGCCGCAGCTGGTCGTCGCTGTCGAGAATCTGGAAGTTCTCCGGCAACCCGGCCTCCTGCGCATGCATACGCAGGAACTTGTGCGCCAGCCCGTGGAAGGTGCCAACCCACATGCCGCCGACATTGAAACCAAGCAGCTCGGTGAGTCGCTGGCGCATCTGGCCGGCCGCCTTGTTGGTGAAAGTGACCGCCAGGATGGCGTGCGGCGAGACGTGGCGCTCGCTGATCAGCCAGGCAATACGGTGCACCAGTACCCGAGTTTTGCCCGAACCGGCGCCGGCCAGCACGAGCAGGTGGCGTTGGGTTGCCGTTACGGCCTCACGTTGGCCGGGATTAAGGTGTGCAAGGAGAGAGTGCGCAGGCATGGGGCGCGATTATAGGCGCGAGGACACAGTGCCGAGCGCTACAAATCCCCGGGGAGTCGATGGGCTACTGATCGCCGCCGCCCGGACGCCGGCATGAGGCGTGATATTCTTCACGCTCTTTTCAAAGAGCCTTTGTGCCAACCTGCTACTTACCGGGGGGATCCCCCGGTTTTCCGCCAAGGACAACGCCGCCGGCAGGCGCTAGAGTTTCGGGATATATCGAGGCCCCGACCTTGGCAAAAGAACAGAAAAGCAACACCGACGACTCGCTCAGCCTCCGCCAGGGTCGACCTGACCTGCAGGGCCTGCAGGTCGCGCGTTTGCGCCTGCTCTACGACCAGTTCTCGCCCAGCATCCTCCTGCAACCGATCGTTGCCTCCGTCATCGCCTGGCTGTACTGGGACCACGGCACCGTGGCCCACAGCACCATCACTGCCTGGCTGGCACTGTCGCTCGTCGCCTTCACCGGCCGCCTGCTTGCCCAGCAAGCCTTTCTGCGGCTGCCGCCGGTATCCGCGCAACGCATCCTCTTTTACAGCCTGCTTGCCGTCATCGGCGCGCTGGTCACCGGCGGGCTGATGGGCTTCGCCTCGGTGGTGTTCAATCCGGTGCTGTTCGTGCTCACCGAGGGAATCGTCTACGACCAGGCCATCCTGATTGCGCTGATCGGCGGCCTCGCCATTGTTGGGGTCGCCAGCTACGCGACGCACCGTCCGACGTTTTTCGCCTTTATGTTGCCGACGCTGATGCCCGGCGGTATCTACCTCGGCCTGTCGGGCAACCCGATCGGCGAGATGATGTTCTTTATCGATCTGTTGTTCATTGTTTTTCTGATCTACGCCGGCCTGCGCATTCATCACATGACCGACGAAGGTCTGGTCCTGCAGTTCCGCAACCAGACACTGATCAGCTTCCTTGATCGGGCCCGCGCCGATGCCGAAGCGCTGAACAACAAGCTGGCGCGGGAAATTCACGAACGCAAGAAAATCCAGCAGGGCCTGAAGGACGCGCATGGCCGGCTTGAAAGCCTGGTCGATGAGCGCACCGGCGCCCTGCAGCTCGCCTACGACGAATTGGCGCGCAATCGCGAGCGGCTTGCCCTCGCCATGGAAGCGTCCGACATCGGACTGTGGGACTGGAACCTGAAAACGGACGAAGTATTCCACTCCAACTTTGACCGTATGCTCGGCTACAGCCAGGAAGAACTGAAAACCTTCAGGGGCCACCTGCAACCACTGGTGCATCCTGAGGACTACCCGCGTATCCGGGCGGCGATGGTCGCCCACATGAAAGGCAAGACCGAGCGCTACCAGATGGTCTACCGCACCCGGCACAAGCAGGGCGGCTGGCTCTGGGTCGAGGACAACGGCCGCGTGGTCAGTCGCGATGACCACGGCCGTGTGCTGCGCATGATCGGCACCCGGCGCGACGTCACCGCGCAGCAGGAGGCCGCAGAGAAACTGCAGCTGGCGGCAACCGTGTTCGAGAACGCCGCCGAAGGCATCTACATTTTTGATCGCAACCTGCGCATCATCAGCGTCAATGCCCAGTTTTCGCGCATTACCGGCTGGTCGCGCGAGGAAGTCCTCGGCCACCGCGTGTCCGAGTTCATACCCCCCGAGCAGATTGAGATGTACGTCGACATCAAGGAGGCAGTCGAGCGTGATGGCCACTGGGAAGGTGAAATTGTCGATCGCCGCAAGAGCGGCGAGCCCTATCCTGCCTGGTTGCAGGTGAATGTCGTGCGCAATGAGCGCAACGAAATCACCCATTTTGTCGGTATTTTCTCTGACCTCACTGCCCGGCACGAAACCGAAGAAAAACTGCGTTACCTGTCGAACTACGACAAGCTCACCGGGCTCGCCAACCGCACCCTGTTTCGGGAGCGTTTGCACACGGCAATGTCCGAAGCGCGCCTGCGTCGCGGCACGCTTGCTCTGTTGATGCTCGATCTCGACCGCTTCAAGCAGATCAACGACACGCTGGGACACGAACTCGGCGACAAATTGCTCTACGCTGCGGCGGCGCGCCTGATGGCACTCGACATCCATGCCGACACCATTTCGCGCATCGGCGGCGACGAGTTCACGATCATCATTGAGGACTACACCGACCACGCCCAGCTCGAGCAGGTCGCCTCCCGGATTATTGAGTCAATCCGTGCGCCGTTCTACCTTGACGACCATGAGCTGCTGCTAGGCGTTTCCATCGGCATCGCGCTGTTCCCGGAGCATGGCAAGGAATTGCAGATTCTCGTCAACCACGCCGATGCGGCGGTGCGGCAGGCAAAGCGGCTAGGTGGCAACACCTTCCAGTTTTTCGCCGGCGCACTGCGTTCCGGCAATGTTGATCAGCTGGTGCTGGAAACGAGTTTGCGCAAGGCGATCTTCCGCAACGAGTTTGTCGTTTACTACCAGCCGAAACTCGATCTCGCTACCGGGCACATCTACGGTGTCGAAGCACTGGTACGCTGGCAGCATCCAACCCGCGGCCTGCTTGCCCCCAAGGACTTCATCCCGCTGGCTGAGGAAACTGGCCTCATCGCCGCAATCGGCGAGCTGGTTCTGGAGCGCGCCGCACGGCAGGTGAATGCTTGGCGCGACATTGGCCTGGGCAATATCAAGGTTTCGGTCAACCTGTCGGCGCACCAGGTACGCAAGGGCAACTTGGTCGAAATCGTCGAGCGCGTTATTTACAGCTCCGGTCTGCCGCCTGAGCAACTGGAACTCGAAATAACCGAGAGCCAGCTGATGGAAGACATTGATACAACGATCCGGATGTTGCAGGCACTGCGCAGACGCGGCATTGGCATCTCGCTCGACGACTTCGGCACCGGTTATTCTTCGCTATCGTACCTCAAACGCTTCCCGATCGACACCGTGAAAATTGATCAGAGTTTCGTGTGTGAGCTGCACAAGAACGAGGACGATGCCGCCATCGTGCGCGCCATCATCGCTATGGCACACAGCCTGGGCGTGAAAGTTGTCGCCGAGGGCGTCGAAGCAACTGCCCACCTTGAGTTCCTCAAAAATGCCGGCTGTGATGCCGTCCAGGGCTTCCTGATCAGCCGCCCGGTACCGGAGAACGAGCTGATTCTGTTGTTGCGCGCGCACGCAAGTGCTGATCGCGGTTACGCGAGCTGATGCTTCACCGCCGGGAATCATCCTTGCCGGCTGTTGCTCAACAAGGGCATTTGCTGACCTTGCCATCCACGCTGCCGTAACGACGTTGCTGCATTAACGCGACATAGGCTGCCTCATCGAGCACCGGCAGTTCCGGGTGCTGCTCGCGCATGTGCGCAACATAACGCGGGTAATCCTGCACACCGACCATCAGGCGTGCCGTTTCCGCCACGCGCTGCATCCATGTGCCAAGGCGCATGAAAATGCGGGTGCTCATGTGCCGACACCCGGCAGGTTGCGGCCTATCGCCTGGTAGGGCGCTTCCTGTGCAGTGACGTCCCCGGCGCGCAGCGCCCGCCAGCCGGCGCGCAACGCAAACAACGCCATCGACACCAACACGAATCCGAACAGGGCACAGAGCGCGGCATCAACGTAGTCGTTGGCGATCAGCTGTTGCATTTGCGCCAGATTTTTCGCCGGCGCCAGCACCTCGCCCTCGGCAAACGCCGCCGAGAACTTGTCGGCATGAGCAAGGAAACCGATCTTGGGGTTGGCGCTGAACAATTTCTGCCACGCAGCCACGATCGTAATCAGCAACACCCACAATGCCGGCACCAGTGTCACCCACACATAGCGCTGCTTTTTCATCTTCAGCAGAATGGTTGTCGCCAACAGCAAGGCGATCCCGGCGAGCATCTGGTTGGCGATACCGAACAGCGGCCACAGCGTGTTAATGCCGCCCAGCGGGTCGATCACGCCCTGGTAGAGAAACCAGCCCCAGCCGCCGACGCACAGCACTGTCGCGGCCATGCTCGCAACAACCGAGTCGGTGCGTGCCAGCGGCTTGTACGCCATCCCGGCAAGATCCTGAATCATGAAGCGCCCGACACGCGTGCCGGCATCAATCGTGGTAAGGATGAACAGCGCCTCGAACAGGATCGCGAAGTGATACCAGAACGCCATCATCGCCGTGCCGCCGAGCACATTGGAAAAAATCTGCGCCATGCCGACGGCGAGCGTCGGTGCGCCACCCGTGCGCGACAGGATCGTCTCTTCGCCGATATCCTTCGCCAACTGCGTGAGCATCTCCGGCGTGACGGTGAAGCCCCAGCCGGCGATAACCTGCGCCGCGCTTTCAACCGTCGTGCCGATCACTGCCGGCGGCGAGTTCAGCGCGAAATACACGCCCGGCTCCATCACGCTGGCAGCAATCATCGCCATCACCGCCACGAAAGATTCCATCAACATGGCGCCGTAGCCGATCGGGCGGGCGTGTGATTCGCGCTCGAGCATCTTCGGTGTGGTGCCGGACGATACCAGCGCATGGAAACCGCTCACCGCGCCGCAGGCGATGGTGATGAACAGAAACGGAAACAGGCTGCCGGCAAATACCGGGCCGGTGCCGTCAATGAACTGCGTCACCGCCGGCATCTTCAGTTCCGGCATGGCGATAAGGATGCCGATTGCCAGCGCGAAGATCGTGCCGATTTTCATGAACGTGCTGAGGTAATCGCGCGGCGCCAGCAGCAACCATACCGGCAGCACTGAGGCGATGAAGCCGTAAGCGACCAGCATCAGCGCCAGTTCTTCTCCCTTGAAGGTGAACGCGGCGGCAAGCGGGCCGTGCGCAATGGCTTCGCCATAAACAATCGACAACAACAACAGCGCGATACCGATCGCTGATGCTTCCAGCACGCGGCCCGGGCGCACCCAGCGCATCCACAGGCCCATGAACAACGCGATGGGAATGGTGCAGGCAATGGTGAATGTGCCCCAGGGTGAATGCGCCAGCGCTTTCACCACCACGAGCGCCAATACGGCGAGCAGGATAATCATGATCGACAGAATGCCGATCGAGGCAATGGTGCCGGCAAGCGGTCCCATTTCTGCACGAATCATGTCCCCGAGCGAGCGCGCATCGCGCCGCGTCGACAGGAAAAGAATGATGAAATCCTGTACTGCGCCGGCAAACACCACACCGGCGAGCAACCACAACGTGCCCGGCAGATAGCCCATCTGCGCGGCGAGCACCGGGCCTACCAGCGGCCCTGCACCGGCAATCGCCGCAAAGTGATGGCCGAACAGCACGCCCTTGTGCGTCGGCACATAATCGAGTCCATCGTTGCGCGCCACTGCCGGCGTCATGCGGTTGTCGTCGAGACCCAGCACCCGCGTCGTGAGGAATCGACTGTAGAAGCGATAGGCAATGAGGTAAACCGAGATCGCCGCCACCAGCAGCCACACGGCGTTCACCGTTTCGCCGCGCGCAAGTGCAAGCACGCCGAACGCGGCGGTGCCAGTGAGGGTGATAAGGATCCAGACGAGGTTCTGTTTCATCGTGGTGTGCGTCGTGGTGGTGCGGATGGTGAGGGTTCAGCGATGCCCATCATGCGGTTGCCGCATATTCGCGAACATAGCACGACCGGTACTGCGGACAGACTCCGGTTCAAGTGACTCGATCCCACGGCAATCCCTCGTAGAACGCCAGGACCGTCGCAAACGCGACATCGAAGGGAGGTTTCGGGTTGGCGGGATCAACCTCCAATTCCGCATACGCTTCCCGGGTCCTCTGCAGGCCACGGATGCGGTTGCTGGTGGCCAGTGCCTCGGTCTTGTAGCCCTCGCGCACGCGGTGCCAGCTGAGGCGGGCCTGCTGGTCAACGCCCTTCGCCGGCACGAAGCGCATGTTGCCCTGCCGGGCCGCCGTGGCGATGGCCTCGGCGTCATTGCGGTCGTTCTTCACGCCGGCGCTCTTGCGGAAGGGCGTGACGAACTGGGCGGCCAGCAGCGGGCTGATCACGCCGCCCTGCGGCGTGCCCCTTTCCGACGTTCGCGTTTCCCCGTCCGGCATCGCCAGCCCTGATCCAGCGGCTGATATACAACTTGCACCACGGGTTTCTCGTTCCCCGCGCCACAAACGCCATCAGGTGTTCGTGATTCAGGTTGTTGAAGAAGCCCTTGATGTCCAGATCAATCGTCCACTCGTACTTCCAGCAATACCGCTTCGCGGCTTCCACCGCCTGATGCGCACTGCGGCCAGGACGATATCCGAACGACGACGGATGAAATCTGTGATCCCATTCCGCCTCCAGCGTCATCTTCACCACCGTTTGCGCGACGCGATCTCCAACAGTCGGGATGCCAAGCGGCCTCGTCTTGCCATCGGATTTCGCAATATCCACGCGCTTCACCGCTGGCGCCCTGTAGCTGCCCGAACTCATCCGGTTCCAGAGTTTGTACAACTCATTGTCCAGATTGCTCTCGAACGCGCGGATGCTTACACCATCTGCACCGGCTGCCCCATTGCTCGCCTTCACCTGTTGCCAGGCTGCGTAAACCAGATCCTTCGATATGTCGTAACTGCGCACGGGTTGTTGCGTCCTGCCTTGCGGGTGTTTCCCCAACCCCTGCCGAATAACGCCGCCCCTTCGCTCCACCCCCGTTACGAGGCTTCGTCACTACTACGAGCGGCTCCGTCGCTGTGCGCTGCTTCGATACTCTCGCCTTGCGGGGGTTCCGCTTTCGACTTCTCTCTTGCCATCAGCGCGACAGCTTCCCGAGTTCCTTGCAAAAGCCTGATGAAAGTTCACGCCCCCTTAACGCCGGTTGCCATCGGGTCAGTAAGCAGATTTCTCCCCGATTCCTCTCCGAACTAAGCGCGCACCCTGATTTTGACAACAGGTAAAAACGTCTCGACGCCTCATCGAAGGTTCACTTGCGTTCGTCTCATTTCATCTCACCTGCCGGATTAAATCCGACTTTTCCTCACTCGCTCACGACCCTGACTTTTGATCAGCGCCGCAGGAGGCGGTTTGCATTCACTTTCTGCAAAGCGAATGCGGTGGGCCTACCACCATCTTTTGCAAAGTTACGTCGAAGATCGCATCGCTTTCGCTCTGCTCTCTTCGACTCTCGACACACCCGCATAACGTTTGAGTTGAGGCGGCGGCCCGTCAGGGCCGTCGCGCCTGCAACGACGTATAAAGAGCGCGAATTCATAAACTAAGTGCAACAAACCCGCCTTTAGAAAGGGCGGGCTGGGATACTGGCTACTTCTCCGATCCGGGAAGAA
>JBMOOP010000069.1:0-16548 GCA_049324495.1 Pseudomonadota bacterium
GTTAAAGCGTCACCGAAAATACGGCAACGCCGGTTACGTCGAGATAGACCGGTGCGAGTCATGCGAACACGAGCAGCCGGCAATCCAATCAGCAGCCAGCCAGCGCGAAGGGGGTGGAACGTGAACGGGGTGCTATGCCGCGATTGCGGCAAGGATCACGAGACAGTACACGACGCATACCTGTGCGACCTGCGTATGCGGAACAACCACATAGCTGACTGCGCGTGCGACATTTGCACCCGTGTCATGGCCTACGAGGATGCGCTGTTTCTGGCCAACGAATCAGCCGAGCGCAGGCAGACTAGCGAAGGGGGTGTGACGTGAGCCTGAAGCCATGCCCGTGCGGGCAGACGCCTAATTGTGTACTGGTTCATGCCGAACACAGCCGGCCAAAATTTGCGTATTGCAGTGGGGATTGCTGCGGGGATTGGCGGATAGAATTCCGCAACAACTACAAAAACGTTGGCGGCACAGAATCTAACGCACTCGCAGAGGCTGCGTGGAATGCGGCGCCGCGTGGTGTGAGCCAGCGCGAGGCGTTAGTGGCATATGCAGACGACCCCGTGCCAGCGCAGCCGGTCGCTCCGGTAGCGCAGGTGCCGGAAGGCGTTGTCTTGGCGTTCGGTCTCCTATGGCATGTGCGCATGGGATGCGACTTCCATGTTCCGGCGGGTTTCAGCATGAATATCTCGCCAGAAGAAGCCGCCGCAAAGGCCCGTCGTTTTCTATCCGATCTGCTGACGCGCGAACAACGCGGCGATGGCATCAACCGCGCTGCCGACATGCTCGCCGCCTCGACCACCGCAGAGCGCGACCCGTATGCAAGCCACAGCCACGATGAGGCGATTGCCGCCGCGCACGCTGACGGTAAAATTAAGTTCACGCCACCAGGCCCGATTACCGGAGTGTGGATAGACGAAGCCACCGAACCGAGCAAGGAGGGGGAATAACATGGGTAGCAAGTGGGAAGTATTGTCTTACGTGCCGGACGAAACCATTCCGCACAAATACTACTGGCTCGACGTGTATCGTGGGCAGTCGTTCTGGCAAGCCATGCTGGCGGCGTACAAAGAAAAGCGCCGCTATTCACTCGGCTGCATTCAGGTTAATTGGAGGTAGGCCATGACCGACACAACGAAACTCCTCGCGCTGGCGAGGGCTGCCGGCCTGCGCAAGGCCGTCACCGAGGCGGGGATGAGGGTGGTGTCATGACTCTTGACGACCTTTGCAAGTCGGCCGGCGTCGAGACTTTCGACTGCGGAAGTGGCTGGGGCGGTCGCGTCGGCATCCGCGCGGCAGGGTCAAGCTCATCTACCTGCGGATACCGGTCTGTTCGTGCAGCGCAGCGTGCCTTTGTGCTGAAGGAATGCGGGAGTCTCGGGCCGATTGTGCTGAAGTTGCTGGAAAAGGAGCGCGCGAAATGAGGCTTTTCCTTGATTGTGAATTCAACGAGTTTCGTGGCCAGTTGATTTCTATGGCATTAGTTTCTGAGTACGGCGATGAATGGTACGAGGTTGTGCCGTGTGAGAATCCCGGCTCATGGGTGGCGGCTAACGTGATGCCGATACTCGGCAAGGCACCACTGTCGTCGGTAACTGCCCTGTCGATTAGTCTGCATGATTTCCTTTCACTATTCGATTCGGTTCATATCGTCGCTGACTGGCCGGAAGACATCGCGCACTTCTGTGGCGCGCTGATTGTTGGTCCCGGTATTCGCATTGATACGCCGCCGCTGACGATGGAGGTTCTTCGCGTTGATGCCATAAGCGAAGTCCCGCATAACGCTTTGGCTGACGCGCGCGGGATAAGGGGCCATATTCTTAATATGGAGCGCAAGCCATGAAGATGCAGACGCTTGAGGAAATCGCAGCGATGGCCGCGCTCGATTCCGGCTTCATGCTCAGTACGCATTATGGGCAGCAGGCGGGACAGCCAATGCCGGTGTCGGATTCGAGGACGTTAATCAGGTTCGCGCGCGCCATGCGGCACCTTGGGATGATCGAAGCGGCGAAGATTGCCGACAACTGCGACAAGTCAACGCACCCGGCAGACGTGGCCGCAGCCATCCGCGAGGTGGTGAGGTGGGAAGGATGAATAAGCACGACGTTGGCGTTCTCAAAAAGGGCGACACGGTATTCGTCGGCGGCCTCCCGGCAACTGTTGTTTCCACGCATGAGCCGGAATGGATCGACCACCGCACAAAGGCATTCCGCAAAGAGTTTCAGGGCGCAGACCTAAAACTGAGCAGCGGCGTATACGCCTACACCCATGCCGCACAAATCGAGACCACGGCCATGACCATCACCGGGCGGGATTGCGAGGTGGAACGTGACTCGTAGACAGAAACTGTCAGCCTATCGCCGTCAAGAATTCGGCGAGGACGGCCCGTCTATCCGCACCCTGCGCAAGTGGTGCGAGGACGGAGAGTTGCCGGCGCAGAAGGTCGGCAAGTGCTGGTACGTGCTTGTCGGCAAGGTGAAGCGCGACCCGCTGGTTGAGAAGATACTCGCCGCATGAGCCCCCGCCCCCGCAGCAAGAAGAACCGTGACCTCCCGCCCGGCCTGTACGAGCGCAAGGGGAGGTATTACTACCGCCGGCCCACGGATGGCAAAGAGGTCTATCTCGGCTCAGACCGAGGAGCCGCCAAGCGCGCTGCCAAGCAGGCGAACATTCACCTGTCGGACGACTCGACGCTGACCGACAAGGCCATTGGTATTGAGTCGCACACCGTTGCTGGCGCCGTGAAGTCTTGGCTGGCCGATGACGTGGCCCACCGCCAGCTGAAGCCCGGCACGCTGGAGAACACCACGTACCGCTGCAATCGAATCATCGAAGACCTTGGCCGACGCATGGTCGCCACCCTGTCCACGATGGATGTGGCCGACTGGCTCAACACGATGGACGGCGATGCCTACAAGGCCCATCGGTCGGTGCTGTCGCAGGTATGCGACCACGCGATCACAAGGGGCTGGCTCATGGCAAACCCGGTCACGCCGACGAAACCCCGCAAGCCTGGTTCCGCGAAGCAGCGCGAACGGCTCACGCTGGACTGGTATCACGCGATCCACGTTCAGGCCGAAGCATGGATGCAGGTCGCAATGGATATGTCGCTGGTGACGCTACAGCGGCGCGGTGATGTGGTTGCGATGAAGTATAGCGACGAGGTGGATGGCTCGCTGATTGTTCGGCAGGAAAAGACTGGCCCGGTTCTGGAAATCGCCATCGGCGCCGAACTGCGCGCCATCATCAAGCGGTCGCGCCAATCCGGGCTGGTGTCGCCGTACATCGTTCACCGTCGCCAGCAGCGCACGAAGAAAGGTTCCGAGCACCGCACGCAGGTTGCTGCTGAGATGGTGACGCGCACGTTCGCGGAATTGCGCGACGCGATACCAGAGATTGCGCTCATGCCAAAAGCGAAGCGCCCGACGTTCCACGAGATACGCGCACTCGGTGGCAGGCTGTACGAATTGGCGGGCTGGTCGAAGCAGGAAATTCAGGACTTGATGGGTCACGCCGACGAGGAAATGACGGAGCATTATCTCGAAGGGCACGCAGGCCGGCGCACGATTACTCGCACGCGGTAGTGGGGAAATAGTGGAGAAATAGTGAACTGTTAGCAGGCGCTATCGCTGCAACAGTTGAATTTGGTCGGAGCGGTGGGATTCGAACCCACGACCACCACACCCCCAGCGTGGTGCGCTACCAGGCTGCGCTACGCTCCGAGACCCGCGCATAACGCCACGGGGAAGCCATCTTAAAGGATGCGGTTCCGAATGCAACCGCACACACTACCGGCTGCACAGTTATTGCAAAAGCCTTTCTGAAGGCCCGGTTAAAACGGCCGGTTCATGCTCGCAGGACGCGGAGCACATCCTCGAGTTCAGCGATCATCTGACGCACCATCTGGTTCATTTGCCCCTGGTCATCGGCGTTTTGGCCGGTGAGTTGCTGGCGCGCACCGCCAATGGTGTAACCCTGATCGTAGAGCAGACTACGGATCTGGCGAATCATCAGTACGTCTTGGCGCTGGTAATAGCGACGGTTCCCGCGCCGTTTTACTGGTTTGAGCTGCGGAAATTCCTGCTCCCAATAACGCAGCACATGCGGCTTCACGTCACACAGATCACTGACTTCACCGATGGTGAAGTAGCGCTTGCCGGGGATAACGGGCAGCTGGTCGTTATTGCTTGGTTCCAGCATACGCCTCGACTCGCTGTTTTAATTTCTGTCCGGGGCGGAACGTAACGACCCTGCGCGCCGTGATTGGAATCTCTTCGCCGGTTTTTGGGTTGCGACCCGGCCGCTCGCTCTTGTCGCGCAAATCAAAATTGCCGAACCCGGACAGTTTTACCTGCCTGTTGGTTTCGAGTGACACGCGCACTTCCTCAAAGAACATTTCCACGAGCTCCTTGGCCTCACGCTTGTTCAGGCCCAGCTCCTGGAACAGCCTCTCGGCCATGTCGGCCTTGGTCAGCGCAGTCATCTCACTCCCTCAGCGTCGCACTAACCCTTTGTTTCAAAAGGTCGATTATCCCTTTGACAAGGGTATTAACCTCATCGTCGGTTAGCGTGCGGGAAGCATGCTGCAAGGTCAAGCCCAAAGCGACGCTGCGGCGATTTTGGCCGACGGTATCCCCTTGATAGACATCGAAAATCACTGTATCGCGCAGCAGCTCTCCCCCGCCCTCCTGTACCAGCGCCAGCAGCGTGGCGGCCGAAACGGCGCAATCAACCACCAAAGCAATATCCCGCCGTACTGCCGGGAAACGCGACAACTCGGCGAACCGGGGGAGGCCTGCCTCCAGCAGCGCGCGCAAACACACCTCGAAAACATAGACCGTTCCCGGCAGGTCGAGTGCGTGCTGAACGCCAGGATGCAAGGCACCGATTGCGCCCACCGAATGACCGTTATACCAAAGCGCAGCAGACTGGCCAGGATGCAGCGCCGGATGGGCACCCGGTTCAAAATGAAAGGCAGCCGGTTGGCCGGTAAGTGTCAGCAACGACTCAAGGTCACCTTTCGCGTCGAAGAAATCCAGCTTCCGGGCAGGCTGCGCCCACCCTTCCGGCTGCGCCGACCCGAAGAGCAGCCCGGCCAGGAACGACTCTTGCCGCAGGCCATCCTGCGCCGGCACGAAACTCAGCCCCGTTTCGAACAGGCGCAGGCGGGCCTGTTGCCGATGCAGGTTATAGCGGGCAGTAGCCAGCAAACCAGCCCACAAGGTCGTCCGCATCACACTCATTTCGGCCGAGATCGGATTGGCCAACGCCAGTGGCGCATGCTGCGGATCGAGGAGCGCCTGCAACGCCGGATCGACGAAGCTGTAGGTCACGACTTCCTGATAGCCGCGCGCCACCAGCGCCTGCCGCACGCGCGCCAGCTCAAGCGCTGACTCCTTGCGGGGGGCGAGCCGAAAATCGCCACGCGGCGGATGACTCGGCAACCGGTCGTAGCCATACAGGCGCGCGAGCTCCTCAATCAGATCCTGCTCGATCGCGATATCAAAGCGATGGCTCGGCGCGAGCACCGTCCAACTGCGACCGCTTTCCTGCGTGCTCACTTCCATGCCCAGGCGCGCCAGCATGCCCTCGACATGGTCCGCGTCGATTTCCAACCCGAGCAAGCGCGAAATACTGCCGGCACGCAACTCGATTTCCGCCAATTTCGGCATCTGCGCTTCATTTTCAACGCAGGTGACAAGCCCGGGCTCGCCACCACAGATATCGACAATCAGACGCGTGGCGCGCTCAACCGCCAACGCCTGCATGTCGTGATCGACACCGCGCTCAAAACGGTGCGACGAATCGGTATGCAGGCCGTGCCGGCGGGCACGTCCTGCAATGGCAAGTGGCGTAAAAAACGCCGATTCAAGCATGATGTGGCGAGTACCCAACGATATGCCCGAGCCCTTGCCGCCCATGATGCCGGCCAATGCCAGCGGTTTGTCGGCATCGGCAATCAGCAAAGTGTCCGGCTCCAGCACAAGTTCGCGGTCATCGAGCAGCGTAATCTGCTCGCCGGCACGTGCCAGCCGTACCTCAATGTTGCCGACAAGACAATCAAGATCGAACGCATGTAGTGGCTGGCCGAGTTCGAGCATGACGTAATTGGTGACATCAACGATCGCGTCGATCGAGCGGATACCGCTGCGCCGCAGGCGCTCACGCAGCCACAACGGGCTCGGCGCTGCCACATCCACATTGCGGATCACGCGCCCAACGTAACGCGGGCAGGCCTCGGGTGCAGTCACCTTGACTGGAAAACGCGCGTCATTGATCGGCAGCACCGATGCAACATCAACACAACGAAACGGTAACTGCGAAAACGCCGCCACCTCCCGCGCCAAGCCGACAACGCTCAGGCAGTCACCGCGGTTCGGCGTCAATCCAAGTTCGAGAATAACGTCGTCAAGCTGGAGATAGTCCCGCAAATCAGCGCCAACCGGTGCATCGGCTGGCAATTCGAGCAACTCTTCGCCGGGAATGTCGACACCCAACTCGTCAGCACCGCACAACATGCCAAAGGATTCGACACCCCGCAGGTTGGCGCGCCTGATGGCAAGGCCATTGGGCAACGTTGCACCGATTTTCGCAAGACACACCTTCATGCCGGCACGCACATTCGGCACACCGCAGACAATGGTCAGCGGCTCCCCATCGCCAGCGTCCACCCGGCACACGGAAAGCTTGTCTGCTTCCGGATGCTTCTCGCAGGCAAGCACCTGCGCGACGATGACGCCTGCAAATTCACCGGCAACCGGTATGACGCTGTCCACCTCGAGGCCAGCCATCGTCAGGCGTGCGACAAGCTCCTTCGTCCCATAAGCCGGGTCGATCCATTCGCGCAGCCATTTTTCGCTGATCTTCATGACCGAATCCGTAGGTAAGGCAGGGCCGTCCCGCTCAGCGGAACTGGGCGAGAAAACGCAGATCGTTTTCGAAGAACAGGCGTAAATCGTTTACGCCGTAACGGAGCATGGCGAGCCTCTCGACACCCATACCGAATGCGAAGCCGCAGTACTTCCCTGAATCGATTCCACACGCCGCGAGCACCTTGGGATGCACCATGCCGCAGCCCAGCACTTCGAGCCAGCCAGTGTGCTTGCATACACGACAACCCGGGCCGCCGCAGATCATGCACTGAATATCAACTTCAGCGCTGGGCTCGGTGAACGGGAAGTAAGACGGGCGGAAACGCACCTGCAGATCCACCTCGAAGAAGACACGCAGGAAGTCGGCGAGTAATCCGCGCAGATCGGCAAAGCTTGAATGCTCGTCGATCAGCAGCCCCTCCACCTGATGGAACATCGGCGTGTGGGTCACATCGGAATCGCAGCGGTAGACACGCCCCGGACAAATCACCCGAAACGGCGGCTTGCCACTTTTCATCGTCCGCACCTGCACCGGCGAAGTATGGGTACGCAACAATGTCGTCGTGTCGAAATAGAAGGTGTCATGCATCGCCCGTGCCGGATGCGTAGACGGAATATTCAGCGATTCAAAATTGTGCCAGTCGTCCTCGACTTCGGGGCCTTCAACCACCTCGAAACCGGCGCTGCCGAAAAAAGCAGTCATGCGGTCGATCGTGCGGGTAACCGGGTGCAGACCGCCGACATCGACACCCCGACCCGGCAGCGTCACATCAACCGACTCAGTGGCGAGACGGGCGTTCAGTGCCGCTTCTTCAAGAACGCGCTTGCGCTCCTCGACAGCCACCTGGGCACGATCGCGCGCTTCATTAATGACTGCGCCAACCTTCGGACGTTCATCCGACGGCAATTCACCGAGCGACTTCAGCAGCGCAGATATTTCACCTTTTTTGCCAAGGTATTGAACCCGAACCTGATCCAGGGCGGCAAGATCCATGGCGCTGGCTATTGCCTGCAGCGCGGCACTGACAATGGCATCCAGGTTACGCAGCATGCTTTGTCCCTGACCCGTTGAAATATTTTGCGTACATCAATCAGCGATGGCCCAACCCAGCAAAAAAAAAGGGAAGGGCTGACGCCGCTCCCCTCTTTTCCTGTCGCGCCGTGATCAGGCAGAGAGCGCAGCTTTCGCCTCTTTGGCGAGTACGGCAAACGCACCCAGGTCAAATACGGCAAGATCAGCCAACATCTTGCGATCAACCTCGATTGCAGCCTTTTTCAGGCCATCAATCAAGCGGCTGTACGACAACCCATTGAGTCGAGCCGCCGCATTAATGCGCGTGATCCACAACGCACGGAACTGCCGTTTCCGCTGACGGCGGTCGCGATACTGGTACTGGCCAGCCTTGATGACAGCCTGAAATGCGATGCGGTAGACGCGCGAGCGCGCACCGTAGTAGCCCTTCGCACGGGCCATGATTTTCTTGTGACGACGACGGGCAGTAACGCCGCGTTTTACACGTGCCATGTCAGTTCTCCGTTAACCGTGCGTCAAAGATTGGGCAACATGCGCGCGACCAAAGCCTGGTCACACGGATGCACCTGCGTCATTGTGCGCAGCTGACGGATACGCTTGGCGGATTTCTTGGTCAGGATATGACGCTTGAAAGCCTGCTTGCGCTTGAAGCCGTTGGCAGTTTTGCGAAAACGCTTCGCCGCTCCACGGTTTGTTTTGATCTTCGGCATTGCTGAAAACTCTCGCTATTGGTTTTACTCGCATCACGGAAACAGTGGGCAGGATATTTTACAGACCCTGTCACTTCTTCCTTTTCGGCGCCAGTACCATGACCATTGCCCTGCCCTCAAGATTCGGCTCCTGCTCGACTTGCGCGTATTCGGCAAGATCGGCAGAGATTCTCTTGAGCATTTCGCGGCCCAACTCCTGGTGCGCCATTTCACGGCCACGGAACCGCAAGGTTACCTTGGCCTTATCTCCCTCTGTGAGGAAACGTATCAGGTTGCGGAGTTTTACCTGATAGTCCCCTTCATCCGTCCCTGGGCGAATCTTGATTTCCTTGATCTGCATCTGCCGCTGCTTTTTCTTGGCTTCCTTGTCACTTCGTCTTTTCTCGAAGATGAACTTGCCAAAATCCATCAGGCGGCAAACCGGAGGCTCCGCATCCGGCGAAATCTCGACGAGATCGAGTGTTAACTCCTCTGCCTTGGCCAGCGCTTCCTGTATCGAAACGATACCGAGCTGCAAGCCTTCGGGATCAATCAGGCGAACCTGCGGAACAGTGATCTCGGCATTCAAACGGGCGCGCTTCTCACGCGGTATGCCCCTGGGATTTTCGCGCTTGATACCTCAACCCTCCGAAACAACGCGGCCACGACACGCAACGTCAGCGCCCAGGCGATGCATGAACTCATCAAGAGTCATGACACCCAGGTCAGTGCCTTCGCGCGTGCGCACGGCCACGGTATGGGATTCAACTTCTTTGTCCCCCACCACGAGCAGGTAGGGGATACGCTGTAATGTGTGCTCGCGGATTTTAAAGCCGATCTTCTCGTTCCTCAAGTCCGATTCGACCCGGAATCCCTTGTTTTTCAAGGATTCTTCAATGTTCCGGGCCCATCCCTCCTGACGATCGGTGATATTGAGGACCACAGCCTGAACCGGCGCCAGCCAAGCCGGGAAGGCCCCGGCATGGTTTTCGATCAGGATGCCGATAAACCGCTCGAAGGAGCCGAGGATGGCCCGGTGCAGCATCACCGGAACGTGCCGATTGCCGTCTTCGCCGACAAATTCCGCATCCAGACGCCCCGGCAGGGCGAAATCCAGCTGGATCGTGCCGCACTGCCACAGGCGGCCAAGGCAGTCCTTGAGGGTGAACTCGATCTTCGGGCCGTAGAAAGCGCCCTCGCCCGGCTGCAGCTCAAAGACCAGACCAGCCCCCTGCAGCGCATCGGCCAGACCTTTTTCCGCCTTGTCCCATACCGCGTCGGAACCGATCCGCTTCACGGGCCGGGTCGACAGCTTCACCAGGATATCGTTGAAGCCAAAATCCAGATAGACATCGCGCAGCAGGCCGATAAAACGCCCGGTCTCGGCCTGGACCTGATCCTCGGTACAGAAAATGTGTGCGTCATCCTGGGTAAAGGCCCGCACGCGCATCAGGCCATGCAGCGCCCCGGAAGGCTCGAAGCGGTGACAAGAGCCGAACTCGGCCATGCGCAGCGGCAGTTCGCGGTAGCTGCGAATACCTTGATTGAAAATCTGCACGTGGCAGGGACAGTTCATCGGTTTGACCGCGAACTGACGCTCCTCGACCAACGTGGTGAACATGTTCTCGCTGTAGTTCTCCCAGTGCCCGGATTTCTTCCAGAGCGACAGATCCACCACTTGCGGCGTGCGCACTTCCTGATAGCCATCAGCCAGCAGGCGGACCCGCATGTACTGCTCGATCTGCTGCCAGAGCGTCCAGCCTTTCGGGTGCCAAAAAACCGTACCCGGCGCCTCTTCCTGCATGTGATACAGGTTGAGCTGCTTGCCGATCTTGCGGTGATCGCGCTTACCCGCTTCCTCGATGCGCGCGATATACGCATCAAGATCCTTCTTGTTCGCCCAGCAGGTGCCGTAGATGCGTTGCAACATGGCGTTCTTCGCATCGCCACGCCAATACGCACCGGCTACCTTGGTCAGCTTGAACGCCTTCAGCTTGCCGGTATTCGGCACATGCGGGCCGCGACACAGATCGATGAAGTCGCCCTGCCGATAAAAGCTCAGGCCCTCGGCCGAGGGAATATCGCGAATGATCTCGACCTTGTATTGCTCGCCCATCGACGCGAACAATTTCACTGCGTCCTCGCGCGACATCAGCGAACGGGTGACGGCAAGATCCCGGGCCGCCAGGTCCTGCATCCGTGCTTCGATTTTCGCGAGGTCTTCCTGTGTGAACGGGCGCTCGAAAGCGAAATCGTAGAAAAAGCCGTCTTCGATTACCGGGCCAATGGTGACCTGCGCGGAGGGAAAAATTTCCTGCACCGCCATCGCCAGCAAATGCGCGCAGGAATGGCGCAACACCTCAAGGCCTTCGGCATCCTTTTCGGTGACGATGGCCAGCGAGGCGTTCTGCCCGATGCGGTGCGAGGTATCAACGAGGACGCCGTCGACCTTGCCGGCGAGTGCTGCTTTGGCAAGGCCCGGGCCAATGCTGGCCGCCACCTCGGCCACCGTGACCGGGCCGGGGAATTCGCGTTTACTGCCGTCGGGAAGGGTAATGACTACAGTGCTGCCGATGGACGCCATGACGTAAGACTCCTCAGTGGCGACCCATACGCAAGGCCGCATGACTCAACGCCGTAACGACGCTTGCGGAAGGACTCCGCGGTGCCGGAAAAACTGGTAGGCACGAGTGGGCTCGAACCACCGACCCCCACCATGTCAAGGTGGTGCTCTAACCAACTGAGCTACGTGCCTGAAGAGGGCGCGAGAATAGCGGCCGATCCCGCCGCTGACAAGGCCGGCAACCGGTGATATTTCATCGGTGCGTCACAACCGGGCGTCGACATCCGCCTTCGAGAACATCCCCTTCACATCATAGAGAACTGCCGTCGGCTTGCCGAAAGCGCGTACCTTGGCCACGCCCCAGCGCCGAAACTCGGCATGCGCCACCGCCGCGATGATGCCGTCGTAACTGCCGGCCGCGGGTTCCGCAGCCAGTACATCAAGCCCGTATTCGTGCTTCGCCTCCTGCGCATCAACCCAGGGATCGTAGACATCCACGGTGATGCCCCAGCCGCGCAGGTGCTCGATCAGATCGACAACGCGGGTGTTGCGGATATCCGGGCAGTTTTCCTTGAAGGCAAGCCCCAGAATCAGCACGCGCGCATGATTGATCGTCGCCCCATTGCGGCTCATCAGCCGCACGACACGATTGACGATGTGCTCGCCGATACCATCGTTTACGCGCCGACCGGCGGCGATCACGTCCGGGTAGTAACCCGCTTCACGCGCCTTGTGGATCAGGTAGTACGGATCAACGCCGATGCAGTGCCCGCCAACCAGACCCGGACGAAACGGCAGGAAATTCCATTTGGTTCCCGCCGCCTCCAACACTTCCAGGGTGTCGATGCCGAGGCGATCAAAAACAAGCGCCAACTCGTTGACCAGGGAAATATTGAGATCGCGCTGGGTATTTTCGATAACTTTTGCGGCTTCCGCCACCTTGATGGAGCTGGCCTTGTGGGTGGGCACATCGAGGATGGAGCGATACAGCGCATCGACAAAATCGGCAATTTCCGGGGTTGATCCTGATGTGATTTTGACGATGTTCTTCAGCCGCCGCTGTTTGTCGCCGGGGTTGATGCGCTCGGGGCTGTAGCCGGCAAAAAAATCAACGTTGAATTGCAGGCCGGATGCTTTTTCTATTTCCGGAATGCAGATTTCCTCGGTGGCACCCGGGTATACGGTGGATTCGTAAATGGCGACATCACCACGGCGGATATGTTTGCCGATGGTGCGGCTGGCCGCAATCAGTGGCCCGAAATCCGGGGCGTTGCCGCGATCAACCGGTGTCGGCACGGTAACGATGCAGACATTGCACGCATCCAGCAGGGATTCATCGGTTGTAAACGACAATTGCGTGGCGGCCTTGATCTCGGCAACCGACAACTCCCGGGTGACATCCTGGCCACGCGCCAGCGCCGCTACGCGTTCGCCGTTGATATCGAAGCCAAGTGTGGGATATTTCTCGCCGAAGGCCACCGACAGCGGCAGCCCGACGTAGCCAAGACCGATAACGGCAATGCGGGCCTGCTCGGGTTTCATGTCCTCTCCTGTGCCGACGACATCATGATATGAACGCCGCCGTACGCAACCGGGCGATCTCGTTACGCACCTGCGCCGCCGCCTCGAACTCCAGGTTGCGCGCAAGCGCATACATTTTTTCTTCAAGGGCAGCGATCGTCCGGGCTGCCAGCGCCGGGTCACGCAATTCGGTAGTGTACGTGGCCGGTGCGTTCCCGGCGACCTTGGGCCGACTGCCGCTGCTGCCGCGCCCGCCGGCACCGGGCGGCTCGCGGGCGCCCTCCATAACGTCGGCGACTTTCTTGCGGATCGACAATGGCGTGATGCCGTGCTCGATATTGAAAACCACCTGCTTGTGCCGGCGGCGATCGGTTTCGTCGATAGCCCTCTGCATCGAACCGGTGATGCGATCCGCATAGAGGATGGCCTTGCCGTTGAGATGGCGGGCGGCGCGGCCGATGGTCTGGATCAGCGAGCGCTCGGAGCGCAGGAAGCCTTCCTTGTCGGCGTCGAGAATCGCCACCAGCGACACTTCCGGCAGATCGAGGCCCTCGCGCAACAGATTGATGCCGACCAGCACGTCAAATTCGCCCAGGCGCAGATCACGCAGGATCTCCATGCGCTCAACGGTATCGATATCCGAGTGCAGGTAGCGCACGCGCACACCGTGTTCGGCCAGGTATTCGCTAAGATCCTCGGCCATGCGCTTGGTCAGCGTCGTCACCAACACGCGCTCTCCGAGTTCCGCCCGCAACCGGATTTCGCCGAGCACATCATCAACCTGGTGCGTTGCCGGACGGATCTCGATTTGCGGGTCGACCAGACCCGTCGGCCTGACCACCTGCTCGACCACCTGCCCTGCATGCGTTGCTTCATAATCAGACGGCGTTGCCGAGACGAAAATCATCTGCGGCGCGCGGCGCTCCCATTCCGCAAACTTCAACGGCCGGTTGTCGAGCGCGGATGGCAGGCGAAACCCGTACTCGACCAACGTTTCCTTGCGCGAACGGTCACCTTTGTACATGGCGCCGATCTGCGGCACCGTTACATGCGATTCATCGATAACCAGCAGCGCCTCGGGCGGCAGGTAATCAAACAGGGTCGGCGGCGGATCACCAGGCGCGTGGCCGGAGAAGTGCCGCGAATAGTTCTCGATACCGTTGCAATAGCCAAGTTCCTGCAACATTTCCAGATCAAACCGCGTGCGCTGCTCCAGCCGCTGCGCCTCAACCAGCTTGTCGGCGGCCCGCAATTGCACGAGCCGCACTGCCAACTCAGCCTTGATGGTTTCGATGGCGCCCAGCACGGTTTCGCGCGGCGTCACATAGTGCGATTTCGGGTAGATGGTCGCGCGCGGCACTTTCCTGCGCACCACGCCCGTGAGCGGATCGAAATGTGCTACTGCCTCGACCGTTTCGTCGAACAACTCGACACGGACGGCCAGATCGTCGGAATCGGCGGGAAAAATATCGATGGTATCGCCACGGGCGCGATAGGTGCCGCGATGAAAATCGAGGTCGTTGCGGATGTATTGCATGGCCGCCAGCCGCCGCAGAATTTCGCGCTGGTCGATGCGATCGCCGCGCGACAGGTGCAGCACCATTTTCATCCAGGCATCAGGGTCACCCAGACCGTAAATCGCCGATACCGTGGCGACGATGATCACGTCTTTGCGCTCGACCAATGCCTTGGTAGCCGACAACCGCATCTGCTCGATGTGTTCGTTCACCGACGAATCCTTCTCGATAAAGGTGTCGGATGACGGCACGTAGGCTTCGGGCTGGTAATAGTCGTAATACGAAACGAAGTACTCGACAGCATTTTCCGGAAAAAAATCGCGGAACTCGCCATAGAGCTGTGCTGCCAGCGTCTTGTTGTGCGCCATCACCAGCGTCGGGCGCTGGATCTGCGCTATGACGTTGGCGATGGTGTAGGTTTTGCCCGAACCCGTCACACCCAGCAGCGTCTGCGCCGCGAGGCCCTCTGCGATACCAGCCAGCAACTGGCGAATCGCCTGCGGCTGGTCACCGGCAGGCTGATAGTCGGATTTGAGCTCGAACAAGCGATGAAACCCCGGTACGAAGTAAAGAGCAGCGATTCTACACGGCAGCCAGCGCCCCGCCGCCGTCATCACCGGCATAGCCTTTATTGCGCCGGCGCATTGAACAGCGAACCCCTTCCATTAGAATGACGCCGCCCTGAGGGATCCCATTTCGGTCGCGCTGCCGACGCTCCCAACCGGTCCCGTTCTTCCGCTTGCCGAGGTCCAAACCGTGGATATCCGTCTTTCGAATCGCGTCAATGCCATCAAGCCGTCCCCGACCCTGGCCGTCAGCAATCGCGCTGCCGAATTGAAAGCCGCAGGCGGCGACATCATCGGCCTCGGCGTCGGCGAGCCCGACTTCGATACACCAGACCACATCAAGGCGGCGGCGATCAAGGCAATCAACGACGGCTTCACCAAATACACGGCCGTCGATGGCACGCCGGCACTGAAGAAGGCGGTGATCGCCAAGCTGATGCGCGACAACAGCCTCGCCTACAAACCCGAGCAGATCCTGGTATCGAGCGGCGGCAAGCAGAGCTTTTTCAACATGGCACTGGCGCTGCTCGACAAGGGCGACGAGGTCATCATTCCGGCGCCGTACTGGGTCTCCTACCCGGACATGGTGTTGATCGCCGACGCGACGCCGGTGATCGTCCCCACCGACGATGCCGCGCGCTTCAAGATCAGCCCGGCGCAACTGGACGCCGCGATCACCGCCAATACCCGCCTGTTTGTGCTGTGCAGCCCCTCCAACCCGACAGGCGTGGCCTATACCCGCGCCGATCTCGAAGCACTGGGCGTGGTGCTGCGCAAGCACCCGCACGTCCTCATTGCCACCGATGACATGTACGAAAAAATCTGGTGGGCGCCCGAGCCGTTCTGCAACATCCTCACCGCTTGCCCGGATCTGTACGACCGCACCATCGTGCTCAATGGCGTCTCCAAGGCCTACGCCATGACTGGCTGGCGGATCGGTTATGCGGCCGGCCCGGTGCAACTGATCAAGGCAATGAACAAGGTGCAATCGCAAAGCACCTCGAACCCCTGCTCCATTTCGCAGGTGGCCGCGCAGGCCGCGCTCGACGGCAATCAGGATTGCCTCAAGCCCATGGTCAAGGCCTTCAAGGAGCGCCACGACTACGTGGTCGCCGAACTCAACAGCATCCCGGGTGTGAGCTGCATTGCCGCTGATGGCGCCTTCTATGCCTTTGCCAACTTCCAGGGCGTGATCGGCAAGCGACCAGGCATCCGCAACGACATCGAGCTGTGCGAATACCTGCTCAACGAAGCCGGCGTTGCCCTGGTCCCTGGCTCGGCGTTCGGCACCGAGGGTTATGCACGCATCTCCATTGCCACCAGTATGAAAAACCTGCATGACGCGTTGGCGCGTATCCGCAAGGCACTGGCGCAGTAAAGACGCCCGGGCGATGCCGGCACGGCGCCGCTCCTGGCTGCGTCGTGTACCCGAGTGCTGTTGACCCTGCGCCGGTGCGTCACTAACATACGCGCCCTCTACACCACGGCCCGCGACCGACGCGGCAACCGGTAGAGCAAGTTCCATTCCGCCTTAGCTCAGTCGGTAGAGCAACGGACTGTTAATCCGTGGGTCGCTGGTTCGAGCCCAGCAGGCGGAGCCATATAAATCAAGCAGTTATGGCTTGCACACAAAGGGCGCCTCAGGGCGCCCTTTGTTTTGGTGCCCGTTTGGTGCCCGTTTCTTTTTTGCTAGGGCACCATTTCGCCCGGCCACCTATACGCAGCGCGCATCTGGCTCAGCCACAAGGCTCTCCTGTCGCGCCACACACCTGCAGACCCAGCCCGCC
>JBMOOP010000070.1:0-1846 GCA_049324495.1 Pseudomonadota bacterium
GATAGGTGCCTGACGATGACCTACTCTCGCATGGGCAATGCCACACTACCATCGGCGATGCAGCGTTTCACTTCTGAGTTCGGGATGGGATCAGGTGGTTCCGCTGCTCTATGGTCGTCAGGCAAAACGGTGGTCTGTTGAGCCTGCAAGGGTCGGACGAGTCTGTATCGAGGAATCAGGATCTGCTTCACGGATGACCACAAGCCAGGTGTTGCTGCATTAGGCGGGCAACGCTTGGGTGTTATATGGTCAAGCCGCACGGGCAATTAGTACGGGTAAGCTGAACACGTCACCGTGCTTGCACATCCCGCCTATCAACCTTGTAGTCTTCAAGGGCCCTTCAGGGAGCTCGAGGCTCCAGGGAGATCTCATCTTGAAGGGGGCTTCCCGCTTAGATGCTTTCAGCGGTTATCCCGTCCGAACATAGCTACCCGGCGATGCCACTGGCGTGACAACCGGAACACCAGAGGTTCGTTCACTCCGGTCCTCTCGTACTAGGAGCAACTCTTCTCAAATCTCCAACGCCCACGGCAGATAGGGACCGAACTGTCTCACGACGTTCTAAACCCAGCTCGCGTACCACTTTAAATGGCGAACAGCCATACCCTTGGGACCGGCTTCAGCCCCAGGATGTGATGAGCCGACATCGAGGTGCCAAACACCGCCGTCGATATGAACTCTTGGGCGGTATCAGCCTGTTATCCCCGGAGTACCTTTTATCCGTTGAGCGATGGCCCTTCCATACAGAACCACCGGATCACTATGACCTGCTTTCGCACCTGCTCGACTTGTAGGTCTCGCAGTCAAGCGCGCTTTTGCCATTACACACATTGCGTGATTTCCGACCACGCTGAGCGCACCTTCGTGCTCCTCCGTTACTCTTTGGGAGGAGACCGCCCCAGTCAAACTACCCACCACACACTGTCCCCAATCCGGATTACGGACTTAGGTTAGAACCTCGAACATGCCAGGGTGGTATTTCAAGGTCGACTCCACCCGAACTAGCGTCCGGGTTTCAAAGTCTCCCACCTATCCTACACAAGCAGGTTCAAAGTCCAGTGTGAAGCTATAGTAAAGGTTCACGGGGTCTTTCCGTCTTGCCGCGGGAACACCGCATCTTCACGGCGATTTCAATTTCACTGAGTCTCGGCTGGAGACAGTGCCGCCATCATTACGCCATTCGTGCAGGTCGGAACTTACCCGACAAGGAATTTCGCTACCTTAGGACCGTTATAGTTACGGCCGCCGTTTACTGGGGCTTCGATCAGGAGCTTCGCTTGCGCTGACCCCATCAATTAACCTTCCAGCACCGGGCAGGCGTCACACCCTATACGTCCACTTTCGTGTTTGCAGAGTGCTGTGTTTTTAATAAACAGTTGCAGCGGCCTTTTCACTGAGACTGCCGACAGCTTACGGAGTAAATCCTTCACCGCCAGCAGCGCACCTTCTCCCGAAGTTACGGTGCCAATTTGCCTAGTTCCTTCAGCCGAGTTCTCTCAAGCGCCTTGGGTTTCTCACCCCGACCACCTGTGTCGGTTTCGGGTACGGACACACATCACCTGAAGCTTAGAGGCTTTTCCTGGAAGCAGGGCACCAGCAACTTCCCGCAGCAGAGCTGCAGTGGTCTCGGTTCTCGGCATTGACCCTCCGGATTTACCTAAAGGATCTGCCTACCACCTTTCCCCGGGACATCCAACACCCGGTATGCCTAGCCTTCTCCGTCCCCCCATCGCAGTGATGCGTGGTACCGGAATATTAACCGGTCATCCATCGACTACGCCTTTCGGCCTCGCCTTAGGGTCCGACTCACCCTGCGCCGATTAGCGTTGCGCAGGAACCCTTGGTC
>JBMOOP010000071.1:0-1844 GCA_049324495.1 Pseudomonadota bacterium
GTCGTGTCGGGCACCACGCCCTTCGTGGGGTTGCGGCCCTGCAGGAACTCGCCGAGGTTGTTCACGCCATCGTCGTCGAGGTCGGTGTGGGCGTCGGCCGCGGTGCGCGGGTCCAGCCCGTGACGCCATTCCCAGCCATCGGTCATGACATCATCATCGCTGTCACCGTCATGCGGATCGGTGCCATAGAGATATTCGATGACATTGGGCATCCCGTCGCTGTCGGGGTCGCCGTCGCGATCGTTGAAAGCGGGATTGAGTCCGTGCACGCCTTCCCAGGCGTCGTCCATGCCGTCGCGGTCGGTGTCGGCGAAGAGCGGATTGTCGAAACCCGCCAGAAAATCGTCGAGCAGCGTCGGCGCGGTCGTGTGCCCGGCAAGGGTGAAAGAGCCGAGTCCGGACGACGCGGCCTGCGTGAAGCCGAGTTTGGCGGCCATCATGACCCCGCCAACGTAAAGGTCCCATTCCTGCGCCGTGTAATCGAGGCGGAGCGTCAGACGCGCCCAGTCGGCGGCATAGCCGTCGGTATCCACCGGAATCGTGGCAAAGGACTTCCGCCACGTGCCGCCACCGAGGCCATGCCCATCCAGCACCGTGAACCGACCGACCGAGTCTTCCCGCACCAAGGCCACCTGCGCCGTGCCGAGGGTCGAAATCCTCATGGACACCGCCTCGCTGTCCGCGGCCAAGGGGAGAGCGGTCAGATCGACGAAGACCACCGCCTGGCCGGGATGCGGGTCGAAGGCGCGCGAAAGCGTCAGGGGCGGATCGTTGCCGGGGATCAGCGCTGAGCGGATGCCGGTGGCGGAATCGGTGTCGGTCACGATCGACAGACTGGACGCAGTCCAGCCCTGCTGCCCGTGCAGCGCACCCAAGGCATACCCCTCGGCACCCTCAAACCCGGCCAGGAAGGGCAGAGTGTAAGTCAGGGGCGGCGCGACTGTGACGGTTATCGGCGCGGAGTCGGTCGCCAGACCGGTGTTGTCAGTCGCCCGGGCCAGAAAGCTGTAGCTGCCGACGCTCAGCGCAGACACCACCAGCTCGAAGGGCGCCGAGTAATCCTCACCCAGCAGCGCACTGTTCTGGAAAAATCCGACCTTGGCCACCGCGCCGTCGGCATCGGTCGCGGTGGCTGTCAGGGCAAACGAAGCCGGGGCGACAAGGATCGTCCCATCGGCCGGCGCGGTGAGCGCGACGGTGGGCGGCTGGTTGGCGGTGGCCGGCGCGACCAGGCGCAAGACCGCGTTGCCGTTGATGATGAGCCGGTCGCTGGCCACCGCGCCGATGAATTGCGCCCCGCCATTGAGCGTGAGGGTGCCGTCGGGCGCCTCGAGATGGGCATAGACGGAGCGATTGCCGTTGATCGACAGGCCGCCACCGGCGATGCGCAGCTTCAGCCACTCCGGATGGTCCGCATTGCCCAGGTCGGCGTTGGTCGAGAAACCGCCGTCCACCGTCACGATCACGGGACCGATCACGGTGAACGAGCTGTTGCTGTTCAGGGTGAGGTTCTGAAAATCATAGACGGCGGGCGTGGTGGCACCGGCGACGCCGAGCGTGAAGCCGCTGCCGGCATTGGCGTTGAAGTTGCCGTAGGCGCCGGGCGGCACGACGATCTGGCCGACGTTGCTGTTGAGCGTGAGGTTCTTGAGCGTGGCAAAGTCGCCCGGCGACTGGCCGGCATTGTTGAGCGACACGCTCCGCGTGCCCGTGGGCTGCGGCGGCGCGGTCACGGTCGGGAGCGTAATCGAATCCGTGCGCCGGACGACGTGACCGAGACTGGCACCGCCGTTGAGCGTGACCTTGTGGTTGGTCGGCGTGGGTGCGCCGGTGCCGTCGAGCGT
>JBMOOP010000072.1:0-1817 GCA_049324495.1 Pseudomonadota bacterium
TTTGTGCTTTCATGGCTGTTCATCCTCGTGGTTTTGGTTAAAATCCCCTAGGGGGATGAGGATGAATTTTGCAGGATTTATGCGGGTTGGGGAATGGGTTTTCTCCGCGATAGCGGCTCCGTCCAACGAATCGGCCAAGATGGCCACTGGCAAAGGCGTTGTTCAAGGCTATACCGGCGTGGCGACGGTGGACGAGAAAGCACAAATCATCGTCGACGCCCAAGCCCATGGCACCGGACCGGAACAGGAACTGTTGCTGCCGGTGGTCACGGCCACCGCCGCATTACGCACGGACATGACCGTGATTACCGCCGATGCCGGGTATCATTCCGAAGCCAATCTCAAGACACTCGCCGAGCAACAAATCGACGCTTATATTCCTGATAATGGCTACCGTAAGCGCGATGAGCGCTATGCCGACCAAGCGATCCATAAAGCCAAGCCGGACCTCTTGTGGGACAAGACAAAAAAGGGAGCCAAGCCAACACGCTGCTTCACCCCTGATGATTTTCAGTTAGCCGACGATCAGACGCACTGTCTGTGTCCCGCCGGCAAACGTTTGTACAGTAACGGTTCCAAAAGGCCCCAGTGAAACCGATAAAATGAAAGCCAAAATCGACGCCGACATGGGTCGAGCCATGATTACCCGTCGTTTCGCGACGGTCGAGCCCGTGTTTGGCAATATCCGGGGCAACAAACGGCTGCATCGCTTTACGCTGCGTGGAAGGACCAAGGTGGATGGGCAGTGGAAGCTGTATTGCCTGATGCACAATATTGAGAAACTGGCGCATCATGGTTACGCTGCATAAGGGTATGATCAATCGGTATCCTTGCCGTATCGCATTGGATATGCGCCTCAAAGGACTATGCTTGCATATGAAAGATCGAGATCAATCCAAAAATGGAGCGACGCTATGATGGACGTCTATTTCAAAAAAATCGCCACCGGACCTGAGCGCAGCGCTCAGAATTGGGTTTTTCTACAGCCTCGTTAGACAGGCAGGTCATCTATGGGATTTACACTCGAAAAAGTTGTACCGTGGGGACGTTCGTATGACGAATACGTCAGCATGTTTGGCCTTACAGAAGTCGATCTGGGGCTTCGCATTCTTGGCTGTGGTGACGGCCCGGCGGCGTTCAATGCAGTACTGACCAAACAAGGCGGAAATATCGTCTCGGTAGATCCGATTTACGTCTTTGACGCAGAACAGATCAGGGGCCGCATCTCCGAAACGTATGAAACCGTGATGGCACAAATGCGCAAGAACCAGAGCGACTACGTTTGGAGAGCCATTCCGTCGGTAGTACAACTCGGGAGTCTTCGCATGTCTGCGATGGAAACTTTCCTCGCGGACTTCGATGCAGGAAAAAACGAAGACCGATACATCCCAGGGGAGTTGCCGTCGCTGCCTTTTGAAAATGGAAAATTCGACATCGCCTTGTCGTCTCATTTCTTGTTTTTGTACAGCGCCCACTTGTCAGCAGAGTTTCATCTTCAGGCGCTTCAAGAAATGTTGCGGGTGGCTCGCGAAGTGCGAGTATTTCCAATGCTTACGCTCGATGGTGCTTCATCGCCCCACCTCCATTTCGTGAACGAACATCTTGCGAACCATGGCTTCGCCGTGGAGGTTAAGCGCGTACCTTACGAGTTTCAGCGAGGCGGCAATGAAATGCTGGTCATCAAGCCTGTCTAATCGGGTAAGCGCCGGCATCTCTCCGGCGCTCCCCACACCACCTAGCATGCGGGTCCGCACTAGGCGGTTGAAACAGGGTAATGAAAGCGAATCCACTGATCCTTGATCGATACCAAGCCCTGC
>JBMOOP010000073.1:0-15483 GCA_049324495.1 Pseudomonadota bacterium
GGCAATCTTGTCAGTCGGCGAAACGGGTCAGTAGTTCAATGGTAGAGCACCGGTCTCCAAAACCGGGTGTTGGGGGTTCGAGTCCCTCCTGGCCCGCCAACCTTGTGTAACATCACTGCGCGCAATTTCTGGCTGAAAGCATGAATGTGAACGCCGAAGGGTCTGCCTCACAGGCGGGCAAGTTGATTGACGCCGTCAAGTGGCTGGCGGTTTTCGTGCTGTTGGCTGTCGCGGTAGTGGGCAATGCCTACTATGGCGAACAGCCGCTTTTCTACCGGACCGCTATCGGCGTACTACTGATTGCTGCGGCGGCGGCATTGGCATTGACCACCGCCAAGGGGCGCCAATTCAACGAGTTTCGGCGTGAGGCAATGGTTGAGCTGCGCAAGATCGTCTGGCCGACGCGGCAAGAGACATTGCAGACGACGCTGATCGTATTTGTGGTTGTGGCGGTTGTGGCGTTTATTTTGTGGGTGCTCGACCTCCTTTTGGGCTGGGCTGTATCTGGGATCATCGGGTAAGCGAGATCTTTCATGACGAAGCGTTGGTATGTCGTTCACGCCTACTCTGGTTTCGAGAAGCAGGTCATGCGTTCGCTCCGGGAGCGGGTGAAGCGGGCGGCGATGGAAGATAAGTTTGGCGAAATCATCGTGCCGACCGAGGAGGTCGTCGAGATGAAGGGCGGCCAGAAGCGTCGATCAGAGCGCAAGTTTTTCCCCGGTTATGTGCTCGTGCAAATGGAGATGGATGAGGGTTCATGGCACTTGGTAAAGGAGTGCCCGAAAGTACTTGGTTTTATCGGCGGGCGTCCTGACAAGCCGGCGCCGATCTCGGATGAAGAGGCAGCCAAGATCCTGCGCCGGATTGAGGATAGCGGTGAGAAGCCGAAGCCCAAAACCTTGTTCGAGCCGGGAGAAGTCGTACGTGTTGTTGATGGCCCGTTTGCTGATTTCAATGGGCATGTTGAGGAAGTGAATTACGAGAAGAGCCGCCTACGGGTGGCGGTTTTGATTTTCGGTCGTTCGACGCCAGTGGAACTTGATTTCAGTCAGGTTGAGAAAACTTGAGTCGAGCAGACCAGAAAGACACGAAGGCCGGCCGGCCTTCGTTAACCGGGGAGCCGCGAGGCGCTTGCACCCAAACTAAGGTACTTTGTCATGGCAAAGAAAATTCAGGCCTACGTTAAACTGCAGATTCCTGCAGGCAAGGCCAATCCGAGTCCGCCCGTTGGTCCTGCGCTTGGCCAGCAGGGCGTGAATATCATGGAGTTCTGCAAACAGTTCAATGCGGCAACGCAGAAGCTCGAGCAGGGTCTTCCGACGCCGGTCGTGATTACGGTATACAGTGATCGCAGTTTCACATTCATTACCAAAACGCCTCCGGCATCGGTTTTGGTCAAAAAAGCCGCCGGCTTGCAGAGTGGTTCGGCGAATCCGCTGAAGATCAAGGTTGGCAAAATTACCAAGAAGCAGGTTGAAGAAATCGCGCGGACCAAAACCCCGGATTTGACCTGTGGCTCACTTGATGCGGCGATGCGCTGTGTCGAGGGCACTGCCCGCAGTATGGGCATCGTGGTGGAGGGCTGATGCCATGGGAAAGTTGACCAAGCGTGGCAAAGTGATCAACGCGAAAGTGCAGGCCGGCAAGGCCTACGATATTCTGGAGGCAACCGGGCTCCTGAACGACCTGTCCAAGGTCAAGTTCAAGGAATCGATTGATGTTGCAATCAATCTGGGCATTGACCCGAAGAAATCCGATCAAAACGTGCGTGGTGCCAGCGTGTTGCCGCATGGCACGGGCAAGACCGTGCGCGTCGCCGTATTTGCCCAGGGCGCAAATGCCGAGGCGGCAAAAGCCGCTGGCGCGGATATTGTCGGTTTTGACGACCTTGCTGAGCGCATTCAGGGCGGCGAGCTGAATTTTGATGTGGTTATCGCGACCCCGGATGCGATGCGCGTTGTTGGCAAGCTCGGCACTGTGCTGGGCCCGCGTGGTCTGATGCCGAACCCGAAGGTTGGCACCGTCACTGCCGATGTTGCAACGGCGGTAAGGAACGCCAAGGCAGGTCAGGTTCGTTACCGCGCCGATAAGGCTGGCATTGTGCACTGTTCGGTCGGCCAAATTGGTTTTGAGCCAGCGAAGATCAAGGAAAACCTGGAGGCGCTGATCACGGATATCAAAAAGGTCAAGCCATCGACATCAAAGGGTACCTATCTGAAGAAAGTGACGATGTCGTCGACGATGGGGCCAGGCCTGCTGATTGATCAGGCGAGCCTCACGACATAACAGCGGGTTTGCGGACAAAATTTGCCTGCGTATGCGTACTGGCTGCGCGGGCTGAACGACTTTGAGGGTGCCCGGATCGCCGGGTGTGCGTCAAAGACCACAGGCGCGGTAACGGTTTGGTTAACGTCTCTGCTTAAAAGGCAAGCCTGTGCAGATGCGGTGTGGTTCTGGCTCTCATGCTGTGACCCCCGCGCGGGAACTTCGCAAGAGGTCCGCAAGACGGTGGCTGGCGACAATGCCGGCCGTATTAACGAGGAGGTTACAGTGACTCTGAAACTAGAGGACAAGAAAGAGATCGTGGCAGCTGTCAGCAAGGCCGCTGGCGATGCTTTTTCCGCTGTGGTCGCCGACTATCGTGGCCTGACGGTTGATCAGCTGACCAAGCTGCGCAGCCAGGCGCGTGAGCAGGGTGTGTATTTGCGCGTGGTGCGCAACACGCTGGCGCGCCGTGCTTTTCAGGGTACCGCGTTCGAGATTCTGAATGAATCTCTGGTTGGCCCGACCATTATTGGCCTGTCGATGTCTGAAGACGACATGGGTGCTGCTGCCCGGTTGCTCAAGGGCTTCGCCAAGGACAACCAGCAATTGGAAATCAAGGTTGCGGCTTATGACGGAAGGCTTTTTGGCGCTCAGCAAATCGATGTGCTTGCCAAACTGCCGAACCGTACTCAAGCGCTGACCATGCTGGTGTCTGTGATGCAGGCGCCGGTTTCCAAGTTTGGTCGTCTGCTTACGGCCATCAAGGAACAGAAAGAAGCCCAAACCGCCTGATGGCGGTTTGATCCACCCCCTTTAATGAATTGGAGTTTTTGAAATGGCTCTGTCAAAAGATGAAATCCTGAATGCCGTCGCTGAGCTGACGGTCCTGGAGCTGGTTGAACTGATCTCCGCATTCGAAGCGAAGTTCGGCGTGTCCGCTGCGGCCGTCGCAGTTGCGGCCGGCCCGGGCGCAACGGCGCCGGCTGCCGAAGAGCAGACCGAGTTCAACGTGATCCTGACGGGCGCTGGCAGCAACAAAGTCGGCGTCATCAAGGCGGTGCGCGAAGTGACTGGCCTTGGCCTGAAAGAGGCAAAGGATCTGGTTGAAAGTGCGCCGGCGGTAGTAAAGGAAGGCATTTCCAAGGCCGACGCGGACGCGCTCAAGAAGAAGCTTGAGGAAGCGGGCGGCACTGCCGAGCTCAAGTAAGAACCCGTGCGATTGGTCTGTTCGATCTGATGCGACGAAGGCTGGCGGCATTGCGCCGTCGGCCTTCTGTTGTTTTCTTTCACGGCTCCCGCACTCTCCGGGCCGTGGCCGGGTAATTGATGATTGCCCGGGTGTTTCCCGAAGGCGATGTCCGCCCGGGAAGACCAGGAGGGGGTTCGCTGGAAGTGCGACGCGCAACCTAGCTGAGGCATACCGATGGCGTACTCATTTACCGAGAAAAAGCGCATTCGCAAGGATTTTGGCAAGCTGCCAAGAGTTATGGATGTGCCGTACCTTCTGGCCATCCAACTGGATTCCTACAACAGCTTCCTGCAGGAGGGCTTGCTTGCTGCCGGTCGGCGCGACCAGGGCCTGCAGGCTGCATTCAAGTCGGTATTCCCTATTGTTAGCTACTCAGGGAATGCTGCGCTTGAGTTTGTCGAGTACAAGCTCGGCAAGCCGACATTCGATGTCAAGGAGTGCCAGCTTCGCGGCGTAACCTACGCAGCACCCTTGCGCGTGAAGATTCGCTTGATCATTTATGATCGTGAATCAGCGGGGGCCATCAAGGATATTCGTGAGCAGGAAGTGTTCATGGGCGAAATGCCGCTCATGACTGAGAACGGTACGTTCGTTATCAACGGTACCGAGCGTGTCATCGTGTCGCAGCTGCATCGTTCTCCCGGTGTATTCTTCGATCACGATAAAGGCAAGACGCATTCGTCCGGCAAGTTACTCTATTCGGCACGAATCATTCCATATCGTGGTTCGTGGCTTGATTTTGAGTTTGATCCGAAGGATCTCGTCTATGTGCGCATCGATCGCCGCCGCAAGTTGCCGGCGACCATCCTGTTGCGTGCGCTTGGCTACAATACCGAGCAGATCCTTTCGATATTCTTCGAAACAAACCGGATGGAAGTCGATGGCGAGATGTTCCGCCTTGAGCTGATCCCAGAGCGCTTGCGCGGCGAGACCGCAAGCTTTGATATTACGGATGGCAAGCGGATTATCGTCGAAAAGGGGCGGCGTATTACCGCGCGCCACATTCGCGAACTTGAGAAGGCAAAGATCACCACCCTCGAGGTCCCTGCCGAATATCTGCTTGGCAAGGTTGTTGCCCGGAATATCCCGAACCCGAAAACCGGCGAGGTGATGTGCGCCTGCAACACCGAGATCACCAATGAGGTCCTGAAGAAGATCCGTGAGAGCGGGCTGAAGACGTTTGAAACCCTGTACATCAATGATCTTGATCACGGTTCGTTCGTGTCGGATACCTTGCGTGCGGACCCGACGTCGAGCCCGCTGGAGGCCTTGGTCGAGATTTACCGGATGATGCGTCCGGGCGAACCGCCGACGCGCGATGCTGCGGAAAATCTCTTCCGCAATCTGTTCTTCTCTGCCGAGCGTTATGATCTGTCTGCTGTCGGTCGCATGAAGTTCAACCGACGGCTGGGACGGGACTATATCGAAGGGCGTCCAGAAGACGGGGTTCTGTCGAAGGATGACATTGTCGAGGTGCTCAAGACGCTCATTGCCATTCGCAACGGCAAGGGCGATGTCGATGATATCGATCATCTGGGCAACCGGCGTGTGCGTTCGGTTGGCGAAATGGCTGAAAATCAGTTCCGCGTCGGCTTGGTTCGTGTCGAGCGCGCCGTCAAGGAGCGTCTGAGTCTTGCCGAAAGCGAAGGCCTGATGCCGCAGGATCTGATCAATGCCAAGCCGGTGGCGGCCGCGATCAAGGAGTTTTTCGGATCCAGTCAGCTTTCGCAGTTCATGGATCAGAACAATCCGCTGTCGGAGATCACCCATAAGCGGCGTGTATCTGCGCTCGGCCCAGGTGGTCTGACACGTGAGCGCGCCGGTTTCGAAGTGCGCGACGTGCATCCGACGCACTATGGCCGCGTGTGCCCGATTGAGACGCCGGAAGGCCCGAATATCGGTCTGATCAACTCGCTAGCGACTTATGCGCGGACCAACAATTTTGGCTTCCTCGAAAGCCCGTATCGCAAGATTGTCAACGGTGTTGTTACCAACGATATCGAGTATCTGTCTGCAATCGAGGAGTCGGAGCACGTTGTGGCCCAGGCTGACTCGAAGCTTGATGGCAAGGGTCGTCTGGCGGATGAATTTGTGGCGGTCCGCTACAAGAATGAATTCACGGTCATGCCCCCCGACAAGGTCGACTACATGGATGTGTCGCCGCAGCAGGTAGTATCGGTTGCCGCGTCCCTGATTCCGTTCCTTGAGCACAACGACGCGAACCGCGCGCTGATGGGTTCGAACATGCAGCGGCAGGCCGTGCCTTGCCTCGTTACCGAGAAGCCGCTAGTTGGCACCGGTATTGAGCGCAATGTGGCGCGCGACTCCGGCGTCTGCGTGGTTGCCCGTCGTGGTGGTGTTGTTGACAGCGTTGATGCTGCGCGCATCGTAGTGCGTGCGCATGAGCGCGAGGCGGCGAAAGGCGAGGCCGGTGTTGATATCTACAACTTGACCAAGTACACCCGCTCCAACCAGAACACATGCATGAACCAGCGCCCGCTGGTCAAAATCGGGGACAAGGTTGAGCGAGGTGATGTGCTGGCCGATGGCCCGTCGACTGATCTTGGTGAATTGGCGCTCGGGCAGAACATGCGTGTCGCGTTCATGCCGTGGAACGGCTACAACTTCGAAGACTCTATCCTGATCTCCGAGAAGGTAGTGCGCGAGGATCGGTTCACGTCGATCCATATTCAGGAGCTAACCTGTGTTGCCCGCGATACGAAACTTGGATCGGAAGAGATCACCGCTGATATTCCGAACGTCGGTGAGGCGGCGCTGGGCAAACTTGATGAATCCGGCATCGTTTATATCGGTGCGGAAGTGGGTGACGGCGACATCCTGGTTGGCAAGGTGACGCCGAAGGGCGAAACTCAGTTGACCCCGGAAGAAAAGCTGCTGCGGGCGATCTTTGGCGAGAAGGCCTCTGACGTGAAGGATACGTCGCTGCGCGTTCCTTCCAGCGTCAAGGGCACGGTCATCGATGTTCAGGTCTTCACGCGCGATGGTATCGAAAAAGATCAGCGCGCGAAGGACATCGAGAGCCAGCAGATCGAGCAGTACCGCAAGGACTTGATGGACGAACACCGCATCTTCACCGAGGCGACGCTCAAGCGACTTCGCCCGGCGTTGATCGGGCAGAAGGTTAATGGCGGTGCGGGTCTGAAGAAAGGGCAGGCGATCGAGTCAGCATTCCTTGACGGCCTGACCTCCGATCAATGGTTTGAAATCCGTCCGGCCGATGAGCAGATTGCCGATCAGTTGGAAAAGGCCCGTCTGTACCTTGAGGCGCACCGCAAGGATGTCGAAGAGCGCCTGACCGACAAGAAGCGCAAGCTGCAGAGCGGCGATGATCTTGCGCACGGCGTGCTGAAAATCGTGAAGGTTTACCTTGCGATCAAGCGCCACGTACAGCCGGGCGACAAGATGGCCGGGCGGCACGGCAATAAAGGCGTTATCTCGGTGATCATGCCCGAAGAAGACATGCCGTATGACGAGCATGGGGTGCCGGTTGATATTGTCCTGAATCCGCTCGGCGTGCCGTCGCGGATGAACGTCGGCCAGATTCTTGAGACGCACCTTGGTTGGGCGGCGAAAGGTCTTGGTGAGCGTCTGGGTCGCATGCTTGACGAGCAGCGTAAGGCCAAGGACATCCGCGATTTCCTCGAGAAGATCTACAACGGTGTTGGTACGCCACGCGAGGATCTCAGTCAGATCAACGATCAGGAGATCGTCGAGCTGGCGGAGAATCTGCGGGCCGGAGTTCCAGTGGCGACGCCGGTATTTGACGGCGCGCAGGAGAGCGAGGTTCGCGGCCTCTTGGCGCTTGCCGGCTTGAATGAAACTGGGAAGGTCTATCTGCACGACGGGCGTACCGGCGAGCAGTTCGATCGCCCGGTCACCGTCGGCTATATGTATATGCTCAAGCTCAACCACTTGGTCGACGACAAGATGCATGCGCGCTCGACCGGCTCCTACTCGCTCGTCACCCAGCAGCCGCTGGGAGGCAAGGCGCAGTTCGGTGGTCAGCGCTTCGGCGAGATGGAAGTTTGGGCGCTTGAGGCCTATGGGGCCGCTTACACGCTGCAGGAGATGCTCACCGTGAAATCCGACGATGTCACGGGCCGCACGCGTATCTATAAAAACATCGTGGACGGCGATTACCGGATGGATCCGGGGATGCCGGAATCTTTCAACGTGCTGTTGAAGGAAATCCGCTCGCTCGGCATCAATATCGAGCTCGAGAGCGACTGATCGGTTGTTGTACATATGCGTGGGGACCCCGGCGATTACGCCGGGGTTGGCAATAGACTCCTTGAGGAGGATCGACCTTGAAAGACTTGCTTAACCTGATCAAGAACCAGGGCAACATCGAGGAGTTCGATCGCATTCGGATTGGTCTCGCGTCGCCGGAGCTTATCCGCTCCTGGTCGTTCGGTGAGGTCAAGAAGCCCGAGACCATCAACTATCGTACGTTCAAGCCGGAGCGTGACGGGCTGTTCTGCGCCCGCATCTTTGGCCCGATCAAGGACTACGAGTGCCTTTGCGGCAAGTACAAGCGCCTCAAGCATCGCGGTGTGATCTGTGAGAAGTGTGGCGTTGAAGTCACACTTACCAAAGTGCGTCGTGAACGCATGGGGCATATCGAGCTGGCGAGCCCGACTGCGCACATCTGGTTCCTGAAGTCGTTGCCGTCGCGTATCGGCTTGATTCTCGACATGACGTTGCGTGATATCGAGCGGGTGCTGTACTTCGAAAGCTTCGTGGTTGTCGACCCTGGCTTTACGCGCCTTGAAAAAGGCCAGTTGCTCACTGACGAGCAATACTACGAGGCATTGGAGCAATTCAGCGACGAATTTGACGCGCGCATGGGTGCGGAGGCAGTTCAGGCGCTGCTCGCGGACATTGATCTTGACGAAGAGATCAAGATCCTGCGTGAGGAAATCCCGACGACCACGTCGGAAACAAAGCTCAAAAAGCTAACCAAGCGCCTCAAGTTGATGGAGGCGTTTCAGGGTTCGGGCAACCGCCCGGAATGGATGATCCTCACCGTGCTGCCGGTGCTGCCGCCGGATTTGCGTCCGCTCGTTCCGCTGGACGGCGGCCGCTTTGCCACATCGGATCTGAATGACTTGTATCGTCGCGTCATCAATCGCAACAACCGCCTCAAGCGTTTGCTGGAACTCAATGCGCCGGACATCATAGTACGCAACGAGAAGCGGATGCTGCAGGAAGCGGTCGATGCGTTGCTCGACAACGGCCGTCGCGGTCGTGCCATCACCGGTTCCAACAAGCGTCCGCTCAAGTCGCTTGCCGACATGATCAAGGGCAAGCAGGGTCGTTTCCGTCAGAACCTGCTTGGCAAGCGTGTCGATTATTCCGGCCGTTCGGTTATTGTGGTTGGTCCGACGCTCAAGCTCCACCAGTGTGGCCTGCCGAAGAAAATGGCGCTTGAGCTGTTCAAGCCGTTTATTTTCGGGAAGCTGGAAACGCGCGGTCTTGCGACTACCATCAAGGCCGCAAAGAAGATGGTTGAGCGCGAGACGCCGGAAGTGTGGGACATCCTCGCTGAAGTGATTCGCGAGCACCCGGTGCTTTTGAACCGGGCGCCGACGTTGCACCGTCTGGGTATCCAGGCGTTCGAGCCGGTCCTCATCGAGGGCAAGGCCATCCAGTTGCATCCGCTGGTGTGTGCAGCATTCAATGCTGACTTCGACGGCGACCAGATGGCTGTCCATGTGCCCCTGACGCTGGAAGCACAGCTTGAGGCGCGGGCGCTGATGATGTCGACCAACAATATCCTGTCGCCGGCAAATGGCGAGCCGGTCATCGTGCCGACCCAGGACGTTGTGCTCGGCCTTTATTACATTTCGCGTGATTGCGTGAACGCCAAGGGTGAAGGCAAGATTTTTGCTGATCCGGACGAAGTGCATCGCGCGCTGGCTACGGGCGCTGCCGATCTGCATGCTCGCGTCAAGGTTCGTATCGTCGAGCAAGTCCTCGACAGAGCGGGCGCTGTTGTTGAAGAGGCGCGGGTCCGCGTTGTTGATACAACACCGGGACGCTGCAAGCTGTGGGGCATCGTGCCGAAGGGTATCTCTTTCGACATGATCAACCAGCCGATGACCAAAAAGGTGATTTCCCGCCTTATCAACCATTGCTACCGCGTTCTCGGCAGCAAGGAAACGGTCATTTTTGCTGATCAGCTGATGTATTTGGGTTTCCGTGAGGCGACCTACTCCGGGTCTTCGGTTGGCATTGTCGATATGGTTATTCCGGATGCCAAGGCTGGTTTTATTGCCGAAGCAGAAAAAGAAGTACGTGAAATCGAGCGGCAGTTCGCTTCAGGTCTCGTGACTCAGGGCGAACGCTACAACAAGGTTGTCGATATCTGGTCACGGTACAACGACCTGATCGCCAAAGCGATGATGGATAACCTGAAGTCCGAAATGGTCACCGACCGTGATGGCAAGCAGGTGGCCCAGCCGTCTTTCAATCCGATCTATATGATGGCGGATTCCGGCGCGCGCGGCAGTGCTGCCCAGATTCGTCAGCTTGCTGGTATGCGTGGCCTGATGGCCAAGCCTGATGGCTCAATCATTGAAACGCCAATCAAGGCGAATTTCCGTGAGGGCTTGACGGTTCTGCAGTACTTCATCTCCACGCACGGCGCCCGCAAGGGCCTTGCCGACACGGCATTGAAGACGGCGAACTCAGGTTATCTGACGCGCCGTTTGGTTGATGTGGCGCAAGATCTGGTCATCACCGAACCGGACTGCGGCACTACCAACGGGCTGGCAATGACTCCGCTGATCGAGGGGGGTGATGTTGTCGAGCCGCTGCGTGAGCGCGTGCTCGGTCGTGTTGCGGCGGTTGATGTCTGTCGGCCGGGAACGGACGAGGTCATCGCGGCGGCTGGCACGTTGCTCGATGAGCTTTGCGTCGAAATGCTTGAGGCGGCGGGTGTCGATGAAATCATCGTGCGCTCGCCAATCACGTGCCAAACGCGCTATGGCGTCTGTTCCTCCTGCTACGGTCGTGATCTTGCGCGCGGGCATCAAGTCAACATTGGTGAGGCTGTTGGCGTCATTGCTGCGCAGTCAATCGGCGAGCCGGGTACCCAGCTGACGATGCGTACGTTCCACATCGGTGGTGCTGCATCACGGGCGTCTGCCATATCGAGTATTCAGGTCAAGAGTGACGGTACAGTTCGTTTGCACAACATGAAATTTGTTGAGCAGCCCAATGGCAATATCGTTGCCGTATCGCGCTCTGGCGAACTGGCCATTGCCGATAATTTGGGTCGTGAGCGTGAGCGCTACAAGGTGCCGTACGGTGCAGTCCTGACTGTTCGCGACAAGGCGGTGGTAAAGGGCGGGCAACTGGCGGCGACTTGGGATCCGCACACCCATCCGATCATTACCGAGGTCGCCGGTCGTGTGCAGTTTGGCGATATTGAGGACACCATCACCGTCAACTTCCAGACTGACGAGCTGACAGGCCTGACCAACATCGAGATTCTTGACTCGAAAGACCGCCCTGCGGCCGGCAAGGAACTTCGTCCCGTGGTGCGTCTGGTGGACGCCAAGGGCAAAGTGCTTTGTTTCCCCGGCACCGAAACGCCAGCGCAATATTTCTTGCCGGCCGGGGCCATCACCACGTTGCAGGCAGATAGCCAGATAAATGTTGGCGATGTCGTGGCCCGTCTACCACAGGAAAGTTCGAAGACGCGGGACATCACCGGCGGTCTGCCGCGCGTTGCCGATCTGTTTGAGGCTCGCTCGCCGAAAGAAGCAGCAATTCTTGCCGAGAAGTCCGGGACGATTTCCTTTGGCAAGGAAACCAAAGGCAAGGTGCGGTTGGTTATTGCACCGGATGACGGCGGCGAGGCCCATGAGGAGCTGATTCCCAAGTGGCGCCAGTTGAATGTGTTTGAAGGTGAGCGTGTCCAGGTCGGCGAGGTCATTTCTGATGGCCAGCCGAACCCGCATGACATCCTTCGTCTGCGTGGTGAGACCGAGCTGGCCCGCTACATTGTCAATGAGGTTCAGGACGTCTATCGACTGCAGGGCGTGAAGATCAACGACAAGCACATTGAGGTGATTATTCGCCAAATGCTGCGCAAGGCCGAGGTTGCTGAGCAGGGGGAATCGAACTTCATCAAGGGCGAGCAGCTCGAGTACTCGCGTGTTCGCGAAGAGAATGAGCGCCTTCTCCGGGAAGGGAAGGTTAAGGCCCAGTATGCTCGCCTGCTGTTGGGGATCACCAAGGCATCATTGGCGACCGACTCCTTCATTTCGGCGGCATCCTTCCAGGAGACCACCCGTGTCCTTACCGAAGCGGCAGTTACCGGCAAGATGGATGACTTGCGCGGCCTGAAGGAGAACGTTGTTGTTGGTCGCCTGATCCCGGCAGGTACCGGGTTTGCCTATCACCAGGAGCGCCGCCGCAGGCGGGCGCAAGAGGTAGGGGAGGCGGCTGCCCCGACGGCAGACGAAGTCGAGCAGGCGCTTAGTGAAGCGTTGAATTCGGCAGAAAATCAGTGAGTTAGGTTTAAGGTCGAGGGCTTGCTGTGTTCCTTGACGGTCTTGTTGGTCGTCTATAGAATGCGCAGCCCCGAGGGGCCGAGCCCGTCGGGTTCGGCCCCCCTTTGTTTGATGAAGCTGTGTGATGGGCCAATTTCCCGGAGTCTGGAGCAATAACCAAAATGGCAACCGTTAACCAACTGGTGCGGAAGTCGCGTAGCCGAAAGCCCGCCAAGAGCGATGTGCCGGCACTCGGCGGCGCACCGCAGAAGCGCGGCGTATGCACTCGCGTCTACACCACTACGCCGAAGAAGCCGAACTCGGCTCTGCGCAAGGTCTGCAAGGTGCGTCTGGTCAACGGGTACGAAGTTATTTCGTACATCGGTGGCGAGGGGCATAACCTGCAGGAGCACTCGGTCGTCCTGATTCGCGGTGGTCGCGTCAAGGATCTGCCGGGTGTGCGTTACCACACCGTACGTGGTTCGCTCGACTGCGCCGGCGTCAATAACCGCAAGCAGTCGCGTTCCAAGTACGGCACTCGCAGGCCCAAGAAGTAAGTAGCAGGCAGTACACCGGACCCGAGCCGCCGACATAAAGGCTCGCACGATGAGTAAGGCCGGAATTTTTCCGGGCTGACCTGAAGAATCCTCCCGCCCGCCCTGAGCGGTGAGGGATTATTGGAGACATCACCATGCCGCGTCGTCGCGTGGTCGCGAAGCGTGAAGTGCTTCCCGACCCCAAGTTTCATAGCCAGACCCTCGCAAAATTCATCAATCACCTGATGATTGATGGCAAAAAGTCGGTTGCCGAAAAAATTGTTTACGGTGCGCTCGACCGGATGGGCGAACGATCCAAAGGCAGTAATACGATTGAGCTGTTCGAAAAAGCACTCGACAATATCCGTCCGCATGTAGAAGTGAAGTCCCGTCGTGTGGGGGGCGCCACCTACCAGGTTCCGGTCGAGGTACGTCCATCGCGCCGCACGGCCCTGGCCATGCGCTGGTTGGTAGACGCTGCGCGGAAGCGCAGCGAAAAAACGATGGCCCTGCGTCTTGCCGGCGAGCTGATGGACGCCGCCGAAGGTAAGGGTGCTGCCCTCAAGAAGCGAGAAGATGTTCACAAGATGGCCGAGGCCAACAAGGCCTTCTCGCACTATCGCTTCTGATCGTCAGCGCATCGAGGAATTTTATCGTGGCCCGTACTACCCCGATCAACCGTTATCGCAACATCGGCATCAGTGCCCACATCGACGCCGGCAAAACGACGACGACCGAGCGCGTACTGTTCTACACCGGCGTAAACCATAAAATTGGCGAAGTGCACGACGGTGCCGCCACCATGGACTGGATGGAACAGGAACAGGAGCGTGGCATCACTATCACCTCCGCCGCAACCACCTGTTTCTGGAAAGGCATGGCGCATAATTTTCCAGAGCACCGGATCAACATAATTGATACGCCAGGACACGTTGACTTCACGATTGAAGTTGAACGTTCGATGCGTGTAATCGATGGCGCCTGCATGGTGTATTGCGCGGTGGGTGGTGTTCAGCCGCAGTCTGAAACTGTCTGGCGGCAGGCCAACAAGTACGGTGTGCCGCGAGTCGCGTTCGTCAACAAGATGGATCGTGTTGGAGCTAACTATCTGCGTGTTGTTGCGCAGATGAAGGATCGCCTGAAAGCCAATGTGGTGAGCATGCATTTGCCGATTGGTGAGGAAGAGAGGTTTGTTGGCGTCGTTGATCTCGTCACCATGAAGGCGATCTGGTGGGACGAGGAATCCAAAGGTATGAAGTTCGAACTCAGGGAGCCGCCGGCTGAGATGCTTCCTGCATGCAAGGAGTGGCGCGAGAAGCTGCTCGAGTCGGCGGCTGAATCGTCCGATGAGCTGATGAACAAATACCTCGAAACCGGCGAGTTGACCGAGGACGAGATTTACCAGGCCATTCGTCAGCGTACTATCGCCAGCGAGATTGTGCCGGTGTTCTGTGGTTCCGCGTTCAAGAATAAGGGGGTGCAGGCGATGCTTGACGGTGTCGTTCGCTATCTGCCTTCTCCGGCCGATATTCCCGACGTTGGCGGCGAGCTGCCGAATGGCGAGAAGTCGACGCGCCGGCCGGATGACAACGAATCATTTTCTGCCCTTGCATTCAAAATCGCCACCGATCCGTTTGTCGGCTCGCTGACGTTTATTCGTTGTTATTCCGGCGTGTTGAACAGTGGCGATACCGTCTTGAATGCGACCAAGGACCGCAAGGAGCGTATTGGCCGACTGCTGCAGATGCACGCCAACCAGCGTGAAGAGATCAAGGAAGTTCGCGCCGGTGATATCGCGGCATGCGTAGGCATGAAGGACGTGACTACCGGCGAGACCCTGTGTTCGATGGATAAGCCGATTATCCTGGAGCGAATGGAGTTTCCGGAGCCGGTTATTTCGGTTGCTGTAGAGCCGAAGACAAAGGGCGATCAGGAAAAAATGGGTATCGCGCTGAGCCGCCTCGCCCAGGAAGATCCATCGTTCCGCGTTCGTACGGATGAGGAATCGGGTCAGACGATTATTGCCGGCATGGGTGAGCTGCACCTTGAGATTATCGTTGACCGCATGAAGCGTGAGTTCAATGTTGAAGCCAATATCGGCAAGCCGCAGGTGGCTTACCGGGAGACCATTCGCAAGAAGGTCGAGGCGGAAGGCAAGTTTGTGCGTCAGTCGGGCGGGCGTGGGCAGTACGGCCATTGCTGGTTGCGTATTGAGCCGGTTGAATCCGGCCAGGGTTTCTCGTTCGTGAATGAAGTCGTGGGTGGTGCAATTCCCCGTGAGTTCATTCCTGCGATCGAAAAGGGGCTGCGTGAAACCATCAAAGCTGGCGTTCTTGCTGGCTACCCGGTAGTTGACGTTAAGGTCACCGTGTTTGATGGTTCCTATCATGATGTCGATTCGAATGAAAACGCGTTCCGGATGGCCGCATCGATGGGTTTCAAAAAAGGCTGCCATGAGGCAAACCCGGTGATTCTTGAGCCGATCATGAAGGTCGAGGTCGAGACACCTGAAGACTACATGGGCGATATCGTGGGTGATCTGAACCGTCGTCGCGGCATTGTGATGGGCATGGATGATTTGGCCGGTGGTAGCAAAGCCATTAAGGCTGATGTCCCGCTGTCGGAAATGTTCGGCTACGCGACATCCATGCGTTCCATGTCGCAGGGCCGTGCGACGTACTCCATGGAGTTCACCCGCTATGCCGAGGCGCCGAACAACGTCGCCGAAGCCATCATCAAGAAACAGGCCTGAGTGGCGGCAAATTTAGTAAAGAGGTAGGTCATCGTGGCAAAGGAAAAATTCGAGCGCAAGAAACCGCACCTGAACGTGGGCACGATTGGCCATGTGGATCATGGCAAGACGACGTTGACGGCGGCGATCACGACAGTGCTGGCGTCGAAGTTTGGCGGT
>JBMOOP010000074.1:0-1704 GCA_049324495.1 Pseudomonadota bacterium
CGAACCACCGTGAACAGAGCGCCGACGCTGGCACAAAAACTATTCTGGCTTTCGACGGTGCTACAGCGCACGCGCTCGCAACAACTGCAAACCCATAATTCGAAGCTAAAGCACGGGCGCCCAACGTGTGAGTTAAGCGGCGGCCCGTCAGGGCCGTCCGCTTGAACGACCTGTTATGCGGCACGCCCCTCAGAAAACTGCCGCACAGCAAAACTCGGTAGAGCCTAACTGGCACAGCCTTGCACCACCAGACCAACCCGTGCGCCCGCTGACGAAGGGCGTTTGCGCGGCGCGGCACAGCCTGGCCGAACCTCACCGAAGCATCGCGCGGAACCGTGGCACACTGTCGCGCGCCAACCGAAGGCACGCCTGGACAACCGTTCACGCCGCGCTACCGAGAAAGGAAACGTGCGGAACCCGCTACTCTCTGGCTTTTGCTTTTCCTCGCAGATGGGCACGACGCTTCAGATCTGCACAACCCTCAATTGAAACTTCGCGTGAGTGCATAACGTGTGAGTTAAGCGGGCGCGGCGGTTGGTGCATAGGTAATTGAACGCCCGTCACCCGCGTCCGCTTGAACGACCTGTTGGGCGTACAGCACTCGCGACAACCCGACTGCGACCGAGAGTACAAGCGTAACCGCCGAGACTCAAGCAAACCCAAAAACCCCCTTACGAAGCGCAACACCAGAAATGCGGCCGAGCATCAACGGTGGGCGGAACTGAACAAGGCGATGCGCCTGACGGCTGAGTAACTTGCCAAGCACCGCTTGCGCGAGGCCGAACCACCGCGAACAGAGCGCCGACGCTGGCACAAAAACCATTCTGCCTTTCGACTTATCTACAACGCACGCACGACCAGAAAACGCTCGCCCATCCTTCGAAGTAAATTCACTGGCGCCCAACGTCTGAATTCACCGGCCTGCGCGGCTTTTCGCGCAGGTCCGGTGGAATGATGGGTTAGCCACCTGGTTGATTAAGGAGCGCGGTGCCGTAGGAGTTGTCAATTACACACAACCACTCTCCCGACGGCGCTTTCTTGTAGACGTAGGTCGCATCGCGCTCTGACGAGAACTCACTGTCAGGCTTTCCGGGCGCACGAACAAACGTTTTTGCAAGTACCAATGCGATATCTCCCATTTCCAAGAACACCATGTTTCCCTGCTGCACTTCAAGACTGTCATTGAAGTATTTCGATATTGCGGTAAAGGCGTTTCTAATTTGCACCTTTCCCTTCGCATACATTCCCGGCTGGACGACCAGCATTGCGTCGTCAGCATAGAAATTCATAAGTCGATCAAAGTCGCGGCAATTGATTGCCTGATCGGCCTGATGGATCGCGTTCTTCAGTGCTTCGATACTCATAGCTTGCTCCTTGTGCTTCGGTTAATGCCTCAAGAAGCGGACACAAAAAACCCGCCTCTCGGGGCGGGTTCGTTAATTCTTAGAGCCTTACGGGCGCTAGTAAACCCACCGTTCAAACAGAACGATGGTAATAATTCGCTGAGAGACGAAATTTTCATAGCGCATGCCCGAAGCATATATGAGATAACAGACCTGCGTCAAGCATAAGGTGGCTAACGTTTCTTCGACCCCAAATCTGGGGCTTTAGATTACATCAAGAATAGTGCCTAACCTCGGGACATCATTGCAACTGCTTGTTTAGTCTACGGAAAAAGGGGCATAACACCCCGCTTTTCTGGAG
>JBMOOP010000075.1:0-1703 GCA_049324495.1 Pseudomonadota bacterium
TTCCGGCGTCTTGCAGCCGGCCAGAACTTCGTCAAGAATCCTTACTTCCATTGCCATGTAATTGCTCCTCGGCGGTACTGCCGCCATCATCTCAAAGGGCAGTTACACAGTTCAATTTACAGGCCCTCAGGGTTGCGAACTTCGGCCGACAGCAACGCACCCGAAATTCAATCTCGGACGACGGCAGGTGGAAAAATCATTTAGTGAACTCCAGATAAAGCAGCTTACCGGTGTTCTTGTCGATTGCCATGCGGTGATCGCCATTCCACGCAAAGATATGGCCGGGAAGCAACCCTTTATCCATTAACTTAATCTCACTCACCGGCGAACCACCGTTGCTGCGATAAGGATTATCCATATGGTTTTCCATGATCCACTGCACCTCGCCGCGCGTGTTGATGCAGATGACATTTCTGCTGGTCGTCTCGACATTATCCAGCGGATGACCAGTTGGGTATTGCCACCCCATAACACGAGAACAAGACGTCCACCATCAAGCTGTAAAAATTGCTTAACGATGTTTGTTGTCGATACAAAACCACCATCAACAACAAGTTTGTTTTCAACGAGTTCGATATTACTCATGGCAAAGGTCTCGGATTCGAGAACAAAATGAAATTACTTGGATCATCATATTTATCCACCGCCTTGAGCTGAATCGCACCGCCTTCACCCCACACATTGGCTGCAGCCTCACCCGTTTGCAGTCGGAAATTTGGCGGCACCGTCACATCGGTTATTTTTGTCGGCAATGGCTATCGCTGCGCGAAGCGTTCATCGCATAATCAACGTAGCCGCTGACCGGGTTGGCGACGGAGAATACCGGGAACGCCGCGAGGCCAGCGATCAGGGTTGCGAACTTCGGCCGACAGCAACGCACCCGAAATTCAATCTCGGACGACGGCAGGTGGAAAAATCATTTAGTGAACTCCAGATAAAGCAGCTTACCGGTGTTCTTATCGATTGCCATGCGGTGATCCCCCCCCCACGCCACAATATGCCCTGGAAAAAGACCGCGATCCATAAGTTCAATGCGATGAACTGGTCCTGGACTCTTCTCGTCAAGCACCCACAGGATGTCGCCCTGCACACTGATACAGACGACATTCTGATTTATAGGATTACCCGGAGACCAATTTCCTCGCACCAACAAAACAAGAGCGAGCCTTTCGTCTGACAGCCACAAAAATTTTTGTACCTCATACGGAGGACTGATGACTTCCATACCCTCAATAAAGAGTCTTCTGTCCACGATTTCCGCATGCGGCCGGCTCATGGCAGAGGCCTCGGGTTGCTGAATATGATGGGATTGTTGGCGTCCCCGTAATAATCCACCGCCTTGAATTGAGTCCCGCCGCCCGTACCCCACACATTGGCTGCAGCCTCACCCGTTTGCAGCCGGAAATTTGGCGGCACCGTCACATCGGTTATTTTTGTCGGCAAATGCGGCAGGGCAAATTTATCCTGGATCTGCTGCGGCGTCAGATACGATCCGGTTGCCGGATCGATGATGTCCTGTTCGCGCATCATGAAACCGCCTTGCTGATCGCTAAACGCTGCGCCCAAGGGATCATTCGGATTCGGGCTGTCATCAAACACCCGCACATACGTTTCCGGTTGTCCGGTGTTGTACTCCGCCACCGGCTGGCCCGGTGTAAATGCCGGCTGAGCATAGGGCACACCCTGATGATTCACGTTGGCGG
>JBMOOP010000076.1:0-1694 GCA_049324495.1 Pseudomonadota bacterium
TAATGTTGTCAGCGGCAAGGTCGTTCGCTTCGCGGTTGGTTATGCTGTGCGTTCCAGTAGACCGCGCAGCCTCTTGATCGTGCCATGACCGATACCGATACCGGCAGCAACGCGGCACCGTCAGCGCACATCGACGAGCGTCTTGATTGCACCGGGCTGCGTTGCCCGTTGCCGTTGTTGCGCACCAAACAGTCGCTGCACAGGATGGCGCCTGGCGCCGTTCTTGAGGTGGTGGCTACCGATGTAGGTACGCAGCGCGATATCCCGGCTTTTCTGCGGCAGTCCCCGCATCGGTTGCTCGGCAGTGCCGAGTCTGCCGGGCAATATCTTTTCTGGATCGAGCGAGGCGCCATCCTGCCGTAGGAGCAGACCGTGCCTGCGTATGGCCGCATGGTGCTTATTTGCAACAGGCGGTCAGGGCAGTGTTTTTGCAGCGGTGAGCACCTCGTCGACATGCCCGTCGACCTTTACGGCCCGCCACACTTTGCGCAGACCCCCGTTTTTATCGATCAGAAAGGTGCTGCGCTCGATACCCTGCACTTGCTTGCCATACATGTTTTTCATTTTGATGACGTCGAACAGGCGACACAAGGCCTCGCTGTTGTCGCTGATCAGTTCGAATGGCAGGTTGTATTTGCACTTGAATTTTTCGTGCGATTGCAGCGAGTCGCGCGAAACACCGAACACGAGTGTCTGCGTTGACTTGAACTGGCCATAGCGGTTTCCGAACGCTTGGCTTTCGAGCGTGCAGCCCGGGGTGTCATCTTTCGGGTAGAAATAGATCACCACATTCCAGCCTCGCAGGGCTGCAAACGAGATGTCCTTGCCGCTGGTGGCGGTGGCGGTGAAATCAGGAACACGCTGATTGATGAGGATGGTCATGCCCGGGCTCCAGGTTTGTTTCGGTAGATAGCGTCAGCCGCGCACGGCCTCGAACGAGACATCGAGGTTACGCGCGTCGCAGTGATCGAGAAATGCTTCGCGCAGCGCCGCGACCTGCACGGTTGACGGAATGTTCACTGTCATTGTCAGGCCGAACATTTGTGAGCCGGTGTGCGGCGCGGCGTAGGTATCGGTATCGAGCGTCTCGATGTTGATGTGGCGACTGGAGAAAAAGTTCGCCAGTTCGTGAACAAGGCCCGGCTGGTCGAGTGCGGTAACCTCGATGCGGTAGGGGCGGGCGGCCGGTTGCGGGGCTTTTGGCCGGGTGCGCTTGCTGAGCAGCATCAGATCAAGCTGCTTGCCGAGCTGCGGTGCCGCGCGTTCCATGGCGGCGATGGCGGCATCCTTCCCGGTTACCAGCATCAGGACGGCGAATTCGCCGCCGAGCACCGTCATGCGACTGTCTTCGATGTTGCAGCCACTGGCTGCTGCGGCCTTCGCCAGCTGGTCAACGATGCCGGGGCGGTCGGTGCCCAGCGCGGAAAGCACAAGATATTCGGTCGTCATTGCGGATCTCCTGCCTGGTGGCGGCGCCGGCGGTGACGGCCGCCGCACCGCAGGGAAGCCGAGTGTGGTTGGGGCGGCGGGCTCCCGCAAGGGGCTGCGCATACTGGCAGTCCTGTGTGCCGGCCAGGAACGGGGCACGAACGCTATCGAAATCCCCGGGCTGTCGCCGTACCATGACGGCCTTTCCCGGCCAGCGCCGGCAAGCCACCGGATTTGTGCGGAGATTTCATGATCAAGGGCAGCAT
>JBMOOP010000077.1:0-1692 GCA_049324495.1 Pseudomonadota bacterium
CAATCCGTCTCAGAGCTGGCGCGCACTTCGCGAGCCGTCTCGCGCCGGGCGCACACCTTGGCAATCCGTCTCAGAGCTGGCGCACACACCTTGGCAATCCGTCTCAGGGCAGGCGCACACGTTCGCAGGCCGTCTCGCTCCGCCCCGAGCAACCCGTCTCGCGCCGGGCGCACACCTTGGCAATCCGTCTCGCGCAGGGCGCACACCTTGGCAACCCGTCTCGCGCCGGGCGCACACCTTGGCAATCCGTCTCAGAGCTGGCGCGCACTTTCGCAATCCGTCTCAGAGCTGGCGCGCACTTCGCGAGCCGTCTCGCGCCGGGCGCACACCTTGGCAATCCGTCTCAGAGCTGGCGCACACACCTTGGCAATCCGTCTCAGGGCAGGCGCACACGTTCGCAAGCCGTCTCGCTCCGCCCCGAGCAACCCGTCTCGCGCCGGGCGCACACCTTGGCAATCCGTCTCAGAGCTGGCGCGCACACCTTGGCAATCCGTCTTAGAGCAGGCGCGCACACCTTCGCAATCCGTCTCGCGCAGGGCGCACACCTTGGCAACCCGTCTCGCGCCGGGCGCACACCTTGGCAACCCGTCTCGCGCCGGGCGCACACCTTGGCAATCCGTCTCAGGGCTGGCGCGCACCTTGGCAATCCGTCTCAGAGCTGGCGCGCACACCTTGGCAATCCGTCTTAGAGCAGGCGCACACCTTCGCAATCCGTCTCAGGGCTGGCGCGCACGTTCGCAAGCCGTCTCGCTCCGCCCCGAGCAACCCGTCTCGCGCCGGGCGCACACCTTGGCAATCCGTCTCAGAGCTGGCGCGCACTTTCGCAAGCCGTCTCAGAGCTGGCGCGCACTTCGCGAGCCGTCTCGCGCAGGGCGCACACCTTGGCAATCCGTCTCAGAGCTGGCGCGCACACCTTGGCAATCCGTCTTAGAGCAGGCGCACACGTTCGCAAGCCGTCTCGCTCCGCCCCGAGCAACCCGTCTCGCGCCGGGCGCACACCTTGGCAATCCGTCTCAGAGCTGGCGCGCACACCTTCGCAATCCGTCTCGCGCAGGGCGCACACCTTGGCAACCCGTCTCGCGCCGGGCGCACACTTTCGCAATCCGTCTCAGAGCTGGCGCGCACACCTTGGCAATCCGTCTCAGAGCTGGCGCACACACCTTGGCAATCCGTCTCAGAGCTGGCGCGCACACCTTGGCAATCCGTCTCAGAGCTGGCGCACACACCTTGGCAATCCGTCTCAGGGCAGGCGCACACGTTCGCAAGCCGTCTCGCTCCGCCCCGAGCAACCCGTCTCGCGCAGGGCGCACACCTTGGCAATCCGTCTCAGAGCTGGCGCGCACTTCGCGAGCCGTCTCGCGCCGGGCGCACACCTTGGCAATCCGTCTCAGAGCTGGCGCGCACACCTTGGCAATCCGTCTCAGAGCTGGCGCACACACCTTGGCAATCCGTCTCAGGGCTGGCGCACACGTTCGCAAGCCGTCTCGCTCCGCCCTGAGCAACCCGTCTCGCGCCGGGCGCACACCTTGGCAATCCGTCTCGCGCAGGGCGCACACCTTGGCAACCCGTCTCGCGCCGGGCGCACACCTTGGCAATCCGTCTCAGAGCTGGCGCGCACACCTTGGCAATCCGTCTCAGAGCTGGCGCGCACTTTCGCAATCCGTCTCGCGCCGGGCGCACACCTCGGCAATC
>JBMOOP010000078.1:0-15064 GCA_049324495.1 Pseudomonadota bacterium
CTTGGCTACGAACCAAGGGGTCGGGAGTTCGAATCTCTCCGGGCGCACCAGTTACAAACGAAAAACGCCGGCTTTTGCCGGCGTTTTTCGTTTTGGGGTTTGGCTCGGCAACTTCAGCGCAGTGCCGACACCCGCCTGACGAATTCCCCTGGCGTGCTGACACGCGGGCTTTCCCACTCGGTAGCAGGCAGATCGCGCAGGGCACTAAACACCAACGCATCGGCATAGCCGAGAAAAGTGCGGGCGTGGTTGCTCCTCTGCATCCTTGCGATCAACATCTCCAGTTCGCGCTTGGCGCGGTGCAGTTCTTCGTCGGCGCTGGTCATGGCCGTCTCGTTTATGCAGTGGAAGACGTACTTTTATAGCACCCGATGATGTCAGGCCGGTGTCGCTTGCGATGAATGACCCTGCGAGATACACCTATCGGAAGAAAGTCGTAGTGTGAGGTGAGTGATACGCTGAAGCTTCGTTGCCATTGGGTCGCAGGAGAAAATCCATGAGAGACGTCAAGGGTAAAGTTGCCGTCGTCACCGCCCCCCCCCTGCGGCAGGATAGCTGTTGCCCCCGTTGTTCCTTCCAATGGCGGGTGAGGAAAGGCATACAAAGGATGCGGCATTATTCACATGAATTGAAGGTCGGTTTGTTACAACGCATCAAGCATGCGCCGGGTCCCGAGCAGCAGGTGCCAGCGCCGGCCGCCCAGGTGGTGCCAGAGGTGGGCAGCACGGATCCCGGCAAACAGGCTGGCGCGGATTCGCGCCGCCACTTCCGGCACCTGCAACTGCCGCGGCTCGCCCTTCACCTGCACCCGGAAACTCAGGGTGCCGAATGTATCGACATAGAGGGCGGCGATCTTGGCGACGACATCATCGGTGCTGCGATCCGCGAGCGTGCGGGTGCCCTCGGCGATCTGTGCCAGCCGGGTGTGGATGGTGCGCTGCATGTCCGCATCGTCGCGCATGATGTTGTTGAGCTGCAGCATTGCCATCACGTAGGCAATGCGGTTGGCGCTGTTCAGCCCGCTGTCGCGACGCAATACGGCGCCGAGAAATTTGCGGCCGGCAGCCAGCGAGGCTTCGTCCGGGAAGATGGCCGCAACGCTGTCGGCGTCGAGTGCGAACAGGCTGTTGATCGAGGTTGCGAAGGCGGCCGCGGGCGCGCTGCCGTTGGTGGCAATCTCCTCCACCAGTACGGCAGCCTGAAATACGGCAGCAAGAGCGGTGACGCGGTCCTGCATTTGGGGGTCGGCCATCGAACTATCCTGGTTGAATCGGATACGGATCCGGGTTCGTTGCGAGGCAACTGGCGGCAAAGGCGTCCGGGTAAGCCGGTTCGGTGGTTTCGATGACGCCACCACCGAGGCAGCGCTCGCCAGCATAAAAGACCACCGACTGGCCTGGCGTTACGGCGCGCTGGGCCTCGTCGAAGCGGACGCGCAAACCCGTGCCCGCTGCCTCGACGATACAGCCTTGGTCCGGTTGCCGGTAACGGGTTTTTGCGGTGCAGCGGCTGGGCAACACCGGCCCGTTGTGGTCGATCCACCAGGGTTCATGCACGCCAAGTGCTGACGAATAAAGCAGCGGATGGTCGCCCTGGGCGATTACCAGGCGGTTGCGCGCGAGATCCTTGCCGACCACGTACCAGGGCTCTTCGCTGCCGTTTTTGGTCCCGCCGATACCGAGCCCCTGGCGCTGGCCGAGGGTGTAGTACATCAGGCCGTGGTGCTTGCCAAGTACTTGCCCGTTGGGCAGCACGATGTTGCCCGGTTGCGCCGGCAGGTACTTTTTCAGGAAGTCGGCGAATTTTCGCTCGCCGATAAAGCAGATGCCGGTGGAGTCCTTCTTGGTGTGGTTCGCGAAGTGGTATTTCGCGGCAATGGCGCGCACTTCGCTCTTCGGCAGAACGCCGACCGGGAAGAGCGTTTGCGCGAACTCGCGCTCGCCGACCGCATGCAGGAAGTAGGTCTGGTCCTTGTTCGGATCGCGGCCGCGCAGCAGCCAGGTGTGGCCGTTGACGGTTTGCGTGCGGGCGTAATGGCCGGTGGCGATGCAATCGGCGCCGAGCATCAGCGCGTAATCGAGAAATGCACGGAACTTGATTTCGCGGTTGCACAGTACGTCCGGATTCGGCGTGCGCCCAGCCTGGTATTCGGCAAGAAAATGCGCGAAGACGTTGTCCCAGTATTCAGCGGCGAAGTTGGCGGTGTGCAGCGGAATGCCGAGGCGATTACTGACCGCCTGCGCATCGGCAAGATCGGTTTTTGCCGTGCAGTATTCAGTGCCGTCGTCCTCATCCCAGTTCTTCATGAACAGGCCCTCGACGCAATAACCCTGTTCGATCAGCAACGCGGCAGACACGGACGAATCGACGCCGCCGGACATGCCGACGATCACCTTTTTCCCGTTCGCGGCAATGCAGCTCACGTCTGCTCCGTGATGCCGCGCCGGACCAGGTCATCGGCGTCGAAAATCATCTCCAGCGGAAAGCGCTTGCCGGCGGCGTGGTCCTCAACGCAGCGCAATACCAGCGGGCTGCGCAGCATGGCGCGCCGGCTGCGCAATTCGGCGAGCGTGTACCAGTGCACCGCATCAATGTCTTTATCGATGGCATAGCCTTCAACCTTCCCCAGCAGTTCACCGGCGAAGCACACGCGAAAATAGGTGGCGCCATTTTTTGGCGACGTCCAGACATACACCCCGACGACGTGGGTCGGTTGCACACGGTATCCGGTTTCTTCCAGCGCCTCGCGGCGCGCGCCGTCGATGAGTGTTTCGCCGCCCTCGATGTGCCCGGCAGGCTGGTTCAGTACCGACTCGCCATGCGGGCTTTCCTGAACCAGCAGGTAGCGGCCGTCGTGCTCGACAACGGTGGCAACGGTAATGTGTGGGTCGAAGGTAGGCATTGCGGGTAATAGGCAGAGCAGGGCGGGGCGCCTATGCTAATGGATCGGTTCCGGCGCATAAACCGCGGGGCTGCCACACACGGAGATATATGACCGAACTCACTCACATCAATGCCCGCGGCGAGGCGCATATGGTCGATATCGGCGCCAAGGCCGATGCCGGCCGCCGCGCCGTTGCCGAGGCGCTGATCCGCATGCGTCGCGAGACGTTGGCGCGGATCGTCGACGGCACGCTGCCCAAGGGCGACGTGCTTGCCACCGCGCGCATCGCCGGCATCATGGCTGCCAAGCGTACCGCCGACCTTATCCCGCTTTGTCACCCGTTGCCGTTGTCCAGCGTCGAGATTGATCTCGTGCCGCTTGCAACCGGTGACGGCCTCACCATCACTGCCACCTGCAAGGTCACCGGCAAAACCGGCGTTGAGATGGAAGCGCTCACCGCCGTGTCGATTGCGGCACTGACTGTTTATGACATGTGCAAGTCTTTGGAGAAAGGCATGGTGATCGAATCGGTACGGCTGCTGGAAAAAGAAGGCGGCAAGAGCGGTCACTGGCTGGCCGGGGCAAACCAGCCGTGATTCGCGTACTGTTTTTTGCCAGCGTGCGTGACCGGTTGGGCGTAGCGCAGATCGAAGTGGACGTGGCCGCAGCGGGCGATAACCTGCTGACGCTGCGTGACCTGCTCGTTGCCAAAGGCGGCGACTGGGCCGAGGTATTCGGTGCCAACGACCGCCTGCTGGTGGCCATCAACCAGGAGCTGGTGTCGATGCAGATGGCCATCGAGGACGGCGACGAGATTGCCTTCTTCCCGCCGGTTACCGGAGGTTGATCATTGTGGCCGACATGATCCGCATTCAGCAGGAGGATTTCGATGTGGCGGCGGAATATGCCGCACTGCGCGGCAATGCCAGTATCGGTGCGGTAACGATGATGGTCGGTTGTGTGCGCGACAGCGGCGATCTTGCCGAGGTGCACGGCCTGCATCTTGAGCATTATTCGGGTATGACCGAAAAGGCGCTGGCCACCATCGTTGCCGGGGCGCGCGGGCGCTGGCCGCTGCTGGCGGTGCGCATTGTGCATCGGGTGGGCGAGCTGGCACCCGGCGCGCAGATCGTGTTTGTCGGGGTTTGCAGTGCGCATCGCGCGGCGGCCTTCGCGGCCTGCGAATTCCTGATCGACTGCCTGAAGACCCGTGCACCGTTCTGGAAGCGCGAGACAGATGCTGCAGGGGTTTCCCGCTGGGTAGAGCAGAAGGCTGTCGATGGCGAGCGGGCACTGCGTTGGCAGAGTCCCGGGGAAAATCATGAGCTTTCTGTGCGCCAGCGAACCGAGAAATAGCAACGCAATGCGTGGTTGTGCAGCCCGACCGATCTCTGGATCTTTCAGATAGCGGGGGATCCTACCCAGGCCTCCGGTGCGCGGATCACCCGCGCTGGCGGCGCACTGACCAAGAACATTTTCTGGCAGATTTTCGGTCATTGTGGACATCGGTACGACTGCGCATTTCAAAGGAATAGCACTGGTGCAAACCGCGATCACCCTGCGGACCGGCGTAACGGCGAGCTGCCGCCTGTTGGCGCAGATGGCGGTCACGCTGGACGCCAACACGCTGGCCCAGCCTGCCTGCCAAGGCAGGCGCAAGCACTGAGCTGCCGCTGCGGCAGCTCAGCCGCAGCGGTGCCGGCAGCGTCAGCAAATCCTGCGGCAATTGCACGTCAACTTCCGGTTGGCAGGGCGCGCCATGCGTGGACGGTGCTATATACTCCCGGCCGGATATAAACGACGCCCACAAGGCAGTCCAGCAGGAGTCAGGAGTAGAGCAGATGGGATACCAGAAGATCAAAGTCCCTGTCGACGGCGCGAAAATTACGGTCAACGCAGACCTCTCCCTCAACGTACCCCACCACCCCATTATTCCCTACATCGAAGGTGACGGCATCGGCGCCGACATCACCCCGGTGATGATCAAGGTTACCAACGCGGCGATCGAGAAAGCCTACGGCGCCAAGCGCTCCATCGTCTGGATGGAAGTTTTCTGCGGTGAAAAAGCTACGCGTATTTACGGCAAGGACGTGTGGATGCCGCCGGAAACCATTGAGGCCCTGCGTGAATACGTCGTGAGCATCAAAGGCCCGCTGACCACGCCGGTCGGCGGCGGCATTCGCTCGCTGAACGTAGCCTTGCGCCAGGAACTCGATCTGTATGTGTGCCAGCGCCCGGTGCGTTGGTTCACGGGTGTACCGAGCCCGGTGACGCATCCGGAACTCACCGACATGGTGATTTTCCGCGAGAACTCTGAAGACATTTACGCCGGCATCGAGTGGCGGGCCGACAGCCCCGAAGCGATCAAGATCATTAAGTTTCTGCGCGAGGAAATGGGCGTCACGAAAATCCGTTTCCACGAAGGCTGCGGCATCGGCATCAAGCCGGTTTCGCGCGAAGGTACCCAGCGCCTGGTGCGCAAGGCCATCCAATTCGCCATCGACAACGACAAGCCCAGCGTCACACTCGTGCACAAGGGCAACATCATGAAATACACCGAAGGAGCGTTCAAGGAATGGGGCTACCAACTGGCCCGGGAACGCTACGGCGCCGAATTGATCGACGGTGGCCCCTGGTGCAAGTTCAAGAACCCGAAAACCGGTCGTGACATCATCGTGAAAGACGTTATTGCCGACGCCTTCCTGCAACAGATACTGATGCGGCCGGCAGACTACAGCGTCATTGCCACGCTCAACCTCAACGGCGACTACATTTCAGATGCGCTCGCTGCGGAAGTGGGCGGTATCGGCATCGCGCCAGGTGCGAACATCGGTGGTTCGGTGGCGATGTTCGAGGCCACCCACGGCACGGCGCCAAAATATGCCGGTCAGGACAAGGTCAACCCGGGTTCGATCATCCTCTCAGCCGAAATGATGTTACGGCACATGGGCTGGACCGAGGCGGCAGATCTGATCATTCGCGGCATGGAAGGGGCGATTGCGGCAAAAACCGTAACCTACGACTTCGAGCGCCTGATGCCCGATGCCCGGCTGCTCAAGTGTTCGGAATTCGGCGACGCCATGATTCAGCACATGGGCGGCTGAATTTCCGGCGGTGCCCGGTGCTGATTCCGTGTTCGTCAGGTGGTCTGCTGAGGCTGCCTCGCCTCATGGACGGTGTTGTTGATGTTGTCATTGAGATCGTTGTGCGCGCTGCGGTCGGGTTGCGCAACAGGCTCGCTCAAGGCGGTCAGATTAATCGCGTGGTCGCCCTTGGCGGCTTCCTTGATGTCGAAATTGACCGGCTGGCCTGCTTTGAGCGTCTTGTAGCCATCCATGTTGATGTAAGAATAGTGGACAAAGAGGTCGTTGCCGCCATTGTCCGGACGGACAAAGCCATAGCCCTTGGCATTGTTGAACCACTTGACGTGCCCTGTAGCCATCGTCGATCCCTCGTCCGATCCGTGCGGTCAGGCCGCATCTTGGTATTGTCGTGACTCCCTGTGCCGATCTATTCCGCCGCAACGCTATGTCGCCTGTGGTGATACCGGTAGAATCGGCTGTCATGGAACTGTCAGCTATGGTTCCCGGCGGCGTCAAGTACCCGGCATCGGTTGGTTCTTTTGAACCTGTTCCTTGAAGGACGCCGTTGTCATCTTCATATCCTTACCCGTAATGAGAGCGGGTTCATGTTGGTAGATACCCGTCTGATGGCCCAGGACAGCGATGACAGGCACGACGACCACCGCCACGAAGCTGGCGGCGCGACCGGCTTGGCTGTTGAAACGGCAAAGCCGGCGCTCAAGCCGCCGGCGATGTTCAAGGTTCTGGTGCTCAACGACGATTACACGCCCATGGATTTCGTGGTTGAGGTGCTTGAGAGTTTCTTCTCGATGAACCGCGAGCAGGCAACCCGTGTCATGCTCACGGTGCACACGGAGGGCAAGGCCGTCTGTGGTATCTACTCACGGGATGTGGCGGAAACGAAGGCGGCGCAGGTCGTAGACTACGCTCGTCGCCACCAGCACCCGCTCATGGCAAAGATCGAGCAGGCGTGAAACTCGCTGCTCTACAATGGGTCTGAACAAGGGAAGTGGGTCTGGAAGTTAACGTACTGAAGTCAAGTCGGGTAACAGGGGGAATCGGCCATGCTCAGCAAGGATCTCGAGGTAACCCTTAACTTTGCCTTTCGCGACGCGCGGGCAAAGCGACACGAGTACATGACAGTCGAGCACCTGCTGCTCGCACTGCTCGACAACGAGTCGGCGGCCAAGGTGTTGCGTGCCTGCGGCGGCGACGTTACTGGCTTGCGGCGCGACCTCATCCAGTTCGTTGATGAGACAACGCCGCTTATTCCCGGCCACGATCAGGATCGCGAAACACAGCCGACGCTGGGTTTTCAGCGGGTGCTCCAGCGTGCCGTATTCCATGTGCAGTCGTCCGGCAAGAAAGAAGTGACGGGCGCCAACGTGCTGGTCGCGATCTTCAGTGAGCAGGAAAGCCAGGCCGTTTATTTCCTGCGCAAGCAGAACATCGCGCGTATCGATGTTGTCAATTACATCGCGCACGGTATCAGCAAGGTGCAGGATGAGAACGGCTCGCAAGCCCCCGTCCCCGGCAGCGAATCGTCGCAGGATGAAGAAGCCGCCGGCGAGGCGCCAGCGGGCAGCAATCCGCTTGATGCCTACGCCACCAATCTGAATCAGTCGGCGCGTGAGGGCCGCATTGATCCGCTGGTGGGCCGCGAGGACGAAATCGAGCGTGCGGCGCAGATCCTCTGTCGGCGACGCAAGAACAACCCGCTGCTGGTGGGTGAACCGGGAGTCGGCAAGACTGCGATCGCCGAAGGCCTTGCCAAGATGATTGTCGATGGCCAGGTGCCGGAACCGCTGAAAGACAGCGTGGTGTATTCGCTGGATCTCGGTGCGCTGCTCGCCGGAACAAAATACCGTGGCGACTTCGAAAAGCGCTTCAAGGCGTTGCTCGGTGAATTGAAGAAGCGCCCGGGCGCCATCCTGTTCATCGATGAAATTCATACCATTATTGGTGCCGGTGCGGCGTCGGGCGGCGTCATGGACGCATCCAACCTGCTGAAGCCGACGCTGGCCTCCGGCGAAATCAAATGCATTGGCTCGACCACCTTTGCCGAATACCGCGGCATTTTTGAGAAGGATCGCGCGCTGTCGCGCCGCTTCCAGAAAATTGATGTGTCCGAGCCGACCGTCGACCAGACCTACGAGATTCTCAAGGGGCTGCGCGAGCGGTTCGAGCAACACCATAACGTGCGCTATTCGGACAACGCGCTGAAAGCGGCGGCCGAATTATCGGCCCGTTATCTGCACGACCGTTTCCTGCCGGACAAAGCGATCGATGTTGTTGATGAAGTCGGCGCGTATCAACGTCTGCAGCCGGAAGGCAAGCGCAAGAAGACCATTTCGGTGCCGGATATCGAGAGCATCATCGCCAAGATGGCGCGTATTCCGCCCAAGAGCGTGTCTGCTTCCGACAAAAAACAGCTCGGCAATCTTGAGCGCGACCTGAAAATGACGGTATTCGGGCAGAACGCAGCCATCGAGGCGTTGGCGGCGGCGATCAAATTGTCGCGCGCCGGCCTCAAGGCGCCGGAAAAGCCGATTGGTTCGTTCCTGTTCTCTGGCCCCACCGGTGTGGGCAAAACCGAAGTCGCCCGGCAACTGGCCAAGACCATGGGCATGGAGCTGGTGCGCTTCGATATGTCCGAGTACATGGAGCGGCACACCGTGTCGCGCCTGATCGGCGCGCCGCCGGGTTATGTCGGCTTTGACCAGGGTGGTCTGCTCACCGAGGCCATCACCAAACAGCCACATTGCGTGTTGTTGCTCGACGAAATTGAAAAGGCGCACCCGGAAGTTTTCAACTTGCTGCTACAGGTGATGGATTACGGCAAGCTCACCGATAACAACGGCCGTAAGGCGGATTTCCGCAACGTGATCCTGGTGATGACGACCAACGCTGGCGCTGAGCAAATGAGCAAGCGTGGCATGGGTTTCACACAACAGGACAACAGCACCGATGCGATGGAGACCATCCGCCGCATGTTCACGCCGGAGTTCCGTAACCGTCTGGATTCGATCATCCAGTTCAGCCCGCTGGACGAGAAGGTGATTCTCGGTGTCGTCGACAAGTTCCTGACCGAACTGCAGGCGCAACTCGATGACAAGAAAGTGATGCTGCATGTCGACGCCGATGCCCGCCAGTGGTTGGCTGGCAGGGGTTACGACAAGGCAATGGGTGCACGGCCGATGGCGCGGCTGATTCAGGACGAGATAAAGAAGCCACTTGCCGAAGCGATCCTGTTCGGTGTGCTCGCCGAGAAAGGTGGCGAGGTGCACATCACCGTGCATGAAGGCAAGCTCGATCTGGAGATTGACGCGCGGGTTCCAGCTTGAATTGACTGCGATGGAAATAAAAAATGGCGCCTGCAAAGGCGCCATTTTTTATTTCCATCGCCGATTTTAGCGTACGCGGAAGGTAATCCGCCCCTTGCTCAAATCGTAAGGTGTCAGTTCGACCTTCACCTTGTCGCCGGTAAGAATGCGGATGTAATTTTTGCGCATCTTGCCGGAAATGTGGGCGATCACGACGTGGCCGTTTTCCAGCGCGACGCGGAACATGGTATTCGGCAGGGTATCAGTGACAACCCCTTCCATCTCGATGACATCGTCTTTCGCCATGAGTCCTCAGCTGTGGTGCTACAAACAAGCGGTGCAGGCGGCAGACATGGAAAGGCGCCTCTGCGGAAGGGCGCCACTGTAACGGAAAGCGTCGGGAGCCGGAAGGGCCGGCCACAAACTGGCATGACCCCACGAGTTTGGGACAGTTGTGTCCCTCAGGGCTTGGGGGCAGGCGCTGCCGGGTAGTAGCCGTCCGCGTCGGGGTGCAGCCACTGCTGGCCATCGAAGTATTCCAGCGGTTGGTATTCCTGCTTGTAGCTCATCTTCCGGCACTGGCGAATCCAGTAGCCCAGATACAGATAGCCCAGGCCGCGCGTGCGGGCCTCGGTGATCTGCCAGAGGATCGCAAAGCGCCCGAGGCTGCGTGCATCCTCGTCCGGGTCATAGAAGGTGTAGACGGCGGACATCCCGCTTTCGACGTGATCGACCACGGCGAGGGCAACCAGCCGGCCATTGTTGCGGAATTCGTAAAAGCGGGAGTTGCCCCATGAGCACAGCAGGAACGAGCGGAACTGGTTCCGGGTCGGCGGGAACATGTCGCCGTCCTGGTGGCGGGCATTGATATATTTCTCATACAGCGCGTAGTACTCGGGCGTGTAGCGCGGAGGTGCGGCGATCACCGTCAGGTCGGCATTGCGTTCGCAGCAGCGCTTTTGGGTCCGGTTCGCCTCGAACAGTTTGACCGGGATGCGTACTGGAATGCAGGCGTGGCACGTGCCGCAGTGCGGCCGGTAGATGAAGTCGCCACTGCGGCGGAAGCCCACACCGGTGAGTGATGCATAAACGTCATTGGAAACCTCGGTCTTCGGATCAAGAAAGAGGGTAACTGCCTCGCGATCCGGCAGATAGCTACACCGGTGCGCGGGGGTGCAGTAAAACTTGAGGGTCTGAAGACTGCTCATCTTTAACCCGTGCCCATGACGAATACTTGCAGTGTAGAGCAGGCAGGCACCCGCCGAAAACCGGGTTCAGCCGCCAGCAAGCCCCGGATCGAGTCGCCAGTCGGCAGCAGGTTGGCGCGCCGCGTCGGCCACCAGGGCGACAAAGGCATCGCGTGGCATGAAGGAAGCGCCAAAACGGGCCAGGTGGGCGGTTTCCATCTGGCAGTCGATCAGCGGGAACCCCCAACAGGCCAAATGCCGGCAGAGCACCGCGAAGGCAGTCTTGGCGGCGTCGTCGGCGCGGGCAAACATCGATTCACCGAAGAACATCCGGCCCAGCGCCACACCGTAAAGCCCGCCGACCAGTTCGCCATCGCGCCAGGCCTCCACCGAATGGGCATGGCCGGCGGTATGCAAGGCCAGATATGCGTCCTGCATCTCATCGGTGATCCATGTGCCGCCGCGCTGTCCGGGGCGAGGGGCAGCGGCACAGGCCCGAAGCACAGTGGCGAAGGCCTGATCGAAGGTGATGGCAAATGTTCGGCGCGTCAGTGTGCGCCGCAGTGAGCGGCCGATGTGGACGGTTGCCGGATCAAGCACAAAGCGCGGATCCGGCGACCACCAGAGAATCGGATCATGGTCGCCAAACCACGGGAAGATGCCGCGCGAGTAAGCGGCGACCAGTCGTTCGACCGCGAGATCGCCGCCGATTGCGAGCAGGCCGTCCGGATCGCGCAGCGCCCGCGTCAAGGGCGGAAACAACAGTGGGTTGTCGCCGAGCACAGTAAGCTTCATTGGCAAGAAGCTGTCACGGATCGGCCGGTACAAATATCAGTGCTTGCCGTCGAGATACTTCTCGGCATCAAGCGCAGCCATGCAGCCGAAGCCGGCCGAGGTAACTGCCTGGCGATAAACATGATCGGCAACGTCACCCGCAGCAAACACGCCCGGCACGCTGGTTTGCGTGGCGTTGCCGGCAAGGCCGGTGCGGATTTTCAGGTAACCGCCTGCCATGTCGAGCTGCCCGACGAAAAGATCGGTATTCGGTTTGTGGCCGATGGCAATGAATACGCCGCTGACATCAATCTGTTGCGCTGTACCGTCCTGGGTATTTTTCAAGCGCAGGCCGGTGACGCCGCTGTCGTTGCCGAGCACTTCCTCAAGCGCATGATTCCAGACGATGCGGATCTTGCCTTCCTTCTCGCGCGCGAACAGTTTGTCCTGCATGATTTTTTCCGCCCGGAGCTTGTCGCGACGGTGCACCAGCGTGACGTGGCTGGCAATGTTTGCCAGGTACAGCGCTTCTTCCACGGCAGTGTTGCCGCCGCCGAGCACGGCTACTTGCTGGTTTTTATAGAAGAAACCGTCGCAGGTGGCGCAAGCGGAAACGCCCTTGCCCATAAATTTTTCTTCCGAGGGCAGGCCGAGGTATTGCGCCGAGGCGCCGGTGGCGATGATCAGTGCGTCGCAGGTGTATTCGCCGGCGTCGCCCTTCAGCCAGAACGGTTTGCGCGTCAAATCAACCTGATTGATATGGTCGAACACGATTTGGGTATGGAAGCGCTCGGCGTGTTGCTGCATGCGCACCATCAGATCCGGGCCCATGAGGCCGTGGACGTCGCCCGGCCAGTTGTCCACCTCGGTAGTGGTGGTGAGTTGGCCGCCCTGCTGCATGCCGGTGATCAATACCGGCTTGAGATTGGCGCGCGCGGCGTAGACGGCGGCGGTATAGCCGGCCGGGCCGGAGCCGAGGATAAGGAGCTGGCAATGCTTGGGCTGGCTCGTGGCGCTCATGGCGTTGTGTATCCGGGTCGGGAGAGTTCGGGGCAGGTATCATAAAACAACGCGCCTGCTGGTGGATTCTTTACAATACCGGCCCATGTGCCCACTGCCGAGACTGCCCCGCATGATCTGGACCCGCACCTTGTCGAGTGCTGGCGCATGAGCCGGGCGTCGCGCGCCAGTGCGCTCACCGAGCAGTCCCGCCGTCGCGTCCGCGAGGCCCTCGGTATTGCGCTATTCGCCATCGGTGTGTTGCTGTTCATTGCCCTGTTTACTTATTTCCGCAACGACCCGGGTTGGTCGCATATCGGCCAGTCCGGGTCTGCTGTCAACGCTGGCGGGGTGATCGGCGCCTGGATCGCCGACGTCCTGTTCGTGCTGTTCGGATACCTCGCCTACCTCGTGCCGGTGTCGCTGGCATTACGCGGTTATTACGTCTTTCGTCATCCGCTTGAAGTGGATGACGCGACGCCCGCGCAGCGCTGGTTGCGGCGTGGTGCCTGGGTGGCATTGGTGATGGCCGGTTGTGCGTTGCTGGCGATCCATTTCACGGTGCCGAAATCCGGTATGGCCGGCATGGCTGAATCGTTGCAGGAAGTTCTGCCGGAAACTGCCGGCGGCATTGTCGGTGCGGTATTGGGCCGGGCGGCGCTTGCCGCGTTTAACCTGCTGGGTAGTACGTTGCTGTTGCTGGCGGTGGTGCTCGCTGCGGTGCGGGTGATTGTCGACGTGCCGTGGCTGCGTATTGCTGAACAGGCCGGGCAGTGGGCACTGGCGCTCGTCGATTGGCTCAAGCAATCCTTCGCCGAACGCCAGCGCCGCGTTGAGGTGGCGCGCGAGGTGGATGTGCTGGTGGGGCAGCGCGAAGAAGCGTTCCGCGAACACCAGGCGAAAACAGAGCACCGCAAACCGCCAGAAATTGCCGTGCCCGCGCCGCCAGCGAAACCAAGCGTGCGCGTGCAAAAGGAAAAGCAGCGCAATTTATTCGAAACCGAAGTAAGTGGTGAGTTGCCGCCGCTTGGCCTGCTTGATGCAGTGGACAAGACTCAGAAAAAAGGTTTTACCCGCGAAGCACTGGAGTCAATGTCGCGTTTGCTGGAAATCAAACTGGCCGATTTCGGTATCGAAGCGGCGGTTACCGGTGTATTGCCCGGCCCGGTCATCACCCGTTTTGAGATTCAGCCGGCGGCGGGCGTAAAAGCCTCTCGTATCAGCAATCTCGCCCGCGATCTTGCGCGTTCATTGGCCGTGATCAGCGTGCGGGTCGTCGAAGTGATTCCCGGCAAGACAGTGGTTGGTATCGAAATACCGAATGAAAAGCGCGAGATGATCCGCCTCTCGGATGTCATTGCTTCTGGTGTGTTCGACGAAGCCGGGTCGCCACTGACGCTGGCCCTGGGCAAGGATATTGCCGGTGCCCCGGTAGTTGCCGATCTTGCCAAAATGCCGCACCTGCTGGTGGCCGGCACCACCGGTTCGGGCAAGTCGGTGGGCCTCAATGCCATGCTGCTGTCCCTACTTTACAAATCGACGCCCGAGCACGTGCGGTTGATTTTGATCGACCCGAAAATGCTTGAACTCGCGGTTTACGACAATATTCCGCACCTGCTCACCCCGGTGGTGACGGACATGAAGGAAGCCGCCAGTGCGCTGCGCTGGGGTGTTGTCGAAATGGAGCGCCGCTACAAACTGATGGCACAGTTGGGCGTGCGCAACCTCGGCGGCTTCAACAAGAAAGTGCAGGATGCAAAAAAAGCCGGCGAGCCGATTCGCGATCCGCTGTGGAAGCCGCAGGATTTCGTGACCCAAACGCAAGCCCCGGAGCTGACCGCGTTGCCTTTTGTCGTGATCGTTGTCGATGAATTCGCCGATATGATGATGGTGGTCGGCAAAAAGGTTGAAGAATTAATTGCCCGCATTGCCCAGAAGGCGCGGGCGGCCGGCATCCATTTGATTCTCGCCACGCAGCGGCCTTCGGTGGATGTCATTACGGGGCTGATCAAGGCGAATGTGCCGACACGGATTTCTTTTCAGGTTAGTTCGCGCATCGATTCGCGCACCGTCATCGATCAGGGCGGCGCCGAACAGTTGCTTGGCCACGGTGATATGCTTTACCTGCCGGTCGGCACCAGCGTACCTGAGCGTATTCACGGTGCTTTCGTTTCCGATGAGGAAGTGCATCGGGTCTGCGATGATTGGCGGCGCCGGGGCGCGCCGAATTACATCGAGGAAATCACCCGCATCGGCGAAGACGGCAACGTTGCCGTCTTCGGCGGCGAGGCCGAGGAAGGTGGCGATCCGGAGGCAGATCCGCTTTACGATCAGGCCGTTGCATTCGTGATCGAGTCTGGCCGGGTGTCCATCTCTTCCGTTCAGCGCCGGCTCAAGATTGGCTACAACCGGGCTGCCCGCATGGTTGAGGCGATGGAGGCTGCCGGCCTCGTCAGTACCATGCAACCGAACGGGCAGCGAGAGGTCTTAAGGCCAGGCGGCTGAGCGCAGCGCCGGTTAAACACAGGGTGAATTCGTGCAACGTTTGATTCTTGCATTGTTGATCTTTTTTCCGTTTAGCGCATCGGCTGCCGATGCGGCTTCCCGGCTGGCCGATGTGCTGGCGGCGGCACGCAGCATGGAAGCATCGTTCGAGCAGAGCGTATCTGGCACCAACGGTGCCGTCGCGCAACAGTCGAGCGGGACGATGACCGTGTCGCGCCCGCAACTGTTCCGCTGGGAGGTGCGTGCGCCGTTCGAGCAATTGATTATCGCCGACGGCAAAAATGTCTGGGTCTATGACGCCGACCTTGC
>JBMOOP010000079.1:0-1663 GCA_049324495.1 Pseudomonadota bacterium
CCCGCATTATTCACGAACACAGCGTGCTACCAGCGTTTTGCGACATTTCGGATAGACTACCACGCAAAATCCGGCACGATTCAGGTGTTGATCGGCTTCGCAGGCATCGTTTTCATCTGTCGAACCGTCGGCGAGTGGGTTCACGCATCCTGTTGGCTGATTTTTTGCAAAGATTTTCGTTGCCACCTGCTGCGTGACAGTGATCGTCGGCGATTCAGCAACCCGGATGACTCAACTTGGCGCAGCACCCAGCGACAGGGCAACGCGCATCCAGTCTGAACGCCATATGGCATTTGCCGGCAAGTGAAAGACAATCCGCCGCACCGAACGATCAACCCGGCATGCCAACTTGATCAGACGAATCCGCAAGGTATCGACTTGCGCGTTCTTGTGCGATGTTCGGCCGGAACGCAGGCGCAGTTCCTGGAACAACACATACGCGGCAGCCGTCAGCAATCCGCGGAATTGATTGGCCAGGAATTTCGTGCAACTGGTTCTGTCAATGGCCAGACCGTGGTGGAGTTCCTTGAGGCGGTTCTCGATCTGCCCGCGCTGGCAATAGATTCTTTCGTAGAGGCGTTGCGGATTACCTGGCAGGTTGGTCACGACAAAACGGGCATTGTCTTTTGGCTCGCGATTATCCAGGCGAACCACTTCCGCCTTGATGACGACCCGCCGCGCGCGCGACCAACTGCCCGCCTGATAATGGCATTCGCCATAGGCGTGTTCCGTGCGCGAGGTGATCCCGCTCAACGTGCGCATTGGATCCATCAAAGGCTCGGCATGACCGCGCAAAATGCTGTTTTCCGCCATTGCGACGACGTAATCGAGGCGCTCGCTCTCCAGGAAATCGAACATGTCGGGCGCAGCAAAACCACCGTCCAGACGTACCAGCAACTTTGCTTTTGGAAACGCCGCACGCAAGCGCACCACGATGCGTCGCAGCAGGCCGATGGCGCCTTCGCGAGCGCCGGCGTTGCCAGGGCGCAACAACCACGCTATCAGAAATTGATCCGGTTCGTCGTCAAAGCGAATGAAGCCCGCCACCGGCAAATAACACCAACTGTCGTAATGACCGTTGAAGAACGCCAATTGCTGGGCCCCGTGCGTGGGATCGTCAGTGGGGTCCAGCTCGATCGCAATCCGCTTCACCCGGCTCTTCAGGCGGCGCCGGTGACGCGCGATGACGGTATCCGCCAGTGCATGGCCCATCCGCATCAGATCCTTCGAGGTGACCGCATTCTCGAAGCGCGACAACGTCGGCTGCGACGCCAACGCCTCGCCGTGAACAGGGTCACGATCCAGCAGCAACTTGTGTACCGGATCATCGCCAAGACGCCCGGCGTCATTGCAGTCTTCGTAACCGCATGTCAAACCAAATACGCGTTGCCGAATCAAATCGGTCAACGTGTGCGTCACTTTGCCGACAGTTCTTTCATCGTGGATGCACGCAGCCAGTCGCCGCGTCAGATCAAGGTGTTCGTCGCATGACTTGAGCAGCAGCGCGCCACCATCAGCGCTCATATGCGGTTGATCGAATCGGACAAGAACCTGCTTTCCAAAGAGGTCATTGAAAACTACAGACTGTTCTGTATCATCGGCCATGGCGTGAAGTCTTTTGATGTGTAAAACGTCGTCGGAAACAACGTATTATCACGGAAAA
>JBMOOP010000080.1:0-1592 GCA_049324495.1 Pseudomonadota bacterium
TGAACGATCCCATCAGGTAGAAGATGGTATAGGTCGCAACGATTTCCGGCCCCTGGGGCCGCAGGTCCGCAACGAACCTGAAGTAGAACATGCCGATGATGGCCAGCAGGCCAAATGCCAGCCAGAAACGCAAATGCAACACGATACCGGCAAACACCGCGACGAGAATCATCCCCGGTGAATAGGTCATCACGATGCGCTCGTCACCAAGCCACATCAGTCCGAATAAAAGGCCGGCCAACACCAGGATAAATGCTGCAAGAGAAAGTTGTTGCCAGGCAGGAAACCAGCGCGTCCTGCTGAATAGCACCAACAAACCTGCCAACGGACTGACGATGCCGTAACGTAACAACAATGCCTCGTCGATTGCACTGTGCACAAAGAATGTATCGAGCAGGCCGGCAACCAACAGACCAAAAAAAGCGAACGTTACAACACGCTGCCGATAGGGGAGGTAGCGCAGCGAAAAGTCGTTGATGAATTCACGCTCAAGATCACGAGGAAAACGCAGCAGACGATGGCCTGAAGAACCCAAACGCTCAAGCCGGGCCATCTCATGGTCGTGCGCCTGGCCGGTTTCTGCCTGCAGGTTTGCCATCATGTTGTGTAACCAATCCTCTGAACTGGCTGCCCACCTGCAGCCCGGATGCCTGCAAGCACACCGAAGACCACCCGCAAGCGACGCCCGCAGTGGCGGCCCCGGAAGCGATGGCGGGTTGATAGTAGGCTGTGGTGGTTTACTTGGCTATCAGTGCCATTCCTGCACGCCCGTTGCGCGCCGATCACGCCCACAATGACGATGCCCTGCGCGTCCGTTATGAATACGACGGCATAATACTGGTCTGCATCACACAAGAAGCGTGGCCCATGGCCATGCAGGCAACCTGAGGTAACCACTCCCATGAGCTTCTACGAAGATCATGTATTTCCGGTGTTCTTGAACATCGCCACCCGGCCGTTCCGCAGTGATCGTGAGCGGTTAATTGGGCAGGCTGCCGGCCGCGTTCTTGAAATCGGCATCGGTACCGGCGCCAATCTGCCGTTCTACACGTCCGCCGCCACCGAGGTGGTCGGGCTCGAACCATCACGGGCCATGCTCGCGGATGCAGAGCGCGTTGCAACCGGGCTTGGCGGGAAAACCCGCTTCCAGTTCGTGGTCGGCGGTGCGGAAGCGCTGCCCTTCCCCGATCAGAGTTTCGACACCGTCATCGCCTGCCTCGTGTTCTGCACGATTCCCGATACCCCGTCTTCGGCGCGCGAGGCATTCCGCGTACTTAAGCCCGGCGGCCAGTTCCTGTTCTTCGAACATGTGGCGCATCCCGATGCCGGTGTACGCCGCTGGCAGGACCGGCTGAATCCGATCTGGAAAAAACTTGCCTGCGGCTGCCACCTCAACCGCGACACGGCAGCAACCTTCCGCGACGCAGGGTTCCAGTTCGTCGACTTCGAGGCGTTTGAACACCCGAAGGTACCGGCCCTCGCCGGGGCCATCATTCGCGGCCGGGCCAAGCGCTGACTGCATACAGCGATTCAACCCATCCTCCTCACAGGTTGCCGTCAGCGTTGACTATATACCCTACCCCGTATAGTAT
>JBMOOP010000081.1:0-13968 GCA_049324495.1 Pseudomonadota bacterium
AATGACGCACATCGCGATCCCAGGCAACGTCGACGGCCAGCGTGCCGCGTGCGCCGCGAGCGATGCGGCAAGCGAGGGCCAGGGTGTGACCGAGCCTGTCCTCTGTTCCCTCGATGATCGGAAAGGTCGATGTCGATTTGGTGTCGGTACGGGTGACATTAAGTGTGTCGAAATTGAACTTCATATCGAGACTGCGGTTCTTGCCGATGCCCTTGCGCAGATAGGAGTAGTGCTCGGGAACTGTGTGGCAGTTCGTATCGTCCCAGCGGAAATCGGACACTTCGACGGTATCGAGCAGAAACGATTCGACGCGCAGTTCCAGATGCCAGCGATTGTTGCCCAGCGCCGTGAGCGTCTGATATGCCTGTGCTTTGAATGGCAGGTTGTTGAGGCTGACTTCGTACGTGGCAGCGAAGGGGCTGAGCGAGCCGGACGGCGCTTCGGCGCGCGCGGATACGGCGATGAGCGTGGCGAAAATCACGGCAAGCAGCGCAGGAATCCCGGTCAGGTGTTTCATGGTCAGCTCGCACTTCACTGCTGGGCGATGTCGCCGGGTTCCGGGGTTGCTTGTGTGGCCGTTTGTGGAAGAAAAATGGGGCGCCCGTCAAGCAGCGGGCCGCTGGCGGACAGCACAAGCCGGCCGGCCGCCAGCCAGCCAGCCACCTTTGGGTAGAGGCGATGCTCCGCTACCTGTACACGTTCACGCAAGGTGTCCGGGGTATCGTCCGCAAGTACCGGCACGCGCGTCTGTGCGACCACCGGCCCGCCGTCCAGTTCCTCGGTGACAAAGTGTACGCTGCAGCCATGCTCGGTCGCCCCGGCGGCCAGCGCGCGGGCGTGGGTATCGATGCCGGTGAACTGTGGCAACAGCGACGGATGCACATTGAGCAGCCGGCCCCGATAGTGCTGAACAAATGCCGGCGTCAGGATGCGCATGAAGCCGGCAAGGATGACCAGGTTCGGCTGGTATTCATCAATGCGTTGCGTAAGGGCTGCGTCGAATGCTTCGCGCGTGGCATAGGCCCGATGATCGACAACGGCGGTCGGAATGCCGGCATCCTGCGCGCGCACCAGGCCGAGCGCGGTGGGTTTGTTGCTGATGACTGCGGTGATCGTTGCCGGCAGCGAGCCGTCAGCGATGCGGTCGATGAAGGCCTGCAGGTTGCTGCCGCTGCCGGAGATCAGCACCACCAGACGGAACTGCGCGCTCATCGTTCGGGAGCCTTACGCGATGCCGGTGAGTTCGACGCAGGCCTCTGCATGCGCGCCGGCTTCAATGCGACCAATCAGGTTGACCGTCTCGCCCTCGGCCGCCAGCAGTGATTGCGCGTGTACGGCATCTTCGGCGGCGACCACGATGCACATCCCGATGCCGCAGTTGAAGGTGCGAAACATTTCGCGCGCATCGATGCCGCCGGCTTCCTGCAGCCAATTGAATACTGCCGGGCGCCGCCAGCTTTGGGTATCGATTACCGCCCGGGTGCGGGCCGGCAACACCCGTGGCAGATTCTCGGTGATACCGCCACCGGTGATGTGCGCCATTGCCTTCACCGGCACAGCTGCACACAGTTGCAGCAGTGGTTTGACATAAATGCGTGTCGGTTCCATCAGTGCATCGGCGAGTGATCGGCCATCGACTTTCTGCGTCAGGTCAGCCTTCGAGACCTCGATGATCTTGCGGATGAGTGAATAACCGTTGGAGTGCGGGCCGGAGGCGGCAAGACCCAGTACGACATCGCCGGCACCAACACTTTTGCCGTCGATGATTTTCGTTTTCTCGACGATGCCGACACAAAAGCCGGCGAGATCGTAATCCTCACCCTGGTACATGCCCGGCATTTCCGCCGTTTCGCCGCCGACCAGAGCACAACCGGACAGCTCGCAGCCTTTACCGATGCCGCTGATGACAGTGGCTGCCGTTTCGACATTGAGTTTGCCGGTAGCGTAGTAATCGAGGAAGAACAGCGGCTCGGCACCGCAGACCAGCAGGTCGTTCACGCACATGGCCACGAGGTCGATGCCGATGCTGTCGTGGCGGCCGAGGTCCATCGCCAGCTTGAGTTTGGTGCCAACGCCATCGGTGCCGCTGACCAGGATCGGTTCGCGGTATTTGGCCGGAATCGCGCACAGCGCGCCGAAGCCGCCCAGCCCGCCCATCACCTCCGGTCGCCGGGTGCGTTTCGCAATCGGGCCAATGCGATCGACGAGAGCGTCGCCGGCATCGATGTCTACTCCCGCATCCTTGTAACTGAGGGATGGCTTGCGCGTATCGGTCATGGCGGGGCTTCCGGAAGGCGGGTGGTACGAGAGGGGGAGTATTCTAGCAGGCGCTATTTCGATTGCTGTGTCGGGCTTGCCGCCGGGCTGTCCGGTTGCGGCTGCCGGGGGCGGTCGCTACTGTACCGGCCTGTTCACTGCCTTGTTCGCTGCTCATCCCCACTTGCTGCCGGATCACCCCGATGATGCCTGTGCTGTTGCGTTTTCTCCTGTTGCCGGTGCTTTGCCTGCTGGCGCTGCAGTCGCTGCGTGCGGCCGAAGTCGCAGGCCTTTATGAAGCGCGCGTGCCGGTGGCCAGCCAGTCGGCGGGTGACCGCGCCCGGGCGATCGACGCGGGTTTCCGGCAAGTGCTGGTCAAGGTGAGCGGGCAGCGATCCGTGCTGGCTGCCCCGGCGATCCAGGCGGCGTTGGGCAAGGGGGAGTCTCTGCTGGGTTCCTATCGTTATGAGAGTGCCATCGGGAGCGGGAGCGCCTCCGGGCAGTCCGAAGCGTCGGGCCAGGGAATCCTGTTCATTCGTTTGTCGTTCGACCCGGCGGGCGTGCGGGCTACCCTCAATCGTGCGGGCGCCCCGATCTGGGGAGCGAGCCGCCCCCCGCTTTATCTCTGGCTGGTGCGCGAAGGCGCGCAAGGCGGCACGCTTTTTGCGCTTGGTACGCCCCAGGCCGATGTGCTCCTGGATGTGGCTGCCCAGCGAGGTCTGCCCACGGTGCTGCCGCCGCCAGGCACCGCCACAGGCGGCGACGCCATCGTCACCGGCGTGCCGGCGCTGATCCGTGAGGCGGCCACGCGGGCTGGCGCCAGACTTGTGCTGGCAGCCGCACTGGACAGCAGCGGCAGCGGGGTGAGGGCCAGCGGGGTTCTTTCGGTTGACGGCGTGGGCGAGCGTCTCGAAGCGGTGGCAAAGGATGAGGTGGCGGCGATTCGCGAACTGGTTGCCGATGCGGCAGATCGCCTGGGCGGCCGTTATGCCGTCGTGGCCCGGCAGGATCAGATGCTCACAGTGCGCTTGCGGGTAACCGGCGTGCGCTCCCTGGCGATGCATGCCGGGCTTGAACACTGGCTTGGTACCCTGCCGCTGGTCAGAGACCTGATCGTGGAAGGAATTCTGCATGAGGCGGCTGGCGAGCAGGTCGAGTACGGCCTCACGCTGGCCGGTGCAACCGATCGTCTGCTGCAGGCGATGGCTGCCGATGGGCGCTTTGCTTCAGTTGGCACGCCGATCGTTGAGGGCAGCATGATGACCATCACGGCGGCGCTGGCCGATACCCCGGCGCCGTGATGGGGCAGTTGACCTTGCCGGTCGGGTTGCGCGACGGCAATACGCTGGCCAGCTACCTGCCCGCGGCGAATCCTGAGGCGCTGGCCGCCGTCAGGAGTCTGCTGGCCGGACAGGAGCTGTTTGTATACCTGTGGGGTGCTCCGGCTACCGGTAAATCCCACCTGCTGGAGGCAGTGGCGGAGGCGGTAGCGAGCGAAGGGCTGAAGGTGGCCTACATCGCGCTTGGCCTGCACCCGCTGCCGGATATTGATGTACTCGAGGGTGTCGCCGACACGGCAGACATGGTCTGTATCGACGATATCGACAAGATCGCCGGAGATCCCCGCTGGGAGGAGGCTTTTTTCCACCTTTTCAATGGCCTCAGAGCGCGTGGCGCGCGCCTCGTTGTGGTCGCCGCGGCGCCGCCGATGGCCCTGGGCCTGTCGCTGGCGGATCTTGCCTCCCGGTTCGGTTCCGGCTTGACCGTACAGATGGCGCCGCTCGATGACCAAACGCGACTGGCCATCCTGGTCTTCCGGGCGGCCCGGCGTGGTCTGGATTTGCCGCCGGAGACCGGCCGCTTTCTGCTGACGCGGACGAGCCGCCGTCTGGATGCCCTCGTTGGCCTGCTCGGGCAACTCGATCGGGCAGCGCTCGTTCATCAGCGGCGGTTGACGGTGCCTTTTGTCCGCCAGGTGCTGGGCTGGGGAGCGTGACCGATGTGGTACCGGTAACTCCTTGCCGGGACTTAACAAAAGTCCAACATCAGGCCTCGGTCAGCGGCCGCTAAACTGGCTGCGGAATACCTTCCGGCTGCGTGGCTGTTGCGAATGACGGATCCCGCTTTGCCCGTCACTTATACGACAAAACAACAATATCCAGGTGTGCCCCTGTGCGCGCCGCGTCTTTGGGGGAGCGTCTGATGAAGTGGTTGCGGGCACGTATTCTGGTCGTCGTTGCGCTGGCCCTGCTGGGGTGTACGGCGGGCGCTGCGACCATTGACGTCACTACTTTCGACGACATCACGGCCGACAACGACAATTTGTGCTCAATCCGTGAGGCTGTGGCGGCGTCTGCGCGGGCGGCAACCCTGTCTGCGCGCACCAACAATCGCCTGGAGATGGATCAGTTCCTCGCTGAAATTGCCGATCCGCGCAATCTCGATCGACTCCAGTTTGCGATCGAGTATTACCCCCGCGGCAATGTGCAAAACATCCTGCTGTCGCTGCGCGAGGATCTGGAGGCACACGCCCCGGTGGATACCGTATTGCTCGCCGAGGTCATCGCCCACAAGGACGTGATCGACGCTTTGCCGGACAACAAGGTTTATCTCGCTGATGTTGAAAAAACCATTGACCTCCTTAAGCGCACGATGCTGGTCACGGATGCCGAGATCGGGCGACTGCAGGACCGTGATGAGGTTGACGGCTGCAGGGACGGGTCTTCCTTTGACACGATCATTCTTGGCGCCGGCACCTATGTGCTGGCCACTGAGGTGGCTGTCGGCGTACGCCTGACCATCCAGGGCGTTGGCGAGACTTCGATCATTACCGGCGCTGACGCGACCCGTCTGTTCAGAGTTGACAACACGCTCACGCTCCAGAGTCTGCGCCTGACCGGAGGTAATGCCGGCACGGGCAATGGTGGCGCCCTGTTCATTGCCGGCAGTTGCGATGTGCAGGACGTTGTTTTTGCCGGCAATATGGCAGCAAGTGGTGGGGCCGTCTACGTTGATACCGGTGGCTCGTTCGTTACCACGCGCGGGAAATTTATTGGCAATAAGGCTGCCGCTGATGGTGGGGCGATTGCCGGCATTGGCCCGCGCCTTGAGCTCACCGATACCACTGTCGGTCAGGCATCGTCTGCAGATGATCAGGGTAATTCGGCGGCTGGTTTTGGCGGTGCGCTTTATTTCGCGCCGGCTGCCGATGGCGGCGGAACGCTCGGTCTTGAGCGGGTCAGCGTGATCAACAACAACGCGGTTACAGGGTCCGCGCTCTATGTCGGTGGCACTGCCGTTGGGGTGTCGATGGCCAACACAACCTTCGGACGCAACGAAGCTTCCGGCAGTTCCACCATCGAGATTGCGACCAGCTTGGGCATACTCAACGCCAACAACATCACCTTGGTCGACAACAACGCCATGAGCGGCACGGGTGGGTTACGCGTGAGCACGCTGACGGCGATCATCATCGCCAACTCAGTGATTGCCGGAAATACGGTAGCCGCCAGTCCGGGCAATGACTGCGATCTGCCGGTCGTCTCGGCAGCCAACTTCCAGCACAACTATTACGACGACAGTGTTGCCGGGTGCCCGGGCGATCGCTGGTCCGTGACGACACCGCTGAACACCAATTACGAGTTGGGAGCCGGCCAGACAGTATTCAACTGGTTGTTGCAGGCGCTGGACGAGGAGCAGGGAGTTTACGTTCCGTTGTATCCGTTCGATGTCCTCGATCTTGCTGAAAACCGGCTCGTCAATCGCGGCGCGGGTACCCAGGAAGCGTTTTCGTGTACGGAGAATGATCAGCGTGCCTTGCCGCGTGCGACGTTCGTCGACGCTGACTGCGATATCGGTGCAGTGGAATACCAGATCGGCAGCCGGGCTGATGACAGGGTGACGATCAATATCAATGAGACACGCTGCCTCGAGGTTGGTGTCGACGACATCGGTGATGCGTTCTACGCACCGTTTTCGCTCGAAGTGATTCAGATAGAGCGTGCAGGAACGGTTGCGGTCATCGCCAGTACCGATCCGGCGGCCTATCGTGCCGCCTATGCATTGCGCCACCCGACGTTGCCTGCTCCTGCGGTAGTCAGCATCGCGCAGTGTCCGAATACGGTGGACCCGGCCTTCAGCGAGGCAATTCTGTTCACGCCGGCGCCGGGGTTTCACGGAGAAACAAACCTGACCTATGCCCTGGGCTGGCAGACGGCGCTGGTTGCGGCTCCGGCCGCAGGTACAGTCAGCGGCATTGTTCATGTCACCACCGAAAGTGGTGGGGGTATTGCCAGCGCCAGCCTCGGCTCCCTCGGTCCGGCGCTGCTCGCTCTTCTGGCGTTCCTGGCGGGACGCTGGCGCGCCCGGCGCCACGTACGCGCTTGGCGTGCCGCTTGTTTACCGCCGGTCGCCGGCGCTTTGCTGGCACTGGCGGCGCTCGCGCACGCCGAGGAAAACATTATCTACGTCAATTCCGCCAATGATCCGGTGGACGATAGTGGAGTGCCGCTGGAAATTCCCGGCGACGGCCAATGCACCTTGCGCGAGGCACTGGCGACTGCGCGCAACGATCAGGCGAACCTGACCAATGGCGATTGTCTCGATGGCAACGAAGGGCCTGACATCATCGAGATACAGGTTCCACAGATCACTCTCGGGGCGTCGCTTACTGCCTGGGGTAGCGTGACGATTCGCTGCCCGGAAGACGCCGCCACAACCTGTACGATACGCCGCGATCCGGCCTCGACAGCGAGAAAGTTTGCCTTGATCAACAGTCTCGGCAGCATTTCCATCAGCGGCATGACTCTCGAAAACGGCGATGCGCAGACGGGTCTTGGTGGCGCGGTTAACTCGGCCGGTGCGGTCAGCCTGTACAAATCGATCTTTCAAAACAACACGGCACGAACCGGTGGCGCCATCTTTCTGCGCGGTGTGCGTGGTGATCTCACGGTGACCGACTCAACCTTCAAGGCCAACGTCAGTACGGGTACTGGTACCGATGGCGGGGGTGCCATTGCCACATCGGCAGGCGGGCAACACGGCGTATCGATTAGCGGCTCGACGTTTGTCGGCAACAGTTCGATTGCCTCCGCTGCCGCGTTGTCGCTCAAAACGACCGCAGAAATTGTGATCGCCAACTCCACGTTCAGTGGCAACAGCGGCACTGCCGGTGCCGGTGCCATTGATGTATCCGGTGCCGGAATCGGCGCCACGCTGCGCAACCTGACGGTAGTCGGTAATTTTTCGGGCGTCGATCCACTGGCGGGTATTCAGCGCGGTGCCATCGAGTTCAGTGCCGGCTCGGTGACCACGGTCCTGACGAACAGCATTGTTGCTGCCAACTATAATGTGGCCAATACGGCAGACGCCAACTGCGGTACAGGCAGCTACCAGGCATCGTTCAATATGTTTGGTGAGTCGTCACCCAACGCTACCTGTACCATCGGTCTTGCGGCCGGCAACCAATCGGCATTGGCTGCCGTTGTTTACGACGGCAACGATGCAACAAGCACCGATTACCTGGCGCCACTTGCACCCAACGGATTTTCTACAAGCACCCATGCCTTCAACAACCCCGGCAGCCTCGGTGGCATTCTCGTTGATGCCGGCAGTCCCACCGAACTGGTAGAGGTACTGGAGCGCCGTGATGCGGCCTGCGCGCGCGTGGACCAGCGCGGCAAAAGCCGTGAATCCGGTGGCCGCTGCGACATCGGCGCATTCGAGTACGTGCAGATCACTGCGGTTGCCGATACCGGCAGCAACACGGGTCGGCAGGATCGCGTTGTGATTGTCGATGTCCTTGCCAATGACGTTTACGAGAATCTTGATGCCAGTACAACCAATGACATCAAGCTGGACTGCACCGTCCGTGAGGTGGGTGTTCCCAACGTGGTCAGCTGGGTCGATGCGTCGGGCAATTCTTGCATTGACATATTCCTGGGGGCGGCGACCGGCACGGTCGATTTTCTGCGCAAGAACAATCTGGATGATCTTCGTGTCATTCACCGCATCGCTGCGGATGTCGTTATCACCGTCTCCATGCTTCCGGAAAATTATATTGTAGGAAAATTTCCCGACGATTATGTGTCCGGCTGGGTCTGGCCCAGTGCAAACGATGCCGAGGCAACACAAATTGCCAATGATCAGGCGAGAGAACTGGCCAAAGCGTTCATCGTCACTGAAGCCATGCTTGTTCCCGGTTATGTATTACGCTTCGACAATGGTGGTGTGTTGACGCCACTGAATACCCCGGTAGAGATCACGTACGTCATCCATGACAATGCCGGTAATGTCTCGTTGCCGGCCGAGATTTCGATCACGGTCGCCAATGTGCCGCCCAATGTTGTCGCGGACAACGTAACTGTCCCGGTCGGCACGGCAGTGGCGATTGATGTTCTGGCGAACGACAGCGATGCCGATGCAACCAACACGGCTTTTAATGGCCTGGATCCGGCGACGCTCAAGATTACCTCAGGCAACTGCAAGGCCGTTGAGGACAGCTCTGTTCCGCCGGTGACGCTCCACTGGAACTGTGAGTTTGGCCGCGCGACTGTTGATTCAAGCAATGGCACCATTGCCTGGACGCCGTTCAATTCCTTCAATCCGTTTACCGAAACACTTACCTACCAGGTCAGCGATTATCAGGGTAAGGACGGCACCGCCAATCTGACGATCCGGATGGATCGCCCGGTAACCAACGGTGGTGCCATCCTCGGCGAGGACGATCTGAGCGACGTGCTCGGTATCGACTTCCTTGGTGCTGCCGGCCATCTGTTCTTCGTCTCACTGGCGCTCTCGCTGCTGCGTCGTCGCTGGCGTTGATAAGGCAAATAACAGCAGTGTTGTCCACTCCAGCTCGGGATGTCTTGCATGTGCGGCGGGTAGCCAGCCGCTGACAATCGATCTTTTGTTCGCGCTGATCCGGTTATTGATCCCTCCTGGTCATTTCATGGCGCCGCGTGCCCGCGCGCCGACGTTTCGCGCCGCACTCAGGCAGCGCCGGCAGGGCAGGGCAGGGCAGGGCAAGGTGGCGGGGTTGCCTGCGCACCCTTGACATGCAAGCGTACCGGCCTTTGCGGGTTGGTACGGATTACATAGGTAATCCCCGCAACAAACTGCCAACCACGCTGGGAACCGAATTCACCCTGTGTTTATAATCGCGGGCTGCCCGGTTGGTTCGGACGAGTCGGCGGTTCGGATTTTTCTTTCTTTTGTGGCCGGCGAACAAGGCAGATTGTGAGTACCGACACCGACAAAAAATATCAGGTATTCGTCAGCGCGACCTGCGATGACCTGCGCGAAGAGCGGCAGCGTCTCATGGAGGCGCTGCTTGCGTCCGCCTGTATTCCCGTGGGCATGGACTTGTGTCCGCGCAATGCCAGTGCAGAGCAGTGGAACAGCGTCAAGGCCCTGATTGATGATTGCGATTACTACCTCATTCTGATTGGTGGTCGCTACGGCACCCTGGCACCGACCGGCGTCAGCTACACGCACCGGGAATTCATCTACGCGCAAACCAGGCGCAAGCCGATGGCGTCACTGATTCACGAACACCCCGAAGGTCTGGTTGCCGAGAGGCGCGAGCGGACTGCGGAGGGCGTTGCCCGCCTGCGTGACTTCAAGGATCTGGTGGCGCGCGGCAGCCTGGTGCGTCAATGGAGCCAGACCGATGACCTGAAGGGTGGGGCCCAGCGCCTGCTCGCCCAGCTGGTCAAAACCCATCCGGCACCCGGGTGGGTGCGGGCGAGCCAGATAGCGAACCTGAACGCGGCTCGTGAGAATCAGGATCTGCGCAAGCAGCTCGATGATTTGCGCAAGGAGATGGATCAGTTGGCCAACGGCCGGGCAGTCAAGCCGGAAACCCTGGCCCGGGGTTCAGATCCGACCAATGTCTCTTACGCGTGCAATGTGTATGTGAAGGGCAACTGCATCGCCTCCCAGGCGAAGACGCAACTGACATGGGATGCCCTGTTCGCCTGCCTCGCCCCGACCATGATGAGCGAAGTTACCGAGGATCAGATGCGGGCAACATTGGCCGCGCGGCTGGGCGAGAACGCGCTGAAGGATGTCGCCGAGCTGCACAAGCAAGCCCATGCCGTGCGCGATATTGTGATCAATCCGGTGTCGTTCAACACCATCAAAATGCATTTTCGCGCCATGGGTTATATCCGTAAGGGCGCGGGCATGGGGCCAGGCAACCAGCTGACCTGGCAGCTTACGCCGCAGGGCGATCAGTACATGGTCGGGTTGCTGGCAGTTCGCCGGCACACGTAAGGGCGCACACGGCCTCTCTTGCGCGCCAACCTGGCGGCGTGCTCAGTTATGGTGCCGGACTACTGCAGCGAGGAAGTCGCCGATGTCGGCGACCGGTACGTGTGTTAGCTCACCGCTGCGTCGATTCCTGTACTCGAAAGTGCCGGCATCAATGCTTTTCTCGCTGACCACTATGCGATGCGGGATACCGATCAGTTCCATGTCGCTGAACTTCACGCCGACACGCTCCTTCTCGCGGTCATCGAGCAGCACCTCGTAACCGAGTTCCGTCAGGGCAGCGTACAGGCGCTCCGCTGTCGCGCGTTCCCGTTCGCTCTTTTTGATATTGGTTGGCACGATGCAGATTTCGTAGGGTGCGAGGGCATCCGGCCAGATGATGCCGTTGACGTCATTGTTCTGTTCAATGGCGGCAGCGACCACCCGCGATACGCCGATCCCGTAGCAACCCATCGGCATCACCACGGGCCGGCCGTCTTCGCCGAGTACGGTCGCCTTGAGCGCAGCCGAATATTTCTCGCCGAGCTGGAAGATATGGCCGACTTCGATGCCGCGCCTGATGACGATTGATCCCTGGCCATCCGGCGACGGATCGCCTGCGACAACATTGCGGATATCGACAATGGCGGTTGGCGTGACATCGCGATCCCAGTTCACACCCGTCAGGTGGAAGCCGTCTGCGTTGGCGCCGCAGATGAAGTCGGCAAGGTGTGCGGCACTGCGGTCGACATAGACCGGTATCGGCAGCCCGACCGGGCCGAGCGAGCCGGTGCCGGCACCCAGCGCGGTACGGATTTCGGCATCGGTGGCAAATTCAAGTGGTGACGCCACGCCGTGCAGCTTTTCCGCTTTGACGACATTGAGTTCGTGGTCGCCGCGCAGCACCAGTGCGACCAGCGTTGGCTGGCCTTTTTCGGACGATGCGCCGCGCACAACGAGCGTTTTGGCAACGCGGTTGGCAGACACGCCCAGAAACGCGCAGATATCTTCGATGCTGTGCTGGCCCGGCGTCGCAACCTTTGTTTTTGGCTGCGTAGCGGCGGCGCGCGCGCCGACGGGTGACAGGGCTTCAGCGAGTTCAATGTTGGCGGCGAAATTGCCGGTGTCGGAAAATGCGATCGCGTCCTCGCCGGAAACGGCAAGCACATGGAATTCGTGCGAACCGGTACCGCCGATCGAGCCGGTGTCGGCCAGTACCGGACGGTAGTCAAGGCCGAGACGATCGAAAATGCGGCAATAGGTTGCGTACATCACATCATAGGTTTTCTGCAGGCTTGCCTGGTCGGCATGAAAAGAATATGCGTCCTTCATGATGAACTCGCGTGCGCGCATCACGCCAAAACGGGGCCGCGTTTCATCGCGGAACTTGGTCTGGATTTGGTAAAAATTCACTGGCAATTGCTTGTAGCTCTGCAGTTCGTGGCGCACCAGATCCGTGATGACTTCCTCGTGCGTCGGGCCAAGTGCGAAGGCGTTGCCGTGGCGATCCTTGAAGCGCAGCAATTCCGGGCCATAGCCCTGTTCGCGCCCGGATTCCTGCCACAGTTCCAGCGGCTGCACGACTGGCATCAGCACTTCCTGGGCGCCGGCGCGATCCATCTCTTCGCGGACGATGCGTTCGACCTTGCGCAGCACGCGTAACCCCAGCGGCAGCCAGCTGTACAGACCCGAGGCGAGCTTGCGGATCATGCCGGCACGCTGCATCAGTTGATGGCTGACGACGACGGCGTCGGCAGGTGTTTCGCGAACGGTGGCGAGCAGGAGCTGGCTGGTGCGCATGGCGGTGAGCTGTCGGAATGTGCGGGAAAGATCAGGAGGGATTGTAGGTGGGGCGCCTGCGGGCGTACAGCGTGCTGACGCGGACAGCCGGATTTGCGGTATAAAGACCCGCTGACGAGGAAATTGCGATGACACCGGGCGACGCGCGCACGACTGGCAACCATGTGTGGCCTGCAACGAGGACAGGAACATGAAGGCAATATTCATCACCGGGGCAGCCGCTGGCATTGGCCGCGAAACGGCGCTGCTTTTCGCCCGCAATGGTTGGCGTGTTGGTCTTGCCGATCGCGACGAGGCCGGTCTTGCCGATCTGGCGCGGAAAATCGGCACCATGGCATCGACGCATGTCATGGACGTGGTGGACCCGGCGTCGATTGCAGATGCGCTGGCGGCTTTCACGGCCACAACCGGCGGGCAGTTGCACGTATTGCACAACAATGCAGGCGTGTTGCGGATCGGATTGTTCGAGGAAATGCCACTGGCCGACCAACACATGCAGGTCGACATCAACATCAAGGGTGTCCTCAACTGTCTGTACGCAGCTTTCCCGTATCTGCAGGCAACACCCGGTGCCCATGTGATCAACATGAGTTCAGCGTCGGCTACTTACGGTATTCCGACTTTTGCCACCTACTCGGCCACCAAGCATGCTGTGCGGGCGATTACCGAGGCGCTGGATATCGAGTGGGACCGGCACGGTATTCGGGTCAGCGATTTGGCGCCGCCCTTCGTCAACACGCACATGGTGTCGTCACAGCAGTACCGCTCGACACTGGTGGAGCGGGCGGGGGTGCACATCAGTCCTGCCCAGGTTGCACAGGATGTCTGGAAGCTGGTGCAGTCACCGCAACTGCACAGTGAGGTGACCTTGCAGTTGCGCATACTCTGGCCGCTCACGCGCGCCATACCGGTGCGGGTGACACGCAACCTGATCAAGCGCCTCGTCGATCTGTAAGGCTGCTGTGCTCAATTGCTGCCGGCGGCACCGTCGACAGGCACCTCCTGGCGGAAACCCGCTTTTTTGAGCATCCACATGGCCGGGCACCAGCCACTGAATGCACTTTGCAACTGGTTGAGGCCGACGAACGCCGTGAACAGGAAAAAGTAGGGGCTGACATACCAGCCCAGAGCAAGGCTCAGCAGCGTAAAAAAGCCAGCCATCATGCGCAGGCCCTCGTTAACGGTCATGTTCATGGTGTTTGCTCCTCGTCCCGGGTTCTCAATTGTCGCCCTCAGGCGTACTTGCTCAGTAAATCGCGAATATGGGCCATGCTGGCCTCGGAGTCGCTCTTGCCACGCTTGGACAGCACATCCTGCTCGATCATGCAGGCCAGCATTTCATGGAACGCCTTGTCGAGTGCCTTGCGTGCTGCCGCCATCTGCTGGGCTATCTTGTCGCACCCGGCGTCTTCGTCGATGAGCCGTCGAATGCCACGTATCTGACCTTCGACGCGCGACAGGCGATGGGTAACGTTCGTTTTGGTCTTCTCGTCATGGCCTTGCATGTTGATTCTTCCGCCAGCCGCCACAGAAAGATACTATACGGGGTAGGGTATATAGTCAACGCTGACGGCAACCTGTGAGGAGGATGGGTTGAATCGCTGTATGCAGTCAGCGCTTGGCCCGGCCGCGAATGATGGCCCCGGCGAGGGCCGGTACCTT
>JBMOOP010000082.1:0-1518 GCA_049324495.1 Pseudomonadota bacterium
AACCCGGATTCCGTGATTGGAAGTGCATCGTTCCGTTCGAAGATAGGATTCGTCAAGTTGTTGGGTGATGAAGACCAAGACTTGCGAAGTGGACGGAACGATGCGGCATCAATTTCGTCGTTTGGGGGATGGACGCCAAGCGATTTTGCGCGAGACGGCGCGGGCGGTGACGCCCTTCGGGGGACTGGCAGTGATGGTGGAGTTCTGGCGCGAATTGGGGTTGCTGGAGGCGGTGCGCGAGCGCCTGCCCTTCGCGTATCGCTCGCCCAACGCGATTGGGGCGGCCGAGATCCTGGTGTCCTTCTGGCTGTCGGTCTGCGCGGGGGCGCGGCGCTTCGCGCACGTCAACCTGCTGCGCGGCGATGTGGCGCTGCGGGCTCTGCTGGGCTGGCGCCGCCTGCCCGGCGACGATGCCACGCGGGCCTTCTTCGGGCGTTTCGGCTGGAAGGAGGTGGAGGCGTTTTTCCCGGTCCTGATCGGCTGGCTGCTGGAGCGCGTCCCCGCGCAGGCCGCGACGCTGGATCTGGATTCCACGGTGTTCGAGCGCTTCGGTCGGCAGGAAGGCGCGCGGAAGGGATATCATCCCCGCAAGCCCGGCCGGCTCTCGCATCATCCGCTGCTGGCGGCGCTGGCCGAGCCGATGTTCATCCTGCACGGCTGGCTGCGCTCGGGCAACACCACCGCCGGACGCGGCGTGGTGGCTTTCCTCACCGAGGCACTGGCGCTGCTGCCCGCCGGCTGGAGCGTGCGCGCGGTGCGGGCCGACAGCGGCTTCTTCGACGGCAAGCTGCTGGAGTTCCTGGAGCAACGGAAGCTGCCCTACATCGTGGTCGCACGTCTGACGGCTTCGCTCAAACGCGCGGCCGCCGGGCTGCGGGACTGGCGCGAGATCGACGGGCACCTGGCCGTGGCGGAGTTCTCCGAGCAACTGCTGGGTTGGTCGCGCGCCCGGCGCTTCGTCGTCGTGCGCGAACGGGTGCGCGAGGGCCGCGCGGCGGCGGGGCGCAAGCTGCTCGATGTGCCCGGCTACACCTACCGGGTCTTCGTGACCAGTTCCGCCGCCGCCCCGGAAGCGATCTGGCGCGACTACAACCAGCGCGCCACCCTCGAACAACGCATCGACGAACTCAAAGCGGACCTCGGGGCCGATGACTTTTGCCGCCGGGAGTTTTACGCCACGGAGGCGGCGTTTCGCGCCGTGCTCGTCCTGTTCAACCTGCTCAGTCTGTGGCAGCGCGCGGCCCGGCCGAACCAAACCTACCGCCGGCCGGCCACGCTGCGCACCGAGGTGTTCCTCTGCGGCGCGATCGCGGGCCGCTCCGGCCGCACTCCGGTGCTGCATTTGAGCCAGGCGTGGGGCGGTCTCGCGCAACGCATGCCCCTGATCGAGAACGCTTCCCGCTTCTGCCGCGCAATCCCGCCGCGATTGCCCCAACGAACCTCAAACCCCGCTCCAGTTCCAGCAACTTCCCCCTACGAAAACCTCACCGCCTAAACCTCAATCGCGGAATCCGGGTT
>JBMOOP010000083.1:0-13388 GCA_049324495.1 Pseudomonadota bacterium
GCATGATCGGCCTGGAGCGTATCGCTGTGATGGCAGCACTGAACCTCGGCTATGAACTGCTGCAGGCGCGTACGATCGTCACCCGGGATGCCGAATCCACACCCCGCATCGATCGTTTATTGGCACAAGCCGATGAAGAACTGCTTGCCATCGAACAGCTCAATGAGCGCAATCGGCTTAATCCTTGATCGACGCAGTATCTGCGCCCAAGCGGTCGCGCCCACGGCGCGCGACTTGCCGACATTCGCATTTTCCGTCGTGTTTTACCACATGGGCTGCGGTGCGCTTCGGTATACTCATTCCCGGTTCTCTGGCGTGTTTGCCAGCCGGGTCACGTCCCTCGAGCCGATGCGTATATCGCGACGGAGGCGTGTTGTGATGCCAGTGTGCATGTCCGCCCGACGGAAAGCCTGAGGCATCCTGACGCCACCAACCTTGAACCCTGGGTTCAAGGGCCATACCCGCAGCGGCACGCCGGAGAACTACTCTGCCCGCCTATGCCTTCCGTCGATCCCCGCACTCTGCGCAAACACATGCGCGCCAGCCGTCACGGGTTGCGGCCGGCGCAGCAGCGTGCCGCCGCACAACGACTTTGCCACTGCGTTCTTGCCAGCCGCTCGTTTCGCGCCGCGAGGCGTATTGCTCTCTATATCGCCGCCGACGGCGAAATCGATCCCGCCCCAATCTGCCGGGCGGCCTGGCGCCGCAGCAAGCAGGTATTCCTGCCGGTGCTGCACCCTCTGCACCGGGATCGCATGATTTTTGCGCGCTACCGTGAGAGTGATCACTTGCTTCCGAACCGGTTCGGGATTCTTGAACCGTCGCTGCTGCGGCAGCAGGTCGCGCCCTGGCAGCTCGACCTGGTGCTGGTGCCACTGGTGGCCTTCGATGCAGCCGGAAACCGCCTCGGGATGGGCGGCGGCTTCTATGACCGGAGTTTTGCGGTTGCGAAAGCGCGACGCTGGCCGCGCCGCCCGACACTGTGCGGGCTGGCTCACCGGCTGCAACAGGTGGCAGCATTGCCTGTAAATAGTTGGGATGTTCCGTTGGCGCGCGTCTTCACCGACTAGACAGGCGGGGGCGCCTTGGCCAGAAAACGCCTGGCCAAGCCATGTTTCAGCGGCTGAGGACGGCGATGCCGTTGGCCGCGCGGGCAGTCACATCGTCGCTACCACCCTCACTGACAGCGCTGAACAGCACGCCTGCCATAAAGATCGCAGCGAACACCCAGAGGATATCGGGAGACTTCTTTTTCATCGTCGTTTACCAGCAGAGGGTCGGTTGACCAATCTTTGGCCAAGCGGCGAGTATCATTCCGTGATCCACCTCCCGAATCAAGCACAAAATGACCATAAGATCAAAAAGTTAGGGCGGCTTACTCATTGACGCCTCAAGGTCTGTGAATTGTTTGGCATTCCCTGTGTGTGGTACCCCACGCTCGCTATGGGATACTTGCCGCCAAAGGCATCCCAGCCTGGCTTGCCCTTTCCCACACCTTGCACAGGAACACCCCATGTCCTTCCATCGACTTACTCTCGCCCTCGCCAGCGGCGTTTTGTTCAGCACCGCATCCGCCGCACCCTTCGCCCCGTTCGACCCGCGCGCTGCCGGCATGGGCGGCACCGGTGTTGCGTCAGCCAAGACGGCGAGTGCGGCGCTGTTCAATCCGGCCATGCTATCGGCTCAGGTTGAAGGGGATCGCTTTCAAATCGCGCTGGGCTTGGGTGCCCAGGCGGCGGACGAGGACGAAATGGTCGACCAGATCGATAGTTTGCAGATCACGCTGGATGAGCTTGATCGCCTGATTGCAACAATCGACACCAGCAACATTTTCGTCAACACATCCAACGCGGATCTGGCCCGTGTCGGCGATCAAGCAACCACGCTGTCCGGCCAGTTCACGCAAATCAACGGCGACAACGCCAATCTCATTCCTGCTGCTGGCCTGGCCCTCGGAATCGCGAGCAAAAAAATCGGTGTCGGCGTGTTCGCCAGCCTCAACGGTCAGTTGTCGATTTCCACAACCGTTGACCGTTACGACACCGACCGCCTGAATCTGCTGGGGACTATCCTCGAAGACGGCATCGTCGACTCGGTCGAGATCAATAACAGTAGCGTCGCCGATGCCAACGGCGTACCGCAACCGCTGTTCAATACCGCCAGCCAAACCGTCGTCGACTTCAGCGACTTCGACTCCGCCTCGTCGGCCACTGCCGTGGGGGTTGCCATTGCCGAGGTGGGCGTGGCCTTGTCACAGCAATACACGTTGGCAAACGGCGGCCTACTCAGCGCCGGCGTGACGCCAAAATCCGTCGATGTCATCACCTACGAATACACGGCCAACACCGAGTCATTTGAGGATGCAAATATTGAGGATTTCGAAGCCACCGATTCCGGTTTCGATCTGGACATCGGCGCGGTCTACAAGACTTCCGCTGACGCACCCTGGCAGTTCGGAGCCGTGGCCAAAAACCTGATTGGCGGAAATTACAAAACCATCGCCGGTCGTAAAATCGATGTGGATATGCAACTGCGTGCCGGCGTTGCGCGCATGACCAAGCGCACGACCCTGGCAGTCGATCTTGATCTGACCGAGAACACCGGTACAACCGGTACCGACGCCACACAGTTCCTGGCCTTTGGTGCCGAATACGATCTGAAGTTTTTGCAGCTGCGCGCGGGCTACCGCGCCAATCTGGCCGGCGGCGATGTGGCCGATGTGATGACTGCCGGCCTGGGTTTGGGTCCTGTTGACCTGACCGCCGTCGTCAGCGACAACACCCTCGGTGCCTACCTGAACCTCGGGTTTGGCTGGTAGTTGGGCGATACCACCGGCTGCCTCGGGCGGCTATCGAGCGCAAGTAAATTGGTTACCGAAGGAACAACGCGAACGCCGGGTTGTCCGTTTCGTCGGTGAATGGATAACCCAGCTCACGCAGCGAGTTTTCCACCGCGCGTCGCTCGCCTGGATTGATCTGGAACCCGGCGAGTACGCGCCCGTAGGCGGCTCCATGGTTACGGTAATGGAACAACGAGATATTCCAGTGCTGGCCGAGGCGATCGAGGAACTTCATCAGCGCACCCGGGCGCTCCGGGAACTCGAAACGAAAAATCAGTTCCTGCTTGCCTACCAAAGGCGGATGACCGCCGACCATGTAGCGCACGTGCAGTTTTGCCATCTCGTTGTCGGTCATATCGATGACCGGGTAATCCTTGCCGCGCAGCACCTCGACCAGCGCCTCGCGATCACCCGGGCGGGCAAGCTGCAGGCCGACGAACACATCGGCGCGCTTGGTGCTGCTGAAACGGTAGTTGAACTCGGTGATGTTGCGTTTGCCGAGCGCCTGGCAAAATGCCTTGAAGGCGCCCGGCCGTTCCGGGATCGTCACCGCCAGGATCGCCTCGCGCTTCTCGCCCAGCTCGGTGCGCTCGGAAATGTGGCGCAGCCGGTCGAAGTTCATGTTGGCACCGCTGGCTACCGCGACAAACGTGCGCCCGGTGCATTTTTCGCGCGCAATCCAATTCTTCATGCCGGCAATGGCAAGCGCCCCGGCCGGTTCGGCGATCGACCGTGTGTCCTCAAAGAAATCTTTGATTGCAGCACAGATTTCATCGGTTGAGGCGGTGATTACTTCATCGACTGTTTTGCGTGCGATGCGGAATGTTTCTTCGCCGACCTGCGCCACGGCAACGCCGTCGGCGAACAAGCCGACTTCCGGCAGAACCACACGCTTCTTCGCCGCGAGCGCCGCCTTCAGGCAAGCGGCGTCTTCCGGTTCGACACCGATGACGCGGATGTCGGGCCGCAAATATTTTATGTACGCGGCCATGCCGGCAATAAGACCGCCGCCGCCAACCGGGACAAACACTGCATCAATCGGGTCGGGATGCTGGCGCAGGATTTCCATCGCGATGGTGCCCTGGCCGGCAATCACCGTCGGATCGTCGTACGGGTGCACGAACGCATAACCCTTTTCTTTTTCGAGTGCGCGCGCATGGATATATGCCTCATCGAAAGTATCGCCGTGCAACACCACTTTCGCGCCACGCTGGCGCACCGACGATACTTTGATCTCCGGTGTAGTCTGCGGCATGACGATCACCGCTCTGATGCCGAGCGTCTGCGCTGCCAGGGCCACGCCCTGCGCGTGATTGCCGGCAGAGGCGGCGATGACGCCGCGCGCGCGATCTGCTGCTGACAGATGCATAATCTTGTTGTAGGCACCGCGCAACTTGAACGAAAAAACCGGCTGCAGGTCTTCGCGCTTGAGCAGCACGCGACTCTCCAACCGGCGCGACAGTTGCGGTGCAACATCAAGCGGCGACTCGATCGCCACGTCGTAGACGCGGGCGGTAAGAATGCGGCGGGCGTAATCCTGGAGCATATTGGCTTCGGTCATGGGTGTCCGCAGGGAGAGGCGCCGGAAAGCAGCCATGGTAGCCGAACGCCGGCCGGGGTTTCCCACGGGGCGCTTATAATGCGCCCCGATCAATGCCCGCCGGAGCTGCGCACATGAATCCCCAGGATGCCCGCAAGAAAGCCGCCGCTCTGGCAGCAACCAGGTACGTGGATCCTTATGCCATCCTCGGCGTTGGTACCGGCTCGACCGTAAATTTCTTCATCGATGCGCTGGCGCCGCTGGCGAGTCGCCTCAAGGGTGCCGTGTCGAGTTCACTCGCCTCGACAAGGAAACTCGAGGCGCTCGGCATTCCGGTGCTCGATCTGAACGAGGTCGACGAGATACCAATCTACGTGGACGGCGCCGACGAAGTGAACCACCGTCTGGAGATGATCAAGGGCGGCGGCGCGGCCCTGACCCGTGAAAAGATCATCGCCGCAGTCGCGCAGCGCGTTATCTGTATCGCTGACGCGGCCAAGCTGGTCGATCGCCTCGGCGGCTTCCCGCTGCCGGTGGAAGTGATCCCGATGGCCCGCAGCTACGTGGCGCGCGAACTGGTGAAGCTCGGCGGCCGGCCGGCGTATCGGCTTGGCATCGTCACCGACAACGGTAACCATATCCTCGATGTGACCGGGCTGGATCTCTCCGTGCCAGCCCCTCTGGAAGAGCGTCTCAACAACATTGCCGGCGTCGTCACCAATGGCCTGTTCGCGCGGCGCCCGGCCGACGTGCTGCTGGTGGGGGAGGATGGCGGGGTGCGAACGCTCAAGAGGTAGTGGCATGGAGGCGTGCCGGCAACTGGTCGTATGTCGCTTTGGCACAATTCTCCGTCGTTCTTTCCTCTTGGTCAGTCTATTAGTAAGCATGTCTACTATATGCCTGCTTACTGAATGGCCCGTACGCCGTGCGCGACTTCGATCCCGACCAGAGCTTCGGCTTCAATCTCCACGACGCAGCGCGCCTGTTGCGGCGTGATTTTGAGCGCCGCGCCAGGCAGCACGGCGTTACACGCGCCCAGTGGTCGGCACTTACCTATCTGGCCCGCCAGCCGGGGCTAAGACAATCGCAGCTCGCCGACCTGCTGGAAGTAACCCCGATTGCCGTCGCCCGCCTTATCGACCGTATGGAAAACGAAGGCCTCATCGAGCGCCGCGCCGATCCCGACGACCGCCGCGCCTGGCGCCTGCATCTGACCGCAACCGCCAGCGCCCGCCTTGAAACATTGCGGGCGGTGGGTCGCGACGCGCGCGACCTCGCCCTTGCCGGCATTTCACTGAAGGACCAGGAAGTCCTGCTCGTTGCGCTCAAGCGCATTCGCGACAACTTCACCACGCCACGCTAATCCTGGACTTCCTCAATGACTGCCATGAACGATATCACTGCCAACACAGACGCTCATCTCAATACCGAGACCGACAGCGTTGCCAATACCCGCCGTCGTCGCGTGTTGATGATGGGTGTGCCGGCGGTACTGCTCGCTGTCGGCGCAACGATTTACCTCGCTGGCGACAGCAAAATCAGCACCGATAATGCCTACGTGAAAGCATTGACTGTCGATATCGCACCGCAGATTTCCGGCAAGGTTGTCGAATTGCCTGTGGAAACCAACACCCGGGTGAAAAAAGGCGATTTGTTGTTCGCCATCGACGACAGTGATTATGAAATCGCCATGCGTGTGGCGGATGCTGAATCCTACGTCCAGTGGGCACGCATCGAAGCAATACGCCCGGAAATGCGCGGAATTCTCGAAGAAAAGAACAAGGCCGAAACAGAAGCCGCGTACTACGAAAAAGAGCTCCAGCGTCTGGAAAATCTGCGTAAAAAACTGGTGGTTTCCGAAGCGCAACTGGACGACATGCGCCATCGTCGCGATGCTGCACTAGCCGGGGTAGCTGCACTTGAGCAGCATTACCGTCGCGCCGCCGTGGCGCTCAATTTCGACGTGAATTTGCCCAAGGAAAAACATCCGTTCTACCTCGCTGCGATGGCGAAGCTCGACAAGGCAAAGCTGGATCTTGCTCGTGCCCGGGTGGTCGCACCCATGGACGGTGTGATCACCAACAAAAGCATCGCCATCGGTGATCTCGTTGTCCCCGGCCGCCCCGTGCTGGCGGTCGTCCAGGACACCGGCATGTGGGTCGAAGCCAACCTGAAAGAAACCGATCTTGCCGGCGTGAATGTCGGCGCGGCGGTGACGGTGACACTCGATATCTATCCGGGCGTCAAATACCGTGGCGAAGTAGAAAGCATCAGCCCGGTCACCGGCGCTGAATTTGCTCTTTTGCCGCCCCAAAATGCGTCTGGCAATTGGGTCAAGGTAGTGCAGCGTGTGCCGGTACGTGTGCGCATCATGCCGCAAGCAGATCAGCCGCCGCTGCGCGCTGGCCTCTCGGCTGACGTGACCATTGATGCTGGCAAGAGTCGCTGGCAGCGGCTGTTTGATTGACGATTTCCGGCGCGTAGCCAAACCATGAGTACCGCAACGAGTAACGGCGCAATACCATCGTCGCCAACACAGCAGTCACGCCCCGTGCTCGACGTGTCGCCAGCGCGACGGCGGTTAATCACCGCATCGGCGATGCTGGCGACGATCATGCAGACGCTCGACATGACCATCGCCAATGTGGCGCTGCCACATATGCAAGGCACGTTGTCGGCGACCCAGGATCAGGTCAACTGGGTGCTCACTTCGTATATCGTAGTCAGCGCGGTGTTGATGCCACTCACCGGTTTTCTGGCCGCACGCTTTGGTCGTAAACAGCTCTTTATCGTCGCCATCGCGCTATTTACCTTCACCTCCGTGTTGTGTGGCATCGCACAGTCACTGAATGAAATAGTCGTTTACAGGGCGCTGCAGGGCGCGGCCGGCGCCGTGATTGTGCCGTTGTCGCAAACCATCATGCTCGACATCAACCGCCAGGAAAACCACGGGCGGGCCATGGCCCTGTGGGGCTCCGGCGTGATGCTCGGCCCAATACTCGGGCCCACCATTGGCGGCTGGCTTACCGAGTACTACAACTGGCGCTGGGTTTTCCTGATCAATCTACCCATCGGCGTGCTGGTCGTTGCCGGCCTGCTTGCCTCCATTCCACGCACCAATGCCAATACCAAATTACGCTTCGATGCACTCGGATTTTTCCTGCTGGCAACGGCAATCAGCTGCACCCAGCTGGTGCTTGATCGTGGCGAAACTCTCGACTGGTACGCATCCGGCGAAATCTGGATGGAAACCGTGATCGCCGCGCTGGCACTGTACTTGTTCATCGTGCAGTTGATGACGAAAAAAGATCCATTCCTTCCGCCACAACTTTTTACCGACCGAAACTTTTTGGTAAGTATGTTGCTGGCATTTATCGCCGGCCTCGTGCTGCTTTCCACCATGGCCTTGCTGCCACCCATGCTGCAGCACCTGGGTGGCTACAACGTGTTCGACACCGGGCTACTGCTGGCGCCGCGTGGCGTTGGCGTGATGCTGGCGATGCTGCTGGTCGGTCGCGTGCTGCTGGGTCGTTTTGACCCGCGTCACATCATTTTTATCGGCTTCATTTTCATTGAAATATCACTGTGGGGTATGACCCAGTTCACCATGCAGCCGCGGGCTTTCGAACTCGTCTGGACAGGCGTCGTGCAAGGCGTCGGCATTGGTTTTATTTTTGCGCCGCTGTCTACACTGAGCAGCGCCACGCTGGACCCGGCGCTACGCACCGATGCCTCCAGCATGTTTAACCTGCTGCGCAGTCTTGGTTCAAGTTTCGGCGTCGCCGTGGGTGCTGCCGAACTTACCCGCAACATCAGCATCAACACGACGCAGTTAGGCGAGCACCTCAACAGCGACCAGGCGCGCGCACTCGCCGAAACCATGGGGGGGGCTGGCGGCGCGCTGGATACAGCCACTGCAACAGCACTGCTGCACGCGCAGGTGCTGCAGGAGGCGGCGTTGATTTCCTATCTCAACGACTTCCGCCTGGTATTCATAACCACGCTGTTTGCCCTGCCGATGGTCTTCCTCTATCGCAAGCCGCCTCCGCCCAGAGCTGGCGATAATGAGATTGCCGCCGTCGATTGAATGATGCCTATCGCTACACGTTCTGCTTCAGAGGATGCGCCCGTGAAAAAACTACCCCGCGACAAGAACAACGACTATAGCCGGGAAATGGCCGCAGCACGCCGCGACACGGCGAAAACCGAAACCGGCGCATTCTTCGAGCATGTTGCTGCCTACTCGTTCGATCCGGCAGCGCTGCCAGGCAACATCGAGAACTTCATCGGCGTCGCACAAGTACCAGTCGGCCTCGCCGGGCCCATGCGGGTTGACGGCGAACACGCGCAAGGCGAATTTTACGTGCCCATGGCCACCACCGAGGGCACTCTGGTGGCCAGCTACTCGCGCGGCATGCGCCTGTGCCACGACGCCGGCAGCATTAAAACCACCGTGATCGACGACACGATGCAACGCGCGCCACTGTTTGTATTCACAGATGCTCGCGCTGCCCGCGATTTTGGTACGTGGGTCACGGAAAATTTCACCGCGATCAAGACGAAAGCAGAAGAAACCACGTCGAGCGGGAAATTGCGCAATATCGAGCAGTACGCTCTCGGTAAAATGCGCTGGTTGCGCTTCAACTACACCACCGGCGATGCTGCCGGCCAAAATATGGTCAGCAAGGCCACGCGACACGCCTGCTTGTGGATGATAGACAACGGTATTGCCGGCCTTGAGCACTTCACTCTCGCCGCACAGCTCGACACCGACAAGAAGCATTCAGCACTCAACAACCTGCATACCCGCGGCAAACGCGTTGTGGCGGAAATCACGCTACCGGAAAAGATGGTGCGCGAGGTAATGCACACCACGGGTGCGGTAATCCACCAACAACGGCAATTGTCCAATATGGGCGCACTGTTGTCCGGCTCAATCAACAACGGTTCACATTTTGCAAACGGCATCACTGCGCTGTTTATTGCCTGCGGCCAGGATGTCGCCAATGTGGCGGAATCTTCGGCCGGGTTTGCCTATGGTGAACTCAAGAGCAACGGCGACTACTATTTCTCGGTCACGATTCCGTCACTCATCGTCGCAACCTATGGCGGCGGCACAGCGCTGCCTACGCAACAAGAATGCCTGGGCGTGCTTGGCTGCGTCGGCAAGGGCAAAGCGAAAAAATTTGCCGAGATCGTTGCCGCAACAGTACTGTGCGGCGAATTGTCGCTCGCGGCTGCAATCGTTTCCGACCAGTGGGTGTCCAGCCATGACCAATACGGGCGCAACCGCAAGTAAGAATCAAAACGTATCCGCAGGAATAGCGCCCGGTGGCGGCGCGGCCACCGGACGGTGCGGCGCAACCTGTGCAGGCGCGACAAACTGGATTTCATTGCCGCAAGCCGCAACTACCTGAAACGGCACTGTTTCACTGAAGCCATCGCGATAACGCAGGTTGAGCTTGCGGCTTTTGCCGCGACAGGGAAACTCGATATCAGAATAAGGGGCGATCGCGACGAAAATCCCGCGGCCTTCGTCAAAAACTTCCACTACATGCGGCCGCGAATTCTGTAGCAAGATCGGGCGATTTTTCTTCATCTCGCCAAAAAGCCGATAGCCCATATCGTCGCCAACGCCTTCAGGTGTTGGCGACGCCGCCACTATCGCGCTACCCAAGGCAACCGCGAAACCCAGCACGAGGCCAGGCACGTTGCAGCGAATCATTACGGCCATCAACTCCCACGCGCCCTTGATAGAACCCCATTAGGGGAAAAACCTCACGCTGCTGCAGCGGCGTGCTTTGCAAAGGCAACATCGGCCGCCAGCTTTGGATCCTGGTGCTTTTCGTACTCGGCTATCCAGGTAGCCGCAACCGGGGGCAACGCGGTGTCCCATGGATGGAAGCCCGGCTTGAACCAAGCAAAAAACCGTGGCGCCAATTTCGTGAAGATGCCATTAGGGCCGTACATCTTCCAGATGCCGCGCGCAACCACCAGCGGCTTGCCGGTAATACCATCGACCTTGAACATGTGGTTCATGATCATGGCAACCTTCAGATGCACCAACAAGGTAATGGCAACCAGGGCAAGCGCGCGTGTTGCATAATCGCCATCTGCTGTCTTTTGGTACACATCGAAGGCCACCGCCTTGTGCTCGACTTCTTCCGCCGCATGCCAAGCATACAATGCGCGCATTTGCGGATGTGCCGAGCCGAGAATTTCCGGCGACAGCTCAAGCAAACCTTCGCCCAATGTAGCCGTGAGGTGTTCGGCTGCAGCTGTCATGGCAAGCAATACTTTCTTGGGCAGATACTTTTGTGCCAAAGCCAACTCTGTCTTTATCTGCTTGATCACACCCTCGACATTGATGCCCTGCGCGGCAATCATCTCGTTATAGAGGTCGTGAATATGGCCGTGCTGCGCTTCCTGACGAATAAAAAGCTTAATGTCTTCGCTAAGCTGCGGATCAGTTACCTGGGACGCATAATTGCGCACAGAATCCATGAAGAATCGCTCACCGTCCGGAAAGTTGATCGACATGGCGTCGATAAAGCGGGTAAGAAATGCATCGCCGCCTAGCCAATAAGCCGGCACTGCGCTGAAATCGAATTTTGTCCGGCGATGACGCAGCGGGATTCTGTGCGCCTCTTCGGTGTGGCCTGTCGATGCAAGCTGTGCTGCGGAAGCCTTCAGTGCGACTACCTTGCTACCCATGGCGGAAGTTCTCCGGGTGGTATGACGGATTAATAGATAAGGTACAGAACAAACGTTAGTTGGCCAACCGACCAAGACCCAGCGCAGGGCGGGCCGCGATTTTATCATTTAGGGCCAAGTCTGCCGGCCGGCGCTCTGGCACTTCAGCTTCTTGTCTGTCGGCATACCATCGCGGTCATTCTCGATACGCCCGGATCTCAACCGGCAACGCACTGATGCGCCGGTAGAGCCGGGCATCGCGCAACAGCGGCCACCAGTCGTACAGCAGGATCTCCAGCGGTCGCCACATGGCCACCCAACCAATGATCAGAAAGCCTTCGCTGAGGATACGATCAAGGACACCCTCACCGATAAACACAAAGCGCCATAATGCGGTGCAAACAGCCAGAAACAATAGGCCGACAGCCAGGCTGATTCGGCCCAGACGCAACACCTTGCGTACATCAAAACGCGCAGCGGTCTCGCGATAACGGAAATAGTTGTGCACGGCACCGGCAACGGCTTCGCGGGTGTGCGCCTCAACTGCGCCGGGCAGGTAGACGACAACCTTTACATGCTGATGCCCATGCAGCTCACGGATCGCATCGACGAGATAGTCCGCCGCCTCGGCATCAAGGTCGCGCTCACGAAATGGCGACGGATCCAGCGAGTTGAACAACTGCGCCGGGTGACTGATCTTCAACTCGACCAGGTTCCAGTCGCCTTCGCGGCGATAGATCCCGGTCATCGGACCTCTTTTCATCGATCCCCTGAAACGACAAAGCCCGGTCAAGACCGGGCCTCAATCATGCATGCGTGCGTGCGCAAGCCCGCAGATACAGGCCAGACCGACAATCAGCCTTTCTTGCCTGTGGCCACAGCCGCAACTGCGGGCCTGCTCTTGTTGTCGGACTTCGGCCGGCTGTTGCCAAACGAGCCACGGAAAATTTTGCCCTTGCGGGTACGCTTGTCACCCCTGCCCATGAGAAGTCTCCGGAACGAATTGATCAGTTGAACGGGCCGTGAGTATAGCGCGAACCCGACGGCTGCGAATGTCGCTCTGAATCGGGGCCGCACCCCATGTTGGCGCAATAGGGGCGGCTTTGGGGCTGCAACACTGGCACAGCCCTTGCGTTGAGATGGGTAGCAATAAGCCCGTACCGCCAAGTCCCTCCACATGCCCGCCATCACCAGCCCCCGGCCGGTATCTACGACGAACTCCTGCTCGCCCACGGCAGCCCCCGACTCCATGGCCGCGGCCTTACTGACTGGCTGCGTCGTACTGATGCCGCCCGCCTCACCCGCAAGCGTGCCGAGGCCGACCTGCTGTTCCGCCGCACCGGCACCACCTTCAATGTTTACGGTGATGCGCAGGGCGCCGAGCGACTGATCCCATTCGATATCGTGCCGCGCCCGATTCCCGCCCATGACTGACAACTGCTTGAAAATGGCCTCAGGCACTCAGGCAGCGCGTCACCGCCCTCAATCGCTTTATCCACGACATCTATCACGGTCACGGCATCATGCCGGTCGACCAAGTATTCACTAACGAACTTTATCAGGGCACCACGCAGGGCATCGATCTGGTGAAGAACACTGATAGCAACTGGTACGTACTGGCAGCCAGTCTGCGCACCTTATTCGAGGGCCGCGTGTTGCACTTAACCCGCATTATTCACGAAGCCGCTCCCTCGTGAAGGAGTTCGGCGGAATTTCACGTCACGTTGCGACATTGTTGACTTGATGTTGATGTCGGCAGGCTTTGCGGGGGCAGATTTCTCGTTATTGCGTCAGCCCCAGGTGCTCGTCGCAGGACTTGAGCAGCAAGGCGCCGCCATCCACGCTCATTTGGGGTTGATCAAAGCGAACCGACACCAGCTTGCCGAAGAGATCGTTGAAAACAACAGACTGTTCTGTAGTATCGGCCATGGCGTGAAGTCTTTTGATGTGGAAAAACGTCGATCGCAACTACGTCTTACCACAGAGAAAGGCTTCACGCTTCATTTGCTCGTGAATAATGCAGGTTAGTGCATGAATCCGCGGACCCTTACTTTCTCTCACTGCGCCGGGCATGGCCGGAGGGGCTACGGTGGGTGTTCAGCGAGTTGCCATCGCCGCAACTGTAGCTTTCCACTCTCCAAACCAACACTCCCTGGCAACGAGAAACTACCGCTGCCATTAACCAATTCTACGCTCAACGCCTTGCCAGTATTTCTCCCTGACCTTGCGGCGCAACACCTTGCCGACAACCGAAAGCGGCAACTCGCCGACAAAAACCACTGATTTCGGCGTTTTGTAGCCACCGAGCCTGGCTCG
>JBMOOP010000084.1:0-1497 GCA_049324495.1 Pseudomonadota bacterium
CTGAAATTCGAGGAAAGATTCTGCAGTGCGGCCCGGCCATGAAGAATGCTATACCTGAGCTCTACCCGTTGCTCCGTACTATGCAGTTGACCCATTGCGGCTATATGCGGGCAATCTAACAACTCGTTGAAGGCCGACGTCCCTAACGGGCCGCGGCCTTAACTCGAACGTTATGCCCTCAGGGAGGTTCTATGAAAATTCTAGTAAAAGCCTGCAGCTTCCTCATGGTTCTTCTCTTTGGTACGTCCCCTTATGCGGCGGAGACGAAGAAGTTTGGAGACTGGTTCGTAGATCTGGATAAGACCTATGCGGAGGCATACTCATCCAACTCGTCTGGTTCGACGATCGGAATGTTTTGCCTTAAGTCTTCGCAGGAATGTATGTATTACCTCTCAACTGGTGATACGTGCACTGTCGATACCAAAACAATTGGTCTAATAAATGCCGAGACAGGAGCATGGTCTGTCGAGCTGTATTGCACAAAGATTGAAGATGGAAGACACATCAATTTCTTCACCAATTTTGATGAGATTGACCACCTCATAAAGAGTAACAAGTCGGTTGGGTTGGCCTTGCCTATGAAAGATGGTCAGTTCAAGGCAGTACGCTTCTCGTTGTTAGGTTCAGAGAAGGCAACGATGGAGGCGGCGCAATTTATCTCTACGGGAGCGCCGTCGGATACATATCTATGATCGGGCATAACCATTCGTATATGGACTCCTCCCACAAGTAGCGACGACGCTGTTTCTTTTCGTGACCTGATGGCGGGCTGCATTCGTATATTCGGCCTTTGGGTGGATCTGTTCGATCCTGGCCTGTCATGTAAGTCGCGCACCGGTCGACAATCGCTGCATCGGCATCAAAGTGCCTGGAATTGTTATCGACGTATCCCGGTGCCGGCGCTGCCTGTCATGTCATGAGTATCGCGTCGCTACGCAGCCGCAAGTGCGGCAAATCGGTGTTGTTTTTCCTGATCAACCGTTTTCTTTCACGCCGCGCAGGCGGCGGGTTGCCAGTTACCGTCGAATTCGCGCGCGTGGTGCCAGACGGCCCAGGTGATGCGGGCCATTTTGTTGGCAAGCGCGACGGCCGCCTTGTTGTGGCCAACGCGCTGTTCGAGATCGAGCGCCCAGCGCTGCAATCGCGTGAGTTTTTCCGGGTTCAGCTTCGCAGTGCGCTTGGCGCTGAGCAAAGCGGAACGCGCCCCGTGAATAAACAGCGTGCGGAGGTAGACATTGCCGCGGCGCGTAATGCGCCCCAGTGATCGTCGATTGCCACTGGAATGCTCACGCGGCGTGATGCCGAGCCACGCCGAAAACTGTCGGCCGCTGCGAAAGTGATGCGGTGTGCCGACGGCCGCGAGTGTTGCTGTGGACGTCAGCAATCCCACGCCGCTCACCGTCTGCATGGCGCGCACTTCGGGATTGTGTCGGGTCAATGCACGCAGCTGCCGTTCGATCTCGGCCATCTGGTCTTCAAGGAAAGTGATTTCCGCCT
>JBMOOP010000085.1:0-1491 GCA_049324495.1 Pseudomonadota bacterium
TGAATACGAAGGGACTTCCCCAGTCCTGAGACGGTATCGAGGTACCAAGATTGAGGTGTGGAAGTTCAATCTGATTGGAAAGGGGAAGCCCATGGCGGAGATTACACGGGCGCTGATCGCGCGGGTAGGGGTGGATCTGAGCAAGCGGGTCTACCAGGTGCATGCGGTCGATCGCGGTGGCCGGGTGGTGGTGGCGCGGCCGATGTCGGTCGAGCGGTTCTTTGCTTGGTGCGCGGAGCTGCCCGGGGGCTGCCTGGTGGCGATGGAGGCTTGCGGTGGTGCGCACCACGTGGCCCGACGCCTGGCGCGCATGGGGCTGGATGCTCGGCTGGTGGCGGGCCACTTCGTCACGCCCTACCGCATGGCCGGCAAGAGCGGAAAGAACGATGCGAACGACGCCGCGGCGATCTGCGAGGCAGCCGGCCGGCCGCACATGCGCTTCGTGCCGGCCAAGTCGATCGAGCAGCAAGGGCAGCTGGCAGTGCACCGGCTGCGCGAAGGCTTCAAGGAGGAACGCACGGCGCTGATCAACCGTGTGCGCGGCCTGCTCGCCGAATTCGGACTCACCTTCGCGCAAAGCCCGCAGGCGCTGCGCTCGGTGCTGGCCGACGTCGTCGAGGACGCGAGCAACGAGCTGCCCGGTGTGGCCCGCCTGGCCCTGCAGCGCGCCCACGAGCACTGGCTCGAGCTGGAGCTGCAGATGGCCTGGTGCGACGAACGCATTGCCGTGCACGCGCACTCAGACGAGCGGGCGAAGACGGCGGCCAAGCTGATGGGCATCGGGCCGACCACGGCCTCGGCGCTGGTGGCCAGCGTGGGCGACTTCAAGCAGTTCGCCAACGCCCGGCAGTTCGGCGCCTGGCTCGGCCTGGTGCCCAGCCAGAACTCCACCGGCGGCAAGGCCAGCCTGGGGCGAATCACCAAACGCGGCGACGACTACTTGCGCACGCTGCTGATCCAGGGCGCGAAGTCGGCGGTAATGACTGCGGCCAAACGCAGCGACCGCATCAGCCAATGGCTGGTGCAGCTGAAAGAGCGCGCCGGCTGGCAGAAGGCCGTGGTGGCGCTGGCCAACAAAAACGCGCGCATTCTGTGGGCCGTGCTCACGCGCGATGGGGTGTTTGACCCCGATCACGTGCCCGAGCTGCCCGCCGCGCGCCGCTGCCCACCACCGCAGTCGGTGGCCTGAGGGCACCGAACACCAATTTCTCTGCCGGACGTGCGACCGAAGATACCCACCACAGGTCAGACCGGCGACAGGTGAACTCGATAACCCCTGCGTGCTTCAAGCACGGCGAGTGAATGGAGCCCTGTCGAGCGGTTCGTATCTGGGGCCTCGGCGAGAACCGCCGACACAAGCCCGCCTGTAGATGTGCAGTCTGTCCTTCAACGGTGGTGAATTCGATCACCACGTCCCGGTCATCAGCCCAAGGAATACGGCTTTGGAAGAACAACCCTGATCACCGTTGACTCAACGGGAAGTCCCTGTAG
>JBMOOP010000086.1:0-1470 GCA_049324495.1 Pseudomonadota bacterium
AAGCCGGCACCACATACCGGATCGTGACGGACCACCTGGGTAGTGTAAGGTTGGTCGTGAACACCACTGACGGCAGCATCGCCCAGCGGATGGATTACGACAGCTACGGCAATGTCACCAACGACACCAACCCCGGTTTCCAGCCGTTCGGCTTTGCCGGTGGGCTGTATGATCGCGATACGAAACTGACGCGGTTTGGTGCAAGGGATTATGACGCCGAGACCGGCAGGTGGACGGCGAAGGATCCGATTGGGTTTGAGGGGGGGGATGCGAACGTATACGCATATGTTGCAGGCGATCCGATTAACTTAATCGATCCATTAGGTTTGGAGGGTATTGGTACGTCTCCGGGGATCCTGCAAGTTCTGTTGTCGGCGCATACGGCTGCTCTTTCGGTGAATCCCATTGGCGGTTCAGTCAATGCCCAAATTGGCTACGCAAACACTATGAATATGATTCGTGGTGCTGCGGTATCAACAGCGCTAGCGCCGTATGTGATACCTGATGGCGGAGCGGCAGCCGCTGTGACTGGGAAGGTGTGCAAGACCGTCATAGAAAAAAACAAAGAAAATCTGAAGGCGGCGGCTTGTGCGGCTGGCATTGGTGGGGCTGCTTGCACTCAGCCTGAAAAATTGATCGATGCCTTGGAGCAGATGGTCAAAGATATCAGTACGGTACGTGAAGTTAGGCGCGCCTCTGAGGTGGCACAGCAAGTTACTAGTTCGGCAGTGAAATGAATAACATCGTAGAGTTTCCACAGCCTAAGAATGATCGACTGAGGAAGGCGATAGACCTTTTGGGTCACCATACAGCTGACTTGGCGCTTGCGGAATTCGTACGACTGATTGATCAGGGATGTGATGAGGCATTTTCTTACGCCGGACACATTTATGAGTGTGGCGGAAGGAATGTTGATCGTGATCACGAGAAGGCAAGGTTTTATTACGAACGATCAATCGAGCGAGTTGGATCTGTGGCGGCCTATCTTGGATTGATACGAATTTATTATCGCGGCCTTGGTGTTGAACGCGATTTCTGCAAAGCACTTAAGTACTGCAAAATCTTGTCTGAAGATGCAGATCACCCATATGCCAACTTCTACATTGGGAAGATGTACATGGAGGGAAACTGTGTTTCGCAGGATTTTGATCAGGCAAAGGTGTATTTCAAAAAGGCTTGGGATGGCGGTTATGTATTTGGTTTGGGCTATCTCGGAATTGCCGAGCAAAAATCCGGCCGCTGGCTAAGGGGGTTTTGGTATCGAGTGAGGGCTGGTTTTGTGGCCTACGGTATCGCGAGAAGGAACATCAAGGATGCAAGAATCCGCGAGTTATAAGAGTGTGGGGGTCTGTCAATCAAACCGTGTAACTGGGTTTCATCACAGCGCAGCCAGCGGCACGCGCTCTTCGCCGAACATCGTCTGGAACACCTGAAGTGCCGGCTTCCAGTGGTGGATCATCTTCCAGTTTC
>JBMOOP010000087.1:0-1440 GCA_049324495.1 Pseudomonadota bacterium
CGACGCAGGGATTGTTTTTGATTGGCGGGCCGTCAAAGCATCACAAGTGGGATGACCAGACGCTGCTGACGCAGATCCGGCAAATCGTCAAGGCAACACCGGATATGCGCTGGGCACTGACCACATCGCGCCGCACGCCGGAAAGCGCTGTGCAGTCGCTGGCGGTGCTGCGCAGCGTGGGTGTCGAGGTGATTCCGTTTGCGCAGACTGATCCGGGCTGGGTGATCGACGCAATCACGGTGAGCTCGCAGGTGTGGGTCACCGAGGACAGCGTGTCGATGATCTACGAATCACTCACCTGCGGTGCGGCCACCGGCCTGTTGTGGGTGCCGAGGCAGCGACTTGATCGCGTTACCGAGGGCGTAGAGCAGCTGGTGAAAGAAGGGCTCGTCACGCCCTTTCTCGTCTGGAAAGACACTCAGGTGCTGGCAAAACAGGATCAGCCCATCAACGAGGCCGACCGCGTTGCCCAGCGGGTGTTGGCGTGGTGGCCGGCGTGAGTGCGCGGAAACTGAAGGTTTTGCAGGTGCTGCCGGCACTCGATGGCGGTGGCGTTGAGCGCGGCACCCTGGAAATTGCCCGGGCGCTGGTTGCGCGCGGGCATGAGTCGACGGTGTTGTCGCAAGGCGGCCGCCTCGTGGCGGAGCTGGAGCGCGAAGGTTCGCGCCATATCGTGCTGGACATCGGCCGCAAATCGCCGCTCACGTTGCTGCAATACCGCGCGGTGCGCAAATTATTTACGCGCGAACGGTTCGATATCGTCCATGTGCGTTCACGCCTGCCGGCCTGGGTCGCGTACCTGGCCTGGCGTGGCATGGATGCACAAACGCGCCCGCATTTCGTTTCCACTGTGCATGGCCTGCATTCGGTGAGTGCCTACAGCGGCATCATGTGTCGCGGCGAGCGGGTTATTGCCGTCAGCGACACGGTGCGCAGTCATATCGAAAAACACTATGCGCAGGGCAGCAGTGCGGCGCACTGGCCGCACATCGACATGCAGCATGTGGTGACCATTGCGCGCGGTGTCGATCCGCAGGAATTTCCGTGGCAATACCAGCCACCGGTGCGATGGCTGGAGGAATTTGCTGCGCAGTGTCCGCAGCTGGCAGGAAAATTCGTTGTGACGCTGCCGGGGCGGTTGACACGCATCAAGGGCCATCACGATTTCATCACCATCATCGGCACGCTGGTGGCGATGGGCCTGGATATCGTCGGCCTGGTGGTCGGTGGTGAGGATCCGAAACGTCCGGCCTATGCGCAGGAAATTCGGGCGCGGGTGGTGAGTGAGGGCCTGCAGGAGCGGGTCATGTTCCTGGGTCATCGCAGCGACATGCGCGAGATTTACGCGGTGTCGGATTGTGTGCTGTCGCTGTCGGGCAAGCCGGAGGCGTTTGGCCGGACTGTTCTTGAGGCGCTCGCCCTGGGCCGGCCGGTGATTGC
>JBMOOP010000088.1:0-1437 GCA_049324495.1 Pseudomonadota bacterium
GTAGTGTCCGGTTTATTTGATGGTCATCGGCCGGGAAGTTGTAGCGCGAAAAATTGCCATCGTAGTCTTTGCCAATATTCTTATCGCAGAATTCTGATTTTTTACAACCGTTTTCCCGTTTTTTCGTGGCAGTGCCACAGGTTCTTCCCCGGACTCACCACCAGCGACGGCGTCTTGTCCGCGTGGAACGGGCACCGGCCCAGCCAGTCCTTGCCGTGCCGCACCAGCTCCACCCCCTTGGCCTCGACCAGCCGCTGGATCGAGACGCTGGCCTTGAGCTGCTCCAGCTCGTGTTCCGGGATGCGCGCCATGAACTCCCTCCCGCCCGGTTCCGGGCCAAAAACCGTCAACGCCAGTATTGTGTTTTATTTATAGACACCATACTGTCTATGCGTCAACAGCCTTCTGTGGGAGGTACATACAGTCATGGGGTGTTCAACTCGATGGTCCCTGCCCATGGATTTCCCGGCCCGACTCATCCAACTGCGGCGCGAGCAGAACCTCACCCAGCAGGCCCTCGCCGATGCCGTCAGCATTCACGTCAACCAGATTCGTCGCTACGAGGCCGGCAGCGCGCAACCCACGCTGGAAGCGCTGACCAAGCTCGCCCGAGCCCTGCACGTCAGCCTCGACTCGCTCGTCTTCGGCGACAACGCACGCGGACCGGACGAAGATTTCCGGTTGCGGTTTGAAGCGTTAAAGGATTTCACGCCGGATGAGCGCAACGTCGCCCGCGAGATACTCGACAGCCTGATCCTGAAACACGCCGCCAACCGTTTCTCGCCACGGCAGGAAGCCGCGCGAGCGGGCAACTAAAGAGAGGACGTCGCCATGCAGACCCACACCGCCAAACAGGAAGCGCTCGACGCCATCGCCCGGCTGCCGGACTCCGCCGACATGGAAGAGATCATGTATCGCCTCTACGTCATCGAGAACGTGCGCCGCGGCCAGCAGGATGCCGAGCAAGGTAAAACCACGCCGGCCGAACAACTGCTGCGGGACATCCAGCAATGGTGAAGTGGACCGACCACGCCAAAGCGCAGCTTCGCCACATTCACGATTACATCGCCCAGGACTCCCCGATCTACGCCAAGCGCGTCGCCGACGCCCTGGTCCGCAAAACCCTCGGCCTCGACCAACTCCCGCGCATCGGCCGCATGGTGCCGGAGATCAACGAAGACACCGTGCGCGAGATCCCGCTCTACACCTACCGCATCCTCTACGAGATCACGCCGCAACACGTCGCCGTACTCGCCGTCATCCACAAGCGACGCGACCTGCAACCGGAAGACGTTCCGCGCGAACAGTAACGGGTCTGTCAATCAAACCGTGTAACTGGGTTTCATCACAGCGCAGCCAGCGGCACGCGCTCTTCGCCGAACATCGTCTGGAACACCTGAAGTGCCGGCTTCCAGTGGTGGATCATCTTCCAGTTTC
>JBMOOP010000089.1:0-1424 GCA_049324495.1 Pseudomonadota bacterium
GGTCGCGTCCGTCAATGTGGTGTAAAATCGGGTGTGGCCATTGGGCTGCACTTTCAGGCGGCCTTGGGTGTAATTTGTAGCGGCTGAACCTCCTCGATCATTGGTGTGGCAAGGGCAGCCATGCCCTCGATCTGCATGTAGCGGTGCTGGAGCTGATATTCGTCATTCTGCTCGAGCAGGACGGCGCCGACGAGGCGGATGATGCTGTCCTCGTTGGGAAAGATGCCGACGACATCGGCGCGGCGCTTCACCTCCTTGTTCAGGCGTTCCAGGGGGTTGGTGGAATGCAGCTTGACCCTGTGCTGCTCGGGGAAGGTCATGTAGGCCAGCACATCGTGCTCGGCATCGTCCATGCAGGCGCCCAGCTTGGGCCAGCGGGCGCGCAACTGGTCGGCGACCTGGCGCCAGACCTGCGTGGCGGCAGCATGGTCGGGCTGGAGGAAGACCTGGCGGATCGCAGCGGCAACGACGGTATTCTGTCCCTTGGGCACATAGGCCAAGGCGTTGCGCATGAAGTGGACGCGGCAGCGCTGCCAGGTCGCGCCCATGACGCGGGTAATCGCGGCCTTCAATCCCTCGTGGGCATCGGAGATGACCAGCTTCACGCCGGTCAGGCCGCGTCGGGCAAGGTCCTTGAGGAAGCTGGACCAGAACGGCTCGGCCTCCGATGGGCCAATGTGAAGGCCGACGATCTCGCGCTTGCCCTCGGTGTTGACTGCGACGGCGATTATCGCGGCGACACTGACGATCCGTCCGCTCTCGCGCACCTTGAGGTAGGTGGCATCGAGCCAGAGGTAGGGCCAGTCGCCGGCGAGCGGGCGCTTGAGGAAGGCGTGGACGCGCTCGTCGATGTCTTTGCACAGCTTCGACACCGAGGACTTGGAAATGCCGGTCATGCCCATGGCCTGGACCAGCTCATCCACGCGCCGGGTGCTGACGCCGGCAATCCACGCCTCCTGGATCACCGCGACCAGCGCCTTCTCGACGGTCTTCCTCGGCTCCAGAAAGCCGGGAAAGTAGGCGCCGGTCCGCAGCTTGGGGATCTTGAGGTTGAGCGTGCCGAGCCGGGTGTCGAGGCTTCGGTCGCGATAGCCATTGCGCCACGTCGTGCGGTCGCCGGAACGCTCGTGCCGGCTAGCACCGACCAGGCCATCGACGTCGGCCTCCATGATGATCTGCAATACGCTCTCGGCGATCGTGCGCAGGAAATCTCCATCTCCGGTCTTCGCCATCAGCTCGGCAAGCGGTAGTCTGTCGTCGGTCATCGGGATCAACTCCTCGGTGGGCGTGTGAAGTGTGGTAACTCCACCTTACCGATGAGCCCGGTGGCCACCGAGATCGAAATCGCTGGTGGTGGGGCATGCCCCACCACCAGCGGCACCTCAGTCTGCACCGGAAATTACACCACGACCGCGGACGCTAAC
>JBMOOP010000090.1:0-1422 GCA_049324495.1 Pseudomonadota bacterium
GGTCGCGTCCGTCAAGGTGGTGTAATTTCGGCTGTGGCCGTGGGCCATCGTCAGGCGGCTTTGGCGGTGATGTGTAGGGGCTGATTTTCCTCCTCGATCATGGGTTGGTTGAGTTCGGCCATGCCTTCGATCTGCATGTATCGGTGCTGGAGCTGCCACTCGTCGTTCTGCTCCATCAGCACAGCCCCGACGAGGCGGATGATGCTGTCTTCGTTCGGGAAGATTCCGACGACGTCGGCGCGGCGCTTGACCTCCTTGTTGAGCCGCTCGAGCGGATTGGTTGAGTGTAACTTCGTGCGGTGCTGGGTGGGGAAGCCGGTGTAGGCGAGCACGTCGGTTTCGGCCTCGTCCATGCAGGCGCCGAGCTTGGGCCAACGGGTGCGCAACTGGTCGGCGACCTGTCGCCAGACCTGCGTTGCGCTTTTCTGATCGGGCTGCAGGAAGACCTGGCGGATCGCGGCGGCGACGACAGTGTTCTGGCCCTTGGGCACATAGGACAGGGCATTGCGCATGAAGTGCACCCGGCAGCGCTGCCAGGTGGCGCCCATGACGCGGGTGATCGCGCCCTTGAGGCCCTCGTGAGCATCGGAGATGACCAGCTTCACGCCGGTAAGACCGCGCCGAACAAGGTCCTTCAGGAAGTCGGACCAGAAGACCTCCGCTTCCGAGGGGCCGATATGCAGGCCGACGATCTCGCGCCGGCCCTCGGTGTTGACGGCCATGGCGATTATTGCGGCAACGCTGATGATCCGCCCGCCTTCGCGTACCTTGAGATAGGTGGCATCGAGCCAGAGATACGGCCATTCGCCGGTGAGCGGGCGTTTCAGAAAGGCATGGACGCGCTCGTCAATGTCCTTGCAAAGCTTGGAGACGGTGGACTTGGAGATGCCGGTCATGCCCATGGCCTGGACGAGTTCATCGACCCGCCGGGTGCTGACCCCGCCGATCCACGCTTCCTGGATCACCGCAACCAGCGCTTTCTCGACCATCTTGCGGGGCTCAAGGAAGCCCGGAAAATAGGACCCAGCACGCAGCTTGGGGATTTTCAGGTTCAGCGTGCCTACCCGGGTATCCAGCGAACGGTCGCGATAGCCGTTGCGCCAGGTCGCGCGCTCGCTGCTGCGTTCGTGGCGACCCGCGCCGATCAGGCCATCAACGTCGGCCTCCATGATCAGCTGCAGCACGTTCTCGGCGATGGTGCGCAAAAAATCCGGTTGGCCGCCCTTTGCAGCCAGCTCTTCGATCAGTAATCTGTCCTCGGTCATCGGGAACTCCTCTTCGTCACGGTTGAAGTGTGCAAACTCCACCATAACGATGAACCCGGTGGCCACCAGCGACGCCGCATTCCGGGGTGGGGCATGCCCCACCCCGGAATACACCATCGCCTACACCGGAAATTACACCACGAGCGCGGACGCTAAC
>JBMOOP010000091.1:0-1375 GCA_049324495.1 Pseudomonadota bacterium
TACTAATGACATGGACTCCCCCTACTCAAACGGCATCTGATGTGCCAGATTGGGAATGCGAATTTCCAATCACTGAGAGGAGGAGTCGAAATGAAGCTTACCCGAGTTGGGCTGGATACAGCAAAGCAGGTGTTTCAAGTGCATGGCGTGGATGAGCATGGCAAGACGATGCTTCAAAAGCAACTGGTGCGCGCACGTGTGCTTGAGTTCTTTGCGAATTTACCGCCGTGCCTGATTGGGCTGGAAGCCTGCGCGGGCACCCATTACTGGGCACGTGAACTTGGCAAACTCGGCCACACGGTACGGCTAATGGCAGGTCAGTTCGTAGCGCCTTATCGCAAGAGCGGCAAGAATGACGCCAATGATGCTGAAGCTATTTGCGAAGCAGTGGGTCGACCGAACATGCGGTTTGTACCGGTAAAAAGCGTTGAGCAACAGGCGATCCTCGCCGTACACAGAACTCGCTCTTTGCTGGTGGAAACACGCACAGCGCTCGTCAATCAGATGCGGGGACTGTTGGGCGAATTCGGCATTACGGTCGCGCAAGGGATTGATCGGCTCAGGCGCGCAATGCCTGAGATTCTGGAAGATGGCGAAAATAGATTGCCAGGATTGGCCCGAGAGACCTTCGCTGAATTGCTGGAGCAACTGCGCGCCATTGATGTGCGGGTTGCGTATTACGACCGGCGCATTGAAATGTTGTCCAGAGAAATGAACGCCGCCAAACGACTGATGGCAATTGCGGGCATAGGCCCTGTCACCGCCACTGCACTGGTCGCGACGGTCGGTGATGCAAAAGTGTTCAGCAACGGCAGACAGTTCGCCGCCTGGTTAGGTTTGACCCCACGACAGCATTCCAGTGGAGGCAAGAGCAAACTGGGGCGAATTAGCAAGCGCGGCGACGTGTATCTGCGCACACTGCTAATCCACGGTGCGCGCTCGGCGTTGCGGCTGACGATGAATAAACGCGATCCGAAAAGCCAGTGGGCGGAGGGTCTGAAGCTAAGAAGCGGCAACAACATTGCAGCGGTAGCTTTGGCAGCCAAGCATGCCCGCATCATCTGGGCCATGCTTGCCAGAGAAACCGAATATCGGCTGGCCGCGTAAGCAGCCAGTATCTACAACTGTTTTAAGGAGGGCATCCTACCGCTGGTTGCGTGGATGGATGGAGTGATGGAAAGAGGCTGAACCTCGCTCGGGTCAAACCTGATAACGTAAATGGCTGCAACACAAGCCGCTCTACTAATGAGGAACCCGTGCGCGAATGTCATCAGGGCCAGAGCTGACAAGCTCAACAGTAGGCCGGATATATTGCTGCAATCAGATTCTCAAACCAGAAAACCATCTTTCTTGCAAAACGGGGGAGTCCATATAT
>JBMOOP010000092.1:0-1370 GCA_049324495.1 Pseudomonadota bacterium
CGGAGCCAACCAGGCGCGGGAAATGTTCTCACGGGCACACGGAGCCATCAGCCGTTGATCCTCGCATCCTCGGCCAGCAGATCCAGCAACACCACCATGTCGTCCGGCAAGGGCGCGTGCCAACCCATAAATTCACCACTGCGCGGATGCATCAGGCCAAGCCGTATCGCGTGCAGCGCCTGCCGGGTAAAGCCACGCAGCCCCTCGGCGAGGCCAGCCGTGCAATAGGCGGGCATATGCACCCGACCACCATAGACCGGATCGCCCACCAGTGGGTGACGGATGTGCGCCATGTGGACACGAATCTGGTGCGTGCGGCCGGTTTCAAGTTTCAACCGCAAATGACTGTGCGCACGAAAACACTGCAGCACGGTGTAATGCGTGACCGCCGGTTTGCCGCCAACGACAACCGCCATTTTCTTGCGATCAATCGGGTGGCGACCAACCGGCGCCTCGACGCGGCCGTCACGGACGACAAGACCATTCACCACCGCCTCGTACTCGCGCCACACCGACTTGTCCTGCAGCTGGCGCACCAGCGCGGTGTGCGCCTCCAGCGTGCGCGCCGCCACCAGCAGGCCGGTGGTTTCCCTGTCGATCCGATGAACGATGCCGCAACGCGGCAGCGCGGCCAGCGACGGGTCGTGGTGCAACAGCGCGTTGACCAGGGTGCCGGCCTCATGGCCGGCAGCAGGATGGACAACAAGACCGGCGGGCTTGTCGATGACGAGGATGTCCTCGTCCTCATAAACGATCTCCAGCGGCAGATCCTCGCCCACCCAGTCGCCGACGACTTCCACACCGGCCTGCAACACCAAACGCTCGCCACCGATCATCCGGTGTTTGACCGTCTGTTGCCGACCATCGACGGTCAATTCACCGGATTCAATCCACTGTTGTAGCCGCGAGCGGGAGTAACCCGGGAACAATTCCGCTGCCGACTGGTCAAGGCGCTTGCCGGAGTGTGCATCCGGCACGGTGGCATCCAGCGCGATACGGTTCTGTGTCAGTGCCATGCGTTGCCCGGAAGCCTGTGGTTAAATGTCAGCCCCGTATTCTAGCCCCGCCACCATGCTCGCAAGCGCCCGCCGACTGTTCATCCTGACCCTCCTGGCCACGCTGCTGGCTGCCGGCTGTGCTTCAAAACCGGAAAAGGAACAAACGGAAGGCGAGATCTACGCCGAAGCAAAGAAAAACCTTGATCGCGGCAACTTCATTACCGCGCAGAGCAAATTGCAGGATCTCGAGACGCGCTTCCCGTTCGGGCGTTACTCGGCGCAAGCACAGCTGGACATGATGTACGCGCAGATGCGCGCCCTCGACTATCCGGCTGCCACCACCACGGCCGCGCGCTTTTTGCGCCAGAGTCC
>JBMOOP010000093.1:0-1351 GCA_049324495.1 Pseudomonadota bacterium
TTCCGGCGTCTTGCAGCCGGCCAGAACTTCATCAAGAATCCTTACTTCCATTGCCATGTAATTGCTCCTCGGCGGTACTGCCGCCATCATCTCAAAGGGCAGTTACACAGTTCAATTTACAGGCCCTGCTGCAACAGCAGGCCCGCTGACGAGCAACAAGCAGCGACTAAAACGAAAAACCTCGCGCAAAGAGGCGCTGGCGGGGTCTTCTAAATTAACTACTAAACAGGGCCGACAGAATGGCCCCTCTCCCGATCATCCGATTCAAAGAGCATCCTTACACCCTTTGGATTTACCTTTCTACACCGAACCATGTGGTCGCAATAATCGCCCACAGTTTGTATAACGAGTCGACCAGACTCTAACTCCTTGATGACTGCTCGATCCGCAACATCACGGATATCATCGCCGACCATATCAAGTTCATTGCGACGAAAATCAGATACAAAACTAGCCTTTAGTTCAGTGCCGAACCGGAGATCTAGGCTTAGCGCCGAGACGGGGATACGAAATATCCCTGCCAATCTCAGCAGTGCGCGATGTCTTACGTCATTCTCTGAATCATTCATTCCCGCCCCCACTACTACTTGCACTCGCAATCGTCCGATGACGTTGCGCGTCCCGCCGCCTGCGCGATAACGGAAAGGTCATAGAAACCTGCAAATACCGTCGCCAATGTTGCCGCGGTACTGGCAGTGACTCCAACCGCACTTCGACCAAATTCTCTAAATGCCCTAATGCCAGTCCTGCTTGTCAGTCGGCTCAACTGGCTAGTGGTGGGGTTCAATTCGCCCTTCGGTACGCCCAGCCCTCTAAGTTCCGCCGGGGTCTTAGGCATAGTGCCAATACCCAACGTCGCCCCCAAAGCCGCAGCGGTCTTATCCATATCGAACCGATTATCTCGGACGTCATCTGCAAACTGGTCAAAGTCGAAACACACAAATCCAGTCGGATCATTGAAATTAATTGGATCATTTCCGACATATGTGTACAGGTTGAAATCACCACCTGCGAATCCGATGGGATCTCGCGTCGTCCAACGACCAGTTTCTGCGTCGTAATCTCTGGCTCCGAATCGCACGAGTTTCGTGTCGCGATCATACAGCCCACCGGCAAAACCGAACGGCTGGAACCCCGGATTCGTGTCGGTGGTGACGTTGCCGTAGCTGTCGTAATCCATCCGCTGGGCGATGCTGCCGTCAGTGGTGTTCACGACCAACCTTACACTACCCAGGTGGTCCGTCACGATCCGGTATGTGGTGCCGGCTTTGGTCATGTATTCGGGAACAGTTCGCCCTGACGCAAAGTCCTGTGCACAACCCATTTTTTCCCAGACGCCTCAACAGGTTGC
>JBMOOP010000094.1:0-1347 GCA_049324495.1 Pseudomonadota bacterium
TGCCCCGGTTGCTGCCCTGATTCGGCTTGTGTCACACCGTTGGCCGCACAAGTCCGGGCCGCGCACGACGCCACCATCGCAGCTTTGGAGGACGCGTCGTGAGTGAGCGTCAGTTGTGGGTGTGCGTTGTTCTGTTCGTTTGCGCGTCGTGGTGGCTGGTGTGTGGGGCTGTTCTAAGGATCGCTACAGGATGAGCCCGCAGCGAGTGCGCCTGTCGCGTCAGAAGGGATGGCGTAAGCCGGAGGGCTGCATCGTTGTCTCAAGACCGTCCCGCTGGGGGAACCCGTGGGCGGTGGGCGACCGGGTAGAGGTCCGCTACTTGACCTCGGCGGTGGGCGGCCCCGGCCGCTACGGTGCGGGCCTCTGGTCCTGTGACGACGCCGCCGAGCACGCCATCACCGACGACCTGGCGGTGTGGTTGTACCGGCAGAACCTGCTGGATGCGCTGGCCGGGTTCGGCTGCGACGAGCCTGACAGCATCGCAGAGCGGGACGAGTTGCGGGCCGCTCTTGCGGCGCTCCGTGGCCGCGACCTTGCCTGCTGGTGCCCGCTGAGCCGTCCGTGCCACGCCGACGTGCTACTCGAACTGGCGAACAAGCCATGACCGCGCCGGCCCGTCGTTACGAGTGGCAGTCGTTGTTGGATGTGATCGGCTGCGACGACCAGACCGTGAAAGCGCGTCTTGGGTTGGATCACAGGCAGGTGGCCCGCTACCGCTCCGAGGGGTTGACGGAGCGCAGGGCGGACGAGCTCGCCACCGCCGCGGGCTGGCCGACACTCCTCGTGTGGCCCGACATGGCCGCTGATGCGCTCGAGGATGTCTCCGTGGCTTGCGAGGAGTGCGGCGAAACGTTCATCCCGTCGCGCAAGGGTCACACGTTCTGCACTGAGCGCTGCTGGCAGCGGATGTACAAGCGGGAACGTCACCGCCGGTTGTACGCCACGGACCCCGAGTTTCGTGCTCAGAAGCTTGCTGCGGCCAGGCGCTACCGGGAGGGCGCGAAGCGTGCTCTTGGCATGAAGCAACGCCAATGGAAGCAGGAGAACGCTGACCGGCTACGCGAGTACCGCCGCCGCTACTACCAGGAGAACCGTGAGCGTCTGCTGGCGAAGCAGGCCGAGTACGACGCCCGTCGCCGCGAGAAGCGCAACGAGGCCGCATGAGCCACACCATCGCATCCGTGGACGTGACGGAGCATCGCGTCACCCTCACCTGCGTGTGCGGGCATGAGGTGTGGCATCCCACCCGTGAAGGCGCAACCGGTTTGCACACCACCCATCAGCACATCGAAGCGGCACGCACCGCACTGAAAGGCTCAGAGTGAGAAAGCAGGTTGCGCTGAACGC
>JBMOOP010000095.1:0-1330 GCA_049324495.1 Pseudomonadota bacterium
AAAGGAGACGGTATGAATTGAATTGCCGGCGCCGCTGGTACGGAGCAGAGATGATCCGGGGTGGATAGGCGGCAGGGTGCATGCGTGATGTGAGGCCCCGCGCGTGCCGCGATAAGCGGCGGGAGCGGGATCAGACCTCGTAAAGGAGACTGCCCGCCCCTGCCACCGAATGGCCGCCGTGAGGCTCGCAAGCCGGTCAAGCCGGACCGGTACGCGATGATCTCGTATAGGAGTATGGAGCCATCCGTCCGAAGCATCTGCCCCGCCTGTCAATTCAAACCACGAGGTAAAAATGACACGTTACATCGGAGTAGACCTGCATACCAATAGCTTCACCGCCTGCATTTTGCAAGCAGGCCAGCAGGAAATCATGCAGACATGGCCGTTGCAGGAGGGTGGCCTGGCGCGTTTTATCGCCACGCTGCAAGCGGGAGACGAAGTCGCGGCGGAGGCCACGGGCAACAGCGCCTGGTTCTGCCGGGAAGTCTCGCCGCATGTGAAGCGGGTGGTGGTGATTGCGCCGTGGCAGTTCGAGGTGATTCGCCGCTCGGTGAAGAAAACCGACCGGCATGATGCACGTTCCATCGCCTTCTTCCTGTCCAAGGACATGCTGCCGGAGGCGCGGTGCAAGAGCGAAGAGCAGACGCAGCTGGCGTCTCTGATTGCTACCCGCGATCAGCTGGTGAAGCTGCGCGTGTCGCTGCCAGGCCCAGTGCATGGGCTGTTCGTGCGCCACGGCCTGAAAGTGAAACGCGAAACCCTGACCAGCCAGGCGGGATTCAGGCGCCACGTCGAAAGCTGCCAGTGGAGCGCCCTGGAAAAGGCAGAGCTGGAAGTCATCGGCAGCCAGCTCGATGCGCTGCGTGAAGGCGCCAAGCGGCTGGAAAAAGAAATCGCCACCTTCGCCAAAACCCTGCCGGGTTACGCGAACCTCATCAGCATCAAGGGCATCGGCCCGCTTTCTGCCGCCGTCATGCTCACCCATATCGGCGAAATCAAAGACTTCGGCGATACCGGCAAACTTGCCGCCTACTTCGGCATTGTCCCGCGCGTATCGCAAAGCAATGCATCCTGCAACACCGGGCGCATTACGAAACGCGGTTCCAAAATCGCCCGTACCACGCTGGTGCAATGCACGCTCATCGCCAAGCGATACAGTCCATACCTTCACGACTTCTACGAGCGCATCAAAACCAAACGCGGCACCGGAAAGGCCATCATCGCCACTGCACGCAAGCTACTCAACACCATCTTCCACACCCTCAAAAATAACTGGGTGTTCCAAGACTTCCCAAACTTCAAACTTTTACCTTGTAATCAATCATAGGAG
>JBMOOP010000096.1:0-1300 GCA_049324495.1 Pseudomonadota bacterium
CAGGCTGCTGAAAAACCTGCCGTAAATCTGGTTTTTCAGGGATTGGCGGGGTTTATTTCTGTCAGTTTGCGTTCATATTCGCCGTTTGCTCCGGCGTTTTTTTTGTTCCGGGACAAGCTATGAAGGCGCGGCGAGCAGTTTTGGCAGGCGTATCAGGTTATAAGCGCACAGGCCGAGGTTGAAGGCGGCGTCGACGCGGGCCGTGCCGCGGAAGAATGTTTTCGCCATGCCGCCCGCCGTTTTGAGCCAGCCGAAGATTTCCTCGATGCGTTTGCGGATTGTCTGGCTGATCTTGTAACCGGCGTGGCGCAAGGTGCGGGCGTCGATGGCGGTCTTGCGGGTCTTGCCGGTTTTCGTGACATGGCCATCCACGGCGATGTGCGGCGTGACATTGTCTTGTTGCAGCATCCTCACAAAGTCCTCCACGTCGTACGCCTTGTCCGCGCCCAGCGTGATGCGGCGCTTGTGCTTGCGGTGGCGGCCGATCAGCGCCCGCGCGGCCTCGCGCTCCGCCGTGCCGGTCGCGGGCGTGACCATGCCGCATACCGCAAGGCCGCTGCGGTTTTCCATCAGCGCATGGCCCATGTGATACAGGCGCGATTCCTTGCCCTTTCCCTTGCGGTACAGGCGGGCGTCCGCATCCGTCCTGCTTTCGTGCGTTTCGTTCGACAGCTTCTCACCATGAAAATCCCGCTCCGCGTTGCGGCCTGGCGGCGGCGTGTCATCATCATCTTTGCGCCGGAACGATTTCATCGAGGCATAGGCCGCAATCAGCGTGCCGTCCACCGAGAAATGCTCCTTGCTCATCAGTCTTTTCACGCGCGGATGGCGCACAATGGCGGCCAGAAGCTTTTGCGACACCTCCGCCTCCAGCAAACGGTCGCGGTTCTTGCAGAACGTCGAGGCGTCCCACGCCCTCTCGTCGGGATTGAGGCCCACGAACCATTTATAAAGCGTGTTATATTCCAGCTGCTCCACCAGCTGGCGCTCGCTGCGGATGCCGTAAAACGCCTGCAACAGCAACGCCCGCAACAGCTTCTCCGGCGCGATCGACGGGCGGCCCTCATGCGCATACAGCGCGTCGAACTCCCCCGACATCTGCGCAAGCGCGCCGTTCACCACCTCGCGGATCAGGCGCAGGGGATGCTTCTCATGGATGCGGCTTTCTATGTCAATGTAACTGAACAACTGGCCGTTCAAACGATCCTCTCCACGCACGCCTTGATCCCCCCCTCGCTGTTACCAGGAAAGAGAATCACAAACAGATCGCTAGAGCCAGGGGTTTTTCAGCAGCCTGCTA
>JBMOOP010000097.1:0-1293 GCA_049324495.1 Pseudomonadota bacterium
TCTTTTGAATTTCGAGTGGGTAGCCATATAGTAGATCCCCCTATCAACAACCGATCTGATTATGATGAGCGAGAAGCTTTTTGAGACAGCCCTGGGTATTGCCGAGCCGTGGTATGTGGCCGATGTCGAACTGGACCCGGCGGCTAGAACGCTGACGATCCGCACCGACTTTGCCAGTGGCAGCCGCTTTGCCGTGCCGGAGGTAGGCGGCGTTCATCCGGTGCATGACACGGTCAGCAAGCGCTACCGGCATCTCAACTTCTTCCAGCACGAGTGCTTCCTGGAGGTCCGCGTACCGCGCGTGAAGCTGCCAGACGGGGCGGTGCGCCAGGTGGAACCGGGCTGGGCCGGCAAGCTGTCGGGTTTCACGCGGCTGTTCGAGGCATTGGCGCTGATGCTCGCGCGCGAGATGCCGTTTGCGGCGGTCGCCCGCTTGGTCGGCGAGAGCTGGCACCGGGTGGCGGCGATCTGCGGGTGCTACGTCGAGCTGGCGCTGGCCAAGGCCGATTTTTCTGCGGTGCGCAGCCTCGCCATCGACGAAACCTCCCGCGCCCGCGGCCATGACTACGTGACGCTGGCGGCCGATACCGAACGCCGTGCCGTGTTGTTTGTCACGCAAGGCCGCGATGCCGAGGCCATCAAACGGTTGGCCGAGGATCTGAAAGCCCACGGCGCCGACCCCGGGAAAATCGGATCGGCCGGCATCGACATGTCGCCGGCTTTCATCAAAGGCTGTGCTGAACATCTGCCCAACGCCCGCACCACCTTCGACAAATTCCATGTGATCGCCCATGCCTCGGCCGCCCTCGACAAGATGCGGCGTATCGAGCAGAAAACAGTCCCCGGCCTCAAGGGACCGCGCTGGAAACTGCTGCGTGATTACCACAGCCTCGATGCCGCCAGCCGAGCCGACGTCGACGGCCTGCTCGCCCGCCTGAATACCCGGCGCACCGCACGGGCCTGGGTGTATCGGGAACAACTGCGCGAGATCCTCGAGCGCAAACAGATCAACGTCGTATCCAGCATGCTCAAGCAGTGGTGCACAAACGTGATGCGTTCCAAGGTCGAGCCCATGAAGGAGGTCGCCAAGATGATCCGAAACCACTTCGATGGCATCGTCGCCTGGGCACAGACCCGCCAGACCAACGGCTTCCTGGAAGCCCTCAACGGGTTGTTTCAGTCCGCCAAGCGCGAGGCGCGCGGCTATGGCCGGATCAGCACGATCCGAACAGTGATCTTCCTGATCGCCGGCAAGCTCGATTTCTCGAAACTCAATCCACATGCGATACATTA
>JBMOOP010000098.1:0-1288 GCA_049324495.1 Pseudomonadota bacterium
CCGCATAAAATCCTGCATTTCGCTTCGCTTTCGTAACACGTTTTGCTAAAATGCGCGGCATGCAACGTGCTGCGCAAAAACCTCTTCAAGAAGAAAACGATTTCCTGAAATCGTTGCTCTTGTTGCGTGATGCCGCGATTGAAGAGCGTGATGCTGCGATTGAAAGCCGTGATGCACAAATCGCGTATCACAAAGCCAGGTATGCCGCACTGCTTGAGCAGGTCCGGCTGATGCGCCACACGCTTTATGCCGCCAGCAGCGAACAGTCTTCTGGCCAGATTGCCTTGTTCGACGAGGCTGACGTGTTGGCTGCAGAACCTGTCGACGCTGAAGCGGCTGACGACGTTGCGCCACCCCCTGCCAAACCCCGCGGCAAGCGCTCGCCGCTGCCGGCCCATCTGCCGCGTGTCGAGATTGTGCATGAACTGACGCCCGCAGAGCGTCTTTGCGCCTGTGGCGCCGAGAAGGTCGAGATCGGGCAGGAAGTCAGCGAGCAGGTCGACATCATGCCGATGCGGGTTCGGGTGTTGCGGCATATCCGCAAAACCTGTGCGTGCCCAACATGCCAGTTGGCACCGGTCACGGCCGCGATGCCGCCGCAGCCGATCCCGAAGAGCAATGCGAGCGCCAATACGCTGGCATTGCTGATCACCGCGAAATATGTCGATGGCATTCCACTGCACCGCTTTGAAAAGGTGTGTGCGCGCCACGGCTTCGAGGCATCGCGCAATACGCTGGCGCGCTGGGTGATCGCGTGCAGCGAGTTGATGATCCCGCTGCACAACCTGCTGCGGGATCAGTTGCTGTCGCAAAACATCCTGCACATGGACGAGACGCCGGTTCAGGTGCTGAAGGAGGCGGGACGAACGGCGCAAAGCCAGTCGTACATGTGGGTGCAATCCGGCGGACCGCCGGGGCAACTGATGGTGCTGTTTGATTACGATCCGAGCCGTTCGGGTTCGGTGCCGGCGCGTCTGCTGGCAGGCTATCGCGGCCATCTCATGACGGATGGTTATGACGGCTATAACGCCGTGGTCGCAAAGAACGGTCTGACGCATCTGGCGTGCTGGGCGCATGCGCGGCGGAAGTTTATTGAGGCGCAGAAAGCGCAGCCGAAAGGCAAGACCGGCAGCGCCGATATGGCGGTGAAAATGATCGGCAAGTTGTATGGCGTTGAGCGGGATATCAAGGACGTCGCGGATATCACCGTGCGGCAACGCGAGCGCGCCGAGCGTAGCCTGCCGGTGATATCCGAATTGCGTACCTGGCTGGAAAGGCAGCTTCCGCG
>JBMOOP010000099.1:0-3224 GCA_049324495.1 Pseudomonadota bacterium
GGTCTCGGGGGTGCCGTGAATATAGATGTAGCGTTGCTGGCTATCGACATCGCCCAGGCGGTTACGGCCGCGTTCGCATCCGCACAGCCAGAGAATGCGGCTCAGTATCCAGTCGCGATCCGGGTTGGCCCGCGCCAGTGCCTCGCTCCAGATTTCACCGGTAAAACGGCGCCCGCACAACACGGCGCCGGTGGGCAGATCGCCGCCAATACGTGCCCGGATGTAATGCCTGCCACGCGGCGTCTGTTCGGAACCTTTGCGCTCACCGACGCCTCTGGCTGCAGTGGATACCGGAAACGTCCGCAGCAGACGCTCGCCCTGCCAGAGTTCCAGTACCTGGCGGCCAACATCAACCCGCAGACGCAGAACGTGCGCAGTCACCGCGTTACCTGCCCGGCAAAGCGATGCACTGCATGAATGGAAACCCTGGCAACGGCATCCTGTCGTGTCATGCCTGCCCTGCTGCGCAGGGCGCGACACGTATCAACCGGCCTCGCTTTCGTCCGGTACGGCCCCGCCGGCCTGAATACGTTCCCAGATCTCTTCACGATGAACGCTGACGTTCCTGGGGGCCTCGATGCCGACCTTGTACTGGTTGCCACGCACACCCAGCAGGGTGATGACGACATCATCGCCGATCCGGATTTTCTCGCCGACGCGTCTGGTAAGCACAAGCATGGATAACTCCGTTTTCCTTTTCGCCCATCAGGGCACAGGACCATCCTACGCAACCAGCACTGGCTGGAAATTCGTAGAACTACGGTGCAGATGCGGACTGTACGCAACACCCGGGCGCGCCTGGCCGGGAACTCAATGCGTGACGCCAAGATCAATGGCCATCTTGACCAGATCCGCGAGCGAGCGCGCCTGCATCTTTTCCATCACCCGGGCGCGATGGATTTCCACCGTACGCTGGCTGAGGTTGAGATCAATGGCGATCACTTTGTTGGCCCGGCCGGCCACCACCATGAGCATCACCTCGCGCTCGCGCTCGGTCAGACTGTCGTAGCGCGCCGCCAGCGTCTCCCGCTGCGCATCGGCACTGCGCAGGCGATTGTCCTCAATCAGCGCCGAGTGAATGCGATCAAGCAAATCCTGGTGACGGAAGGGTTTCTGGATGAAATCGGCAGCGCCTTCCTTGATCGCCTGCACCGCCATCGGGATGTCGCCGTGCCCGGTGATGAAAATGACAGGCAGACGGGAGCCGGCCTCGCGCAATTTTTGCTGTAATTCCAAGCCGCTCATTTTCGGCATGCGGATGTCGAGGACGAGACAGCCAATGAGACCGGGGCGATAGCGTTCCAGAAACGCAAGGCCCGAATCGAACGTCTCGACCGGCAACTCGACCGAGCGCAACAACATAGCCAGTGAATCGCGCACGGCATCGTCATCGTCGACAACGAAAACTGTCTGCTTGCCCAATCCGTTTACGGGGCGAGTTGGTCCTGACATGCGGCATCACTCCCTGCTGCGCTGACATCTATCGGGAGCCTGAATCGAAAACGTGCCCCTTGCTCGCAAGCCTCGTCAACTTCCAGCTCCCCGTGGTGCGTCCTGATTATAGACAAACTGATGGCCAACCCCATGCCCATGCCGTTTTTCTTGGTCGAATAGAACTGTTCGAACAGGCGGGAACGATCTTCCGCCGTGATGCCATGGCCCCGATCCTCCACCACCACCTCGACAGCATTGCCCTGAACCCGGGTCGCGATACGCACTTCTCGTTGCGGCGGCGGCAACCCATCCAGCGCATCCAGCGCATTGCTCAGCAATTGCATGACAACCTGCTGGATCTGCAGCGGATCCGCCAGCAGATCCGGAACCGGCTCGGCCAGATCAAGAACAACCCGGGCGCCCGCGCTGTCGATTTCCTCGCGCATCAGCTCAACAACCTCGCTGACCAGGTGGTTGATGCAGGTACGATTGGCAGGGGCCGCTGGCACCGACGGCACCAGGGCACGGATACGGTGAATGGCCTCACCCGCACGCTGGGCCTGTTCGGCAATCCGGTCAAGTGCCACAGAGACTTCATCAGCGCAGGTCTTGCCGGCACCCACCAGACGGCGGCTTGCCTGCGCGTAATTGGCAATGGCCGTAAGCGGCTGGTTGACCTCATGGGCAATACCGCCGGCCAGCTCGACGAGCACACTGTATCGGCCTGCCTGCGCGAGCCTCTCTCGCGACTCGCGCAGCGCCTGTTCGGCAACCCGCAAGACCCGCGCTGCTTCCTCACGGGCCGTTACATCCCGCATTGAGACCAGCATCAGGCGGTTATCGCCATCACGCACCGGCCGCATGGCCACCTCAGCCAGAAACCAGCCGCCGTCGGCACGATTGAACGTCCAGAGAAATGGCAATTTGTTGCCGGCAAGACCGGCCCGCACATGCACCTTGAAGCGCACAAGAGATGAATCATCACCGGCATAACGCCGAAAAAAATCGCGCCAGGGCAAGCCGAGAATATCTTCTCGCCGACAGTGGAAAAATTCGCATAAACGATCATTGCACTCTTCAATTCCCTCGCCGATCAACAGCACGCCCTCGGCAGTGCTGGAGAATAAGGTTCGGTAGCGGGCTTCGCTCATGGCAAGACTGCGCAACAGTGGCGCACTCATGCGGTAAAAAAGGAACAAGCCAGCCGCAAGCAACAGGAGCAGGCCGATCAGCGCATGGATGGCGGCCTGCTGGAATGGCAGCCTTAACTCCGCAAGCGGAAACCACGCAACAGCAACAGTTTCCGGGCCCAACCTGCGCATACCGACCAGGTATTGCGCATGGATGTCATCAACCCAGACAACCTCATTGCCAGCGGGGAACGGCACCGCCGCGAGCGCATCGCGCACGCTCGCCGGCAAGACCCCGGTGATCGGCTGCCAATCGTGCGCGCCGCGCGTAACCCGAGCGAAACGCTCATTGACCGGCAACCCGGACGCAAGCATCTGCAGACGGACGCTCAATACCTGCCGGTGTTCCTGCATGTTCGCTTGATACAACGTGACCAGCGTAATCCCCACTGCGCCCATGGCGACAGCGACGATGATAGCGGCCAGCAGCAGGAGACGACGACGCCCTTGCACGAAAAGTTCCCGCAGAATTGAGCAAGGACAAATTAGCACAGGGCTCACACCAACCGAGCCAACCAAGTCACGCTTTCATGTGCGAGAAATCACCGCCAACTAGGTATTTTCCGAGGCTCGCAACGACGAGCGCACCAATACTTCCGA
>JBMOOP010000099.1:3324-96529 GCA_049324495.1 Pseudomonadota bacterium
CGATTGCGCGGAAATTTGCTTGCCGCCAAAAACACACCGGCAGCACCGTCACGCAACAAATAGAAATCATCACACTTCTCGCAGCGCAATTCCGGCATCGGTATCGGGTCTGCCTTGGGTGGCGCTGCCTCGCCACTGCGCAGCAGTTTGCGGGTGTTGCCGCACTCTTTATTGGTGCAACCGAAGTACTTGCCGAAACGGCCGGTTTTCAATTGCATCTCGCTGCCGCACTTGTCGCACTGAAGCTTGGGGCCTTCATAGCCCTTGATCTTGAATTCACCGGCTTCAATCTCGTAGCCACCGCAGTCCGGACTCATGCCGCAAATATGTAATTTACGCTTGGCATCGAGCAAATAGCTGTCCATCGCGGCGCCGCATTTTTTGCAGCGCTTCTTCGCCTGCTGCAGGCGCGCTTCGGCTTCATCATCGTCATCATTGACCGACACAACCTCGTTCGCCGACACCAGATTCATGGTTGTCGTGCAGCGCTCCTTTGGCGGCAGCGCATAACCCGAACAACCCAGGAACACCCCGGTCGAGCCGAAACGAATCTGCATGTGCCGGGCGCAGGTCGGGCAGGCGATATCGGTCTCGACCGGCAGGTTGGCACGCATGCCGCCGGTGGCTGCCTTGCCGGAACCAACCCCGCCGGCATGATCGAGCTTGCCCTTGAAATCCTTGTAGAACTCATCGAGCACATCACGCCAGATACGGGTGCCGCCGGCAACTTCATCAAGCTGCGCTTCCATCTGGGCGGTGAAGCCATAATCGAGCAGGTTGTCGAAGTTCTCGACCAGGCGATCGGTGACGATGTCGCCGATTTTCTCCGCGTAAAACCGACGACTTTCAACCCGCGCATAGCCGCGATCCTGGATCGTCGAAATAATCGCCGCGTAAGTGGACGGACGACCGATGCCGCGCTTCTCCAGCTCGCGCACCAAGCTTGCCTCGGTGTAGCGTGGCGCCGGCTTGGTGAAGTGCTGGCTCGGCAGCAACTCCTTGAGCTTGAGCAAAGCGCCGACCGCGACATCCGGCAACGGGTGGTCTTCCGGTGCGCTCTTGCCACCCGGTGGCAATACGCGGGTGTACCCATCGAATTTCACCACGCGACCGCGCGCGCGCAACTCGACACCGGCAGTTTCCACCACCAGCGACGTCGACAGGTATTCTGCTTTCGTCATCTGGCAGGCAACGAATTGCCGCCAGATCAAATCGTATAAACGCGTCGCGTCGGCATCCAGGTCTTTCAGGTCTTCGGCACGCGCCGCAACATCGGTAGGCCGAATCGCCTCGTGAGCTTCCTGCGCGCCTTCCTTGCTGGCATAGATAGTCGGTTTTTCCGGCAGGTATGCAGCACCGAACTGTTTGCCAATATACGCGCGCACCGCCTCGAGTGCTTCATTGCCGAGATTGGTCGAATCAGTACGCATGTAGGTGATATAACCCGATTCGTACAGCTTCTGCGCGATGGTCATCGTGCGCTTGACCGAGAACCCAAGACGCGTACTGGCGGCCTGTTGCAAGGTTGATGTAATGAACGGGGCATTCGGTTTGGTGCTGGTTGGCTTGTCCTCGCGAGCGGTCAATGCGAACTGCGCATTTTTCAGCCTGGCGATCGTGCGCTTGATCGCATCTTCCGAGGCCGGCCGGAATTCCTTGCCGTCCTCGCGCGCAACCTGCAGCTTCAGTGCCTCACCTTTCGGGGCCACTGTATCGGCATGCAGCTCCCAGTATTCTTCCGGGTTAAAGGCGCGAATTTCTCGCTCGCGCTCCACCAGCAGCCGCACGGCAACAGATTGAACACGACCGGCAGACAAACCGCGGGCGATCTTGCTCCACAGCAATGGCGACACCATGTAGCCGACGATGCGGTCGAGGAAGCGCCGCGCCTGCTGGGCCTCGACGCGATGCATGTCGATCTGCTTCGGCTGCTCGAACGCCTTCTGGATTGCGGCCTTGGTGATTTCGTTGAACACCACACGCCTGTAACGGCTGTCATCGCCGCCGATCATCTCGCGCAGGTGCCAGGCAATGGCCTCCCCCTCGCGATCCAAGTCGGTCGCGAGCCAGATTTCGTCGGCGCTCTTCGCCAGCTTGCGCAGCTCTTCGATGATTTTTTCCTTGCCAGGCACGACCTCGTAACGGGCTTTCCAGCCATGTTCCGGATCCACGCCCATGCGGGTCACCAGGTGGTTCCAGGCCTTGTCCTCACGGGACAACTCTTTCGCCGGCTTCTTCCCGGCCTTTTTCTCTGCCTTCTTGTCGTCGCGAGCCGGCTCGGCACGCCCCGAGCCGCTCGCCGGCAGGTCGCGCACATGCCCGACGCTGGACTTCACAATGAAGTCCTTGCCCAAGTATTTGTTGATGGTTTTCGCCTTGGCCGGCGACTCGACAATAACCAGTGACTTGCCCATGGATCCGTTCTGGCAGGAGGAAAGGCGGGCATTTGTACGGGACGCTGGCACAGGGGGTCAAGGAAGATTCTGTCGCCCGACTGCCGAAAATGTACATAATTTCCTTATATATCAATCAACTATCTTATTGTTGTGCGCCATGAGTTTCAGCTTCCGGGGCTGGCGACTGGCCGGCATCCATGCGTTGTCAGGATGGCGAGCAAATCAGCAACCGGGTAAGGTCTGCCCATCTGCCATGGCCGGGCCATCACGATGTACCGCCACATTCTGCTTGCCACCGACCTCGAACCGGACACCTCCCTGCTCGCCGAGCGTGTTGCCGACATCGTGGCGGCCGGCACCCAGCTCACCCTGATTCATGTCATCGAACCGCTGGCGCTGGCCTACGGTGCGGAAATGCCCGTCGATCTGGCCGCACTACAGGAGGAAGTCTCGCGGCAGGCCCGCAAAAAGCTGGATGAGCTGGCCAAATACCTCGCCATCGGCAGCGAGAGCTGCCTGCTTGTTACCGGCACCATCGAAAAGGAAATTCTGCGGGTTGCGCAGGAGCAGGGAGTCGATCTGATCGTTCTCGGCAGCCACAGTCGCCGCGGCCTTGCGGCGCTGCTCGGCTCAACGGCCAACGCCGTACTGCATCACGCCCACTGCGACGTGCTCGCGGTGCGTATCGCGCGCCACTGAACGAAAGTCGAACGGCCAGTTGCACAACCCGAGGCTGGAGGCCGCCGGGTTTTTACTTGTGCGGCGCGGACTCGTTCCACTGGCAAAGGATGTCGGCCAGCGCGAGCGCCTGTTCGCGCAATGACGCCAGTTCTTCGCGGGTACCGCGCTTGCCGGTGAACAACGGAACCTTACGCATGCTGACCACCAGCTCGTTGTGCGGATCAGACTTCTTATACATTTCCAGCGTCCAGCGGATGTCATTGGCCACCATCTTGTAGAACGCGAGTTTGGTGGTCAGCGTGAACAAACCGTAATCGTCGATATCACGGAAAAAATTGTAGTCCAGCGCAAGCAATACCGAGGCTTTGGCGTTCGACGTGGCAACGATTGTTGCACTGCGGGGCAGCCCCCGCAGCATGGCCAACGTACCGAACGGCTGACCTGCGGAAATGGTGTTGATGGCAGTTGAACCAACGTCGCCACTTAGTACATCAAGCTGACCCTTGAGCAGGAAATAAAGGTACGGGTCGGTGTCCCCCCGGCGGATGACGACATCACCCGGCTCGGCATGCAGCAGGCGCCAGCGGGTCGTGAGCTGGACAAACTGATGCGCATCGGTGCGAATGATCTCATTGAAGAAGGGGATCCCCTGCACCAGACGCTGTATCGATTCCGGTGCAATTTCCCCTTTCGCAATCTCTCTCATTCAGCCCTGCTCCAGCCCTTTTTCACGATAAAACCGGAGCTCTACTGAAGCCACGGACGCCGCACCTACCTTGCCACAGCCCACAGGGCCTTTCAACGCAGTCAGCGCATTGATCGGACTGGTCAAAAAAACACTGTACATATCCACAGTCACTGTGCCAAAGTACAGTGGCTGCCTGAGTAATCGCAGGCGCCTCGCTCACAGACAGGCCACCGGTTATGGAAAAGCTCACCACCCGTCAGCGCCAGGTTCTCAACTTCATCCGCCGCTCGCTGCAGAAGAACGGCATAGCACCGACCCGCGCCGAAATTGCCGACGCCATGGGCTTCCAGTCGAAAAATGCGGCGGTGGATCACCTCAAGGCGCTGGAACGCAAAGGCGTCATCCGCCTGCACAGTGATCTGTCCCGCGGCATTCAGTTGCTCGACGGCAGCGAGGTTGCCAGCGATGAAGTCGACTTGGCGATACTGAGCCTGCCGATCATCGGCTCGGTTGCCGCCGGCTCACCGATCGAGGCCATCGAGAACGTTGAACAGCGGGTAACCGTTCCGGACAACCTGTTCCGTCAGCAACCCACCTATCTGCTGCGCGTCCGTGGTGATTCCATGAAGGATGCCGGCATTCTCGATGGCGACCTCATCGCCGTGCGCAAAACCAGCGAAGCACAATCCGGCCAGATCGTGGTGGCACGCATCCACGACGAGGTGACGGTCAAAACACTGCTGATCAAGAGGAATCGGCCCGTCCTGATGCCCGCCAACGATGCCTACCGCCCCATTATCATGGCGCCGGAAGATCTGACCATCGAAGGTGTCTTCGTCGGCCTCATCCGGGATGCAGGCTGACATGAGCGGCATCCTGCTTGGCCTTGCCGTCTTCGTGTCTGCCTACATTGCCGATCTGCTGGCCCACCATTGGGGGTTCCAGGGACGCATGCCTCGCGCCCGCAATCAGCGCCCGGATACTTCTGCCAGACGCAGAATGTCCAGCAGGCTAAAGGGCCATGCAATCTCTCCCCGCTCACCTCGCAGCACCGGAATCCGCTCGCCGTAACGTCGAATCAATACCTCGTCACCGGCGATATCGACATACCGCCAGGCGATCGGCCGGGCACGCACTGCGGCCTTGAGCATCGCCTCTGCTTCATCGCACAAATGGCAGCCGCGGGTGCCCAGCAGCTCCAGCACCTGCTCAGCCACGGTGACGTATTTCCCAACACTGATGGATGCGCGGATTGCGCGCGAAATCGCGGGGAATTGTCGCTGCCGTGATATCCACTACCCGGTACTCCGCCGCCAACGTCTCGTCGAGCTTGAAGCGCCGGTAGTTATTCGAAAACAGCAATACCCCGTCGCGCGCCAGATGGCGCATGGCTGCACGCAGCAACCCGGCGTGGTCACGCTGGATGTCGAGCACGTTCGGCGTGCGTTTGGAATTAGAGAAAGTCGGCGCATCCAGGAAAATCACCTCGAACTGGTCGCCGCCTTTGGCCAGCGCCTCAACGACATCGGCACGCACCAGGCGATGCTGTACGGTCGAGAACCCATTCAGTGCCAGATTGGCCTCCGCCCAGGCCAGGTAGCGCGGATTCAGGTCTACCGATGTGGTGGATCGTGCGCCACCCAAGGCCGCATGAATCGTTGCTGAACCGGTGTAGCAGAACAGATTCAGGAAATGCTTGTCCCGGCACAGCATCTGTAACCGATGACGCAACGGGCGGTGATCGAGAAACAAGCCGGTATCGAGGTAATCCGTCAGATTGACCAGCAACCGGGCACCGTATTCATCCACTTCGAACCAGTCGCCGGCGTCGTCCTGGCGCTTGTATTGCTGCGCACCCTTCTGCTTCGCACGCACCTTGAGCGCCAGTGATTTGCGGGTCTTGCCGGTCGCGGTGCCGATCGCCTCCAGGGCGACTTCCAGCCGATGGGCGGCCTTTGCCGGGTCGATGGTCGCCGGCGCCGCATATTCCTGTACATGGATACGGTCACCATAAACATCGATGGCGACATTGAATTCCGGCAAGTCCGCGTCGTAGAGCCGGAACGCCCGGATGCCTTCCTTGCCGACCCAGTCCTGCAAGTGTTTCCAGTTCTTGTGCAGCCGATTGGCAAGCGGCGCGCCCTCTTCGGCAACAGCGGCTTCCGGGCGCAGACGAAACGCCGGCCAGGCCGCCTCAGCCTGTACCGGCACCGCAAAGACCCGTACAAAACATGTGAGCGGGCCGTTGTGGCAACGATGCTGCTGATGCTCCGCCACCCGAAACTCATCCAGGTGCTCGACGGTTGCAGCAAGCACCGCTGCCCGCCATCCTGGCGTTACCGCACGCAGTTTGCGGCTGAGGCAACGATACAGAAACGGCGCCGCATCAATCGCGGAAAGCCGCTCGCCATAAGGGGGGTTGGTAAGCACCAGACCCTGGTCGCAGGCCAGTCGCTTGCCGATATCGGCACCACGCTGCAACGAGGCCAGCGCCTGTCGCTCGATATGCACCCAGGCGGCGACGCCCGCAAGCGCCACATTGGCCTGCGCCGCGCGCACTGCCTGCGGGTCTGCATCGAAACCGACCAATCGCGTCCGCCGCCCGGCGAGCCCGGCTTCGCGACGACGCAGTGCTTCGGCACGCACGGCCTCCCAGCAGGTGGCATCATGGTCACGCCAGCGCGCAAAACCCCACTGCGTGCGCAGCAGGCCCGGCGCGATGTCCGCCAACAACCAGGCTGCTTCGATAAGCAGTGTCCCGCCACCGCACAGCGGGTCGAGAACGACCTCAGGCGCCGCGTTGGCGTCACCCAGACCGCCCCACGCGGCAACTGCCGCCGCGACATTTTCCTTGAGCGGCGCAGCCACCGTCGCTGCCCGATAGCCACGCTCGTGCAGTGAGGCGCCATTCAGGTTCAGGTAGATCGCCGCTTCGCGCTCATCCAGATGCAACTGAAATTGAACATCGGGGTTTTCACGATCCACATTCGGGCGCAACTGCGCGCGACTGACGAAGTGATCGACCATCGCATCCTTGGCGCGAAACACTGCATGTTGCGCATTGACGATCATCGGCGTGCTGCCACTGACACCGATCACAAAACGCTGACCCGGCTTCAGCCACTGTGCCCAATCGACCGCCGACAACTGCTCGTAAAGCGAATCGGCGTCGCCATCGCGTAGCGAGACGATTTTCAGCAACACGTGATTGGCGTAACGCGACCACAGACAAATGCGATAGATCGACGTCAGCGTGCCCCGGACGATGACTGCACCGCGCGCCTGCCGCTCGACTTCAAGCCCGCATGTGCCGGCCTCGGCGGCCAGCAGTGCTTCCAGACCCCCAGGGCAGGTCAGCGTCACCGCACGCATGTTCATGATGGAGTGTCCCCGCACGACAAAGATCGATAAACAAGCAGGCGAATCGACAACGAGCTGCTTTGCGATGCCGGCAAATCAACCAGTTGCACGACTTTTCTGATCGCTTCCGTATATAGGATCGAGAACCGACAGGCCTGGCGTTTATAGCGAATGGTTGTTGGCGGAAGCTGCTGCAGCTTCGCTACAAAGAACCGCCAGATGTGCAAAGCAGATTCTCATGGACTAGCGAGGTAACGGCGTAGATGAAAAGGCAAAAGCGTGACCGTGGTGAGCGGGCGTATTCTCGGGGCTATCAGGCGGCGCTGCAAGGTCGCTCGCGGGAGGCCTGCCCTTTTGCGGAAGATATGATGAGGCAAACGTGGCTCAATGGCTGGCGGGAGGGCAAGGAGGTGAACTGGCGGGCAGAGGCAGCATCGCCACTCCTGCGCACCGGCTGAGCGGTACGCCAGCCCGCTGAGGCAACCCCCACACAAACCGGGCTTCGTCCCGGCCCAGGGCCCTTCCAGGGCCCTTTCTTTGGGTAGTTGATCTGTTTGGCACTTGATCTGATGGTGCAAATGCTCGCCTGGCGATCTTCACCAGGCCGCCGCGACCTGCCGCACCAGGCCAGGGCCGCGATAAATGAAGCCGGTATAGATCTGTACCAGTTTCGCGCCGGCATCGCGCTTGGCGACGGCATCGGCCGCCGTCAAAATGCCGCCGACGCCAATGATCGGCACGCGACCACCAAGATCCCGGGCCAGCTGCGCCACCACAGCCGTCGATTTCGCCATGAGCGGGGCGCCGGACAACCCACCCTGCTCCTGTGCATGCAGCAAGCCCTCGACGCCTTCCCGCGATGCCGTGGTATTCGTGGCAATAACGCCATCGACCTCGAATTCGACAAGCACCTGCGCGATTGACGATACTTCCGCCGGCGTTGCATCCGGCGCGATCTTCACGACCAGCGGCACCTGCCTGCCACTCGCGACCCGCAGACGCTCCTGCTCATCCTTCAGCCCGCCCAGCAAGCTACGCAAGGCATCTCCGTGCTGCAGCGCCCGCAGATCCGGGGTGTTTGGCGAGGAAATATTCACCGTCACATAGCTGGCATGATCGTAAACCTTGCGCAGGCAGATAAGGTAATCATCCAGCGCCTGCGCATTGGGCGTGTCCTTGTTCTTGCCAATATTGATGCCGAGCACACCCGAAAATGTCGCCCGCTTCACCGCCGCAACGAGGTGGTCCACACCGTGATTATTGAATCCGAGGCGATTGATGATCGCTTGCCGCTGCACCAGCCGGAACATGCGCGGCCGCGGATTGCCGGGCTGCGGGCGCGGTGTCACGGTGCCAATCTCGAGAAAACCGAAACCCAGCGCACCGAAGGCGTCGATACAGTCGCCGTTTTTATCGAGGCCGGCCGCAAGACCAACAGGGTTCGGGAATTCGAGACCCATGATACGCACCGGCTTGTGCGGCACCACCGGCGCAAACAGGGATACCAGATGCATCCGCTGCGCGATGGCGAGCGAGCGCAACGTGATTTCATGCGCTGTTTCGGCGGGCAGGCAAAACAGGCCCAGACGGGCCAGGTCATACAGCATGGGAAAATCCGGACAAAAATCGGCGCGTCATTATACGCAGGCCGGCACATGATCGCCCCGGCCATTGCAGGAAGATCACGCAACAGGGGATTTTGACGACTTGAGCAGAAAGTGAGCCAGAGCCGGCAACAACCAGAGCGCGCCGATCATGTTCCAGAGAAACATGAAGGTCAGCAGGATGCCCATGTCTGCCTGGAACTTGATCGGCGAAAACGCCCAGGTAATGACGCCGATGGCGAGCGTGATACCGGTAAAGCTCACTGCCTTGCCGGTGGTTTTGAGTGTCTCAAGATAGGCCTGCTGCAGATCAAGCCCCTGCTTGAGAAACATTTCCAGTCGACTGTAGATATAGATACCGTAATCAACACCAATACCAACACCGAGCGCGATCACCGGCAACGTAGCAACTTTCACACCGATACCGAGCACGGTCATCAGCGCCTCACAGAGTATTGACGTGAGCACCAGCGGTACAACCATGCAAACCACCGCCCGCCACGAACGAAAACCAATCCAGACCATCGCAATCAACGCGAGGTAGACGTACAGGAGCATTTTTTTCTCGGATTGCGCAATGCTCTGGTTCGTCGCCGCCTCAATGCCGGCGTTTCCAGAAGCGAGCAAGAATTTCACCGTGCCTTGCTTGTCGTTTTCCTTTGCAAATGCCTCGACAGTCGCCGTTGCCCGCTCGAGCGTGGCGGCCTTGTGGTCATCGAGAAACACAAAAACAGGCGCCATGGTGCATGCCTGGTTGAACAGGCTCGTTGGCATGGGTACAGTGCCCAACGCGCTGTTCAGAATATTCTGATCGCGCGAGAGCACGTACCACTTGTAGTTTCCCTCATTCAGCGCCACGGCGATCGACTTGCTGACTGTCGCCAGTGAAATGGTCGATTGCACCCCCGGCGTATTTTCGAGGCGCCACTGGAGATCATCCATGCGGCTGAGCACCGCATAACTGTTACAACCCTCCGGCGGTGTTTCAGCCATCACCACGAGTACATCGGCGGAAACCGAGTAATTGGCGGTAATAAAATCCATGTCAGCGTTATAGCGATGACGCTTCTTCGGAACATAGTCTGCCGCACAAGCACTATGTCCGGCGTCAACAGCGCAAGGATTCGGCCATAATTCCGGCGCGCCGCGATCAAGATCACCCACTTGCAGATCGCGCGCCACATACCAACCCGTAGCACCGCCCACCAACGCAAAAACCAGAGAGATCACCGCAATACGCGGGCTTTCCGCCTGTGCCAGCCAAGTCCAGACGCGCGCAACACGGCCTTGCCTGGCACGCCGCCGCTCGATCGCCGCTGGCGTAATTCCGACATAGCTCATCACAACAGGCAAGGCGACGAGATTGGTCACAGCGATCATTGCCACACCAAGGCCGGCAGCAATTGCCATTTCACGGATTACGCCGATGTCGATGATGTACATGGTCGCAAACCCGACCGAACCGCATATCAACGCAACGATCCCCGGAACAAACAGGGCCCGAAACGCCAGCCGCGCCGCATCCTCCTTGCTGTTGCCTTTCACGGCCTCATTGGCAATCGCATTGATGATCTGCACGCTGTGACTGACCGCAATCGCGAAAATCAGAAACGGCACCAATACCGAATAGGGGTCCAGCCCAAAGCGCAGTAACTGCCACAGGCCAAGTTGCCAGAAAACAGCCGCCCCTGAGCAAAGCAGGACTGCGGACACCGCGCGCACACAACGAAAATCGAGCAACAACAGCAGGCCGGTGAACAACAACGAAAAAAATCCAAACACCAAAACCGATCTCACACCATCAATCAATTCGCCGACCTTCTTGGCAAAGCCGACAATATGAATGCGTATGCTCGGATTTTCTTCCTGGTAGCGATCACGCAGGCTCTCCAGCTTCTCTTGCAGGTCAGGGTAACTGACGCCACCCTGACCTTTTTCATCGGCTTCAAGCAGCGGCACAAACACGATTGACGATTTGAAATCGTCAGCGACGAGACGCCCAACCTGCCCGGAACGCAACACATTGTTGCGCAGCTTCTCGAGATTGGCAGCCGAGTGGTCACCATCGTATTCGTCCGGGATAACGTTACCACCCTGGAACCCTTCTGCGGTTACCTCACTCCAGCGCACATTCGGCGTCCACAGCGACTTGATATTGGCCGGATCGACACCTTCGAACCTGCTCACCTCGTCCGTTATCTTCCTGACGACATCAAGATAAACAGGATTAAAAATATCACCGTCTTTTGTCTCAACAGCGATCTGGACATCGTTGCCCAGCCCAAGATCATTCCTGTACTTGAAAAGATTTTGAATCCACGGATGACTCAACGGCACCATCTTCTTGAGATTGGAATCCGTGGCAAGCTCGCTGGCACTGCCAACCAGCAACAGGGTCAGAATGGCAAACACAAAAAGCACGGTACGACGATTACCGAATACCCGGTTCTCGATCGCGGCGAGTATCTCGTTCATGGAGTAAGGATCCTGCGCTTAGGCCTGTTCGGGACGTCATCCCGGGCACTTGTCAGGGCTGCTCGCCACTGCGGCGTGCGCGCTTCGCGCCCGCCTCACCAACCAGCAGCAACCCGTCGTCGATATCGATCAGTGACGCAACAACCTTGCGGTCGGCACGGCGCACAGTCACCGGGCGCGCAGCATCGGGAGCTATTGTGACGACCACGCCTGCGTTCCCGGCAATGGCAACCGTTCCATTGGCCAGCGCCACTGCGTCATTGAGGCCGGATGTCACACCGCTTTCCAGCGGACTCCAGCTCCCACCGCCATCAGGCGAATGAAAAATCCTGCCCTGCAAACCGAACAGGTAAATCTCCCGGGCAGTCGCAAGCGCACCAAAATACGAGCCCTCGTGGGCAAGACGAACCCGCACAAAATGTTGGCCGTCATCCGTTGAGCGGTACAACGTGCCCTTTTCGCCTGCCAGAATCAGAACCTGCGGATTGGCAGGCTGCACCGCGATGGCATTAATGTGCCAACCATCCGGATTGTCGAGTCGCGCACTGCGATCATCCCAAACCACACCGCCGTTCGTCGTTTCCATGAAGGTGCCGTTGCTGCCAACGACATAGCCATGCAGCGCATCGGCAAACCAGACATCAAGCAAGGCCGCACCCACACGCGCAGCTGCCGCAGCACCCGCCTCTGTACCCTCATCACTCGCAATATCAATACCGGCAACCTCGGCAGCGGCAAGCGCATCGGCTTCTGCCTGGGCAGCAGCATCGGGATCAAACACCTGAGTGCGTTGTAACGACCAACTGACACCGCCATCGCTGGAGTGCAGAATCGTGCCGTCATGACCAACCGCCCAGCCGTCTGTCGCCGTCGGAAAGGATACTGCCGTGAGCAAGGCCCGCGTCGGCACCTTCGCCTGGCGCCAGGTTCTGCCCTGGTCGTCGGAGAAGACGATGTGCCCGCGCTCGCCAACGGCAACCAGTCGCGTGCCGGCACGGGCAACATCCAGCAACAAGGAATGCTCCGCACGCGATGAAGGAATCGCAGGCAGGAGTTCCCCAGCGTCGGCAACCTTGACAAAAAAACCAAGGATCAGCACAGCAAGCACCGAGCACGCCACCAGCAGGTGTTGATACATCAGCAGGCTACCCTCTTGCACAGCAAATGCGCCGCCCCATCTCCTCTAATCCGACGCATCCCTTTTGTTTGCAGTGCCGCAGCGTTCCATTTGCTGTACCGGCTTTGAAACTGTCAGCGACCTCGCCGACGCAGTGCTGCTGGACTGAAGTAGGAATCGTTCGGAACACTCTGGCTGAAGTCCAGCGTCGTGGCCTCTTCGTTGTCAAGGTACTGAGCGTGATAACGCCTGGAACGCAGGTCATGGAATACGTCCAGCGCAGACCAGGTTGTCGGGACTTCATAATAATTTTTTAGAAAAGCCTCACTCACACGCCACAGCTCACCTCGATTATCGTACAAATCGGCAACCGCAATACCCCAACTATCCTCGTCGATATAGAAAGTGCGTTTTGAATACAGGTGTCTGGCTTCCGGCTTCAATGTTGCCTCGATTACCCACACCCGATGCAGCTCATAGCGCGCATAATCCGGATTCGGGTGACCCTTGGCAAGCAACTGGCTGTATTTGATGCTGGGGGAATCCATCCTGAAGTTGTTGTACGGAATGTACATCTCCTTCTTTCCGATCAATTTCCAGTCGTAGCGATCCGGTGCACCGTTGTACATGTCCGTATCGTCCGCAGTGCGCAGACCATCCGCAGACGCAATTGGCGTGTCATACGCAAGATTCGGTGCGCGCCGCACACGACGCTGGCCGGCGTTGTAACCCCACGCCTGGCGCGGCATGGCCTTCTGATCGATGGTTTCATGTACCAGTACAGCACCCCCGGCAAGACGAGGCGGACTCTTGGTGAAAGCCAAATAGTAAAAGGAGATATTGTTGTTGAGATCCTGCACACTGCCCTTCGGATTGTAGTAGCGGAAATAGACTTCCTGCTGGCTGACAACCAGTGAGTAATCACCGTTACGCTGTACCGCAACATCTGCACCACTGCGCACAACAAAAACACCACGCCAACGCATCGCATGGTTCCAGATAATCTGCAGCGCCTTATCTTCGCTGTTGCCAGAAGGAATCGGGAACGGAATCCCACCATACACACCATCAAGGCCGTTACCACCAGCAACCAGCTCGCCATTAACAGCATTACGCGCAGTATTCGCATCAACCCAATCAGCTGCCGAGTGGGAACGGCGTGACTGGAATACCGGCACCCTGAACGATTCGGGGTAGGTTCCGAATAGCGCCCCGATACCTTTCGGAAGTTTTTCTGCGTACTGTTTATAATTTTCGGCGGTAATGGTGAAAATCGGTTTGTCGGCCGCATACGGGTCTGGATGGTGCTGGCCGGCCCGCTTGTAACTGGCCGGAATTTGCGCCTTGGTGATGCCACCAACCCAATCCGGAATACCGTCGCCGCCCGCAGCATCCTTGCCATTACCGGCACGTTGCGCACCAAACGGCGTCAGCGTTGAGCTGAGCTCCTTGGCTGCATCGGCAGATACTTTGGCATATGTCGCTGTCGAAACCCCAACGGCCAGCACCAGCGCCGCGCCGACAACAAGAGCTTTCTTGAACAACATGGGCTGTCTCCTGTGTACGCCAGGGTACGATACGCCTGTCGTTATGATCGGATAACGGAAGTATCTTCCTGACATCACGACGAATCAGAACGAATACTTGACGTTGGCGTAAACACTATCGCGATCAGCAAGCTGATTACCCTCGTTCTGACCGTCGCGGCCCCAGAATGCATTGGCACCAACCCCAAAACTCCAGTCGCCGCTCATGTCTGCATCTACGGCCACCGTCGCCGACATCCTTTCCTCCATGAAGTTGCCACCGAAAACGCTGTTGCCATCAACGTCGTGCGCAAAACGCAACTGCGGTTTCAAATTAAGCCCGGAAACGGCATCGTTGAATTCTGCCAGCAAGACAAGACGATAACCCCAGGAAAATTTATCGAGATACTGCCCGGGGTTACCCTCGGCAAAGCCGGCACTTGGCACATATCCCATCGCGTTTTCCGCAGCGTAATTTTTGTTCGCATCAAGCCCGTTGACCCAGGTGCCACCCCATTCGGCAATGCCCGTCAGGCCATCCGTACCCAGCGCAGGACCAAAATTGTAGATGGCCACAAGCGACACGTTGAGCATGTCTTTGTTGTCGCTGATATTCATGGTGTCGCCAGCAGAAACCAGGGTGCTGCCATCGGCGCTGGTAATGTGATCGCCCAATTCATTGCCACCGACGCTGATCGTGCCGCCATTTGCCACAACGGGAGCAATGAGAGCCGTATTGCGGATCAGCAGGTTGTCGCCGACTTCCGGGATGAATTCGGCGTCCGGACGCCAGGCGAGTTCACCTGACAATGAAACCTCGCCGATATTGCTGGAGAAGGTCAGGCCCCATACCTGCAGGTTGTCTTCATACTGCAGGAAATAGCTGGTCGAATCGATGTAGTGAATAGTGTTGAGGCCGCCGACGATCTGCGCAGCCGTCGCACCCTGAGAGCCACCCAGGATATTGAGAGTATCGGCGCAACTTGCCGGAGTCACGCTGATTGCTGCGAGAGCGGCGTACGCTGCAGTGCAGGTATTACCCGGGGTCGCGGTGCCAAACGCCTCGCCCGCCACGGCACCGGCTGTCGGCTTGCGCGCGTGCGTGTTCAGAAAATAAAAACCGAATTCGGTATTGTTCAGCGACGCCGCCAGATAGCGGAAATTAAGGCCATACTGACCATCATCCGGTGGCTGCACATCATTCAGCTTGTTGTTGGTAAGCCTTGTTGCCCGCTCATTGAAGCCATTCACTGGATCGCCAACATACGGATTGCCAGGCATACCGCCGCCACGCGCATAGAAGTTGTAAAGCTCAGCCAGTGGCTCTACGGAACTCCCGCGCAAATCGATCACCGCTGCTGCAGAGCCGTAGCCGACCAACGAATCCGTACTGGAATAAAAAGTACCAACCGGATCAGGCTCGGAGCGCTGCCAGCCGAATTCGTAAAATGCCTCGGCAGACAGCGATTCTGTCAAGCCGGCAGACAGAACCAGCATCGGTAGCGGCAGCAGCGCATCCTTGATTTCCGCGCCCGGCAAACGCAACACAGACAGATCTGCCGGGTTGACCTGATTGATACCATCCTGCATGAACAATGCCTCTCCCCAACTCAGCACCTGCTCACCCAGACGAGCATTGAGAGTATGACTGCCGACCTCGAAATCGCCCCATACGTATGCGGAGGACAGCCGCACATCACTTACCGCATAGTCGGCAGCGGCATCACTTAATCTGAGATTGGTCAGGCGATCCTGGCTATCGATACTGTTGATGAAATCCCGATCGGTACCGTACGCATCTTCAAGATCAGCAAGCGCCGCGTCGTAAAAAGCAAAACCACTGACCTGCCCACCGTAATTTTTCCATGTCAACTCCAGCAAGGAGTTCCACTTGACAACTTGTGAAACGATGTCACCGGAATCGGAAAAATTATTGTCGCCATCGTTCTTGTTGGCTTGTGTTCTGACGTTGCGACCAGCAAGTTCGGAGTAGAAATCGCTCGTGCCGCTGGTTTCTGCGGCGAGATTGCGATCTGCGCCCTGGGTACGCGCAGCAACGCCATAGGAAATCGTGTTGTCGAATCGCCCGGTCACATCCCCGTCGGCGAAGTTGATCTCCTGCGCATGAACCGAAGCAACACACAGCATCAGTATCGAAGAAAGCAGAAACCAACAGCACAAGACACCGAACGGTTTCCACGTAAAATACTTGTCTGCAAGGGATTGCTGGCAATACATGAGGGCGCACTCCGTGGACATTTGAAATTTTTATTTGTCCGATCGCGTTCATAGGTAGAGCGTCGGTCATCAATATTCAGCCACACCCGATGTGGTACAATGACCAATTCTCTACTCTATAAGCCCAATTGAGCACCAATATTATAGCGCTGGCAACCCCTCTCCCAAACGACCGAAAGGGTCAGCGGTTCGCTCAGGTAGCTCCATCATGCCGCGTCTTGTGCGCTACCTCACAGAGATTCGGTGATAGATCAGGCTGCGCGAGAATCTCCTCCAATGCCGCCGCCGCCTGCATTTGACGATTCTCGCTATAATGACGCCAGCGACTGAAGTGGCCGGCGATACGGGCTGCTATCTGTGGATTAATCCGATCAAGCGCGATCACCTGTTCCGCAAGGAATCGGTAACCCGCGCCATCGACGCGATGAAACTGCGCCGGATTGCCGCCAGCAAAAGAAGCAACCAACGAGCGCACGCGATTGGGGTTGGTGAGCTCGAATTGCGGATGGCGCAGTAACTCACGCGCGCGCGCCAGGGCATCGATCGCCGGGCTTGTTACCTGCACGCTGAACCATTGATCAACGACCAACGCTTCATCGTGCCACTGCCGGTGGAAACGTGCGAGCATTTCATCGGCACCGGCAAGACCGCCATGCACAGCTGCACGCAGGGCCGCGAACTGATCCGTCATGTTGTCGGCCGCATCAAACTGGCGTTGCACTACACGCGCAATATCTTCATCGGCAAGCGCCATCAGCAACTCAAGGACAGCGTTACGCAAAGCACGACGCGCAATACCTTGCGGCTCGGCATTCCAGGCACCCTTGGCGGCAAAGCGCGCATAGGTCGCCAGCAACGGGGCGCGCAGGGTATGCGCCAATAACCGTCGCATATGCTGACGGGCCGCATGAATGGCCTGCGGATCTGCAACCGCCAACTGATCTGCCACATAGGATTCCGCCGGCAGTACCAGCATCTCGGCAGCCAACGCAGGATCACTGTCACTGTCGGTGAGAACGGCCGCATACAAATCGCACAAGGCACCGCCAGGCACTGGCTGCTCGCCACGTTCCCGCGTGGTGATGTCGGCCAGCAGATAACGCAACGCAAGTTCCTGCCCGGCATTCCATCGATTGAATGCATCGGTATCATGACGGGCCAGAAAAGCCAGTTGCTCGTCGGTGTAGGCGTACTGGAGTTTTACCGGTGCCGAAAAACCGCGCAGCAGGGACGGCAGCGGCCGCACTGTTAATCCGGTAAAGAGCAATTCGGTCTCGTCAGCATGTATTGTTGCCAACACCCCGCCCTCGCCCGGCACCACATGCGGATCGGCACACACTACGGGTAGTTCGACGCCGGAAACCGGGTCAAGCAAGCCGAGCAGCACCGGGATCACGAACGGTGATTTTTCAGGCTGGCCCGGCGTGGCCGGACATGTCTGCCGGAAATGCAAACGGTATTCACCACGCGCGAGATCGAAATCGTCAGTCACCTCAACCACCGGCGTACCGGCTTGCGCATACCAGCGCCGGAACTGGGTGAGGTCCACGCGATTGGCATCCTCCATGGCCTGAACGAAATCGTCGCAGGTTACGGCCTGGCCGTCGTGCCGCGTAAAGTAAAGGTCGCAGCCCCGGCGGAAACCCGCAGCGCCAAGCAGAGTACGCAACATGCGCACCACTTCCGCACCCTTCTCGTAGATGGTTACTGTGTAGAAATTATTGATCTCGGCATAGGCATCCGGCCGTATCGGATGCGCCAGCGGGCCGGCATCCTCCGGAAACTGTACCGTGCGCAGAAAATTCACTTCCTCGATGCGCTTTACCGTACGCGAGTGCATGTCCTTGCTGAATTCAGCGTCACGGTAAACAGTGAATCCTTCCTTGAGGCTCAACTGGAACCAGTCGCGACAGGTAACGCGGTTACCGCTCCAGTTGTGAAAGTATTCGTGGGCGATTACCGCCTCGACACGCTGAAACGCCTTGTCTGACTGGGTGCGATGATTGGCAAGCACGCAGGATGTATTAAAAATATTGAGGCCCTTATTCTCCATCGCACCCATATTGAAGTGCGAGACGGCGACGATCATGTAGATATCCAGATCGTACTCACGACCAAACACCTCCTCATCCCAGCGCATGGCGCGCTTGAGCGAATCCATGGCATGTGCGGTTTTACCCAGATCCTGCTGCTCAACAAATATCTGCAGCGTCACGACGCGCCCCGAGGCGGTAACGAACTCATCCGCAAGGCACGCCAGATCGCCGGCGACTAGCGCAAACAGGTAGCAGGGCTTCAAAAACGGGTCTTCCCAGGTGGCACGATGACGGCCATTCGATAGCTCTTCGTGGGCAGTACGGTTGCCGTTTGACAGCAATAACGGGTAGCGCACGCGGTCTGCCTCGATGGTGGTGCGAAAGCGCGCCATCACGTCAGGGCGATCAAGGAACCAGGTGATGCGACGGAAACCTTCAGCCTCGCATTGCGTGCAATACATGCCGTGCGAGACATAAAGCCCCTCGAGCGCGGTATTCGCGGCCGGATCGATCTCGCCCACGGTGCGCAGGCGAAAGCTGGCCGGCACCAATGCAACCTCAAGGAATTTCTCGTCGAGCAGATAATCGCCTGGCTGCAACGGCAGCCCGTCGAGCAGCAGTTCACGCAACGCCATGCCCTCCCCGTGCAAACGCAACGGCGCATCCGGCGCAGCTACAGGGTTACGACGCAACACGAGGTCCGTCGTAATGCGCGTTACGCCGGCACGGATGTCAACGTAAAGCGCAACGTCATCGATGAAAAAATCGGGGGCGCGATAATCCTCGCGACGGATTACCCCCGGAGCCTGGTTATCGCGCATAGGCTATTACCATGGAATGCCACCTGGCAGGCAGCAGGAGAGCGGGTCAGTGTTTGTCTTTAATGTGAAGCGGCTGCTCGTCGTGCAGATGATCGTCGCTTACGCATACCGCGCCTTTGGCCCTGGTGCTACGATCAATGTAGCCGATGCGCCGCTCTGGCGGCAAATTGCGGATTTGCCAAGCCAACACCGCCTCCATGCACAGCGCACGCTGATCATCGGTCAGCCGGCGGCCGTCAGGGAATTTTCCGGTTTCAATGGCTCTTTGCAGAGCCTCACAGGTATTGGCATCCATGCGCTCGATCAGTGTGTGGAAATCCATCGCCGCACCCTCAGCGATTACTGGACCAGCCGAGCTTGGAGCGGCAGGCTTCGTAAAAATCATGGCCGAGTGGATGCAGCAGCGTCAGCTTCTGAGCGCGTTTACGCACATAAATGACATCACCCGCCTGCGCACGTACACCTTCCTGGCCATCACAGCTCACCAAAGGCGAATTGCGCACCGAGCGGATGACGAGTTTTATCTCACTGTTACCGTCAACCACCAGCGGACGACTCGATAGAGCATGCGGGTGCATCGGCACCAGAACGATAGCATCGAGGCGCGGATACATGATCGGCCCGCCGCCGGAGAGCGCATAGGCTGTTGATCCGGTCGGGGTTGCGATGATCAACCCGTCAGAGCGTTGACTGTAGACGAATCGGCCTTCGATATGGAGATCAAACTCAACCATATGCACACTGTCGCCAGCGCGGATAACGACGTCGTTGAGTGCTACGCCACTACCAACAGGATACTGATCGCGACGCACTTCGGCTTCGAGCAGAAAACGTTTTTCGGTCTCGTATCTGCCATCGAGGATCGCGCCAAGTTGCCGCTCAAGCTCACTGGGCATGATGTCGGTAAGGAATCCCAGGTAGCCCCGGTTCACGCCCACTACCGGTGTATCGAAACCGGAAAGCGCGCGGGCTGCACCCAGCAGACACCCATCACCGCCGACGACTATCACAAGGTCACAGCACTCACCAAGCATGCGGCGATCACCCACCTGGAGTCCGTGTTTGCCGAGCAAGTGCCCGACATCAGCGTCGAGGATGACATTGCAACCGCGTGCCTGCAGGATAGCAACAGCATGAAGCAGCGTCTGGATAACCTCATCACTGCCAGGACGCCCAATCAGGCCGACATTTCGGAACGATTCCATGCCGTCGCGCCTGTCCTTAGAAACCGTCCAGATATTGTTTGCGCTGTGCCGTTGTCAGCACATTGAGGCCGCCATCGAACACGTCAACGCGAAAGCCAGCATTCTTCAGCAGAAAAGCGGCGGCGGTGCTGCGACGCCCCGTATCACAGTAAACAACATAGTGCTTGTGTGCATCCAGAAGACGCGATTTCAGTCGCAATACATTGAGCGGCATGTTTTGCGCGCCGTGGAAATGCTCCGCCTCGAATTCGTCGGCAGTGCGAACATCGAGCCATTGCCCGCCGGCATCGATCGTTGTGACGCAATCGTCGAAGCCGCTGGCACTGACCACCGGCTCCTTCAGCAATTCGATAAAATCGGCTTTGTCCAGTCGCATGAGAATGCCATCGGTTGCCATCGCAACGGTAGCGTTGCGCGTCGTTTCCGACAGCAAGGCTTCCTCACCAAAAACCTGTCCGGATTCCAGCATGGCAACAACCACCGGCTTCTCTGCACCAGGCGACAGCACCGACACCTCGCACACACCACTTTTGATGAAGAAACAGCAGTCGGCAGTATCACCCTGGTGGAGCACGATATCGCCAGCTTTTAGCGGCGCAGGCCGCAGCCTACGAAAAATCTCCTGGATATTCGATGGTGGCACACTGTAGAAAAGGTTCGACTTCAATAACCTGATCATCCAGTCGGCATCCTGATCGAACTGCCGGTTGGAGGCGATGTCGAGGATCATGTACCCGGCCGACTGGTCCCAGGACAGGATGGTATCGAGGCGATAACTATCGAATTTGACGATGCTGACATCGGAAAGTGCCGTGGCAGTGCTGCGTCGCGGCTGGAAATGATCAATCGCGTGCCAGCTTTCGATACCGCCGGAAGAGACCAGGGTACGCCGGCCCATCGAGTCGACGAGTTCGACTTCGCCACTGAGCAGATAAATGGTGGTGTTATCTTCGTCGCCAATACGGAAAAGTGTCTGGCCTTGCGGTATCAGCGCGACATCCTGTTTGGTCAACAGCTGATCGAGATGATTCGAGGTCAGCGAATTGACCGGCACAAATGTCTGCAGGAGCTTCTTATTGATCGACTGCTGGCTCATGGCCCTGTATCTCTTTGGTCGCCCGATGGCTCATGCCATCGAGGCTATATGGTCTTCGTTCAACCTGTCCGTCAACGGAATGCCAATACATTGGCGATATTCTTGTCCCCTTGGCATTTAGTGCAAACATCGGCATCACCAATCTTGAACTTGCTCGGCACATCGACACGAATCAGCCGTGCACCACAAATCTTGCCATCGGGCTTCACCGCCTTGCAGGTAGGGCTCTCGTAGTGAGCCAGCCATGCGCGATAGCGGTCTTCGGTAACAAGACACTTCTCAGCCGCATAGGCCTGGGGGTTATCGACGTAGCGCTGGACGCTTTTGAACGGAATCGAGATGTGGCCTGCGCCGGGGTGAAAAGCAATGAAACTGACTCCAAGCTTCTCAAGCTTCTCCAGGAACATGCCTGCTCCGGCTTCCTGCGACACCGACTGGGTGCGACCCAGCTCGACAATTTCCTCCTTTAGCTGCTCAATTTTTTCTTCGCGATTGATCAGGTCCATCTCCCGAAGATGCACCTCCTCGCGAATTTTCGCGGTCTCCTCTTCGAGTCGCTGATTCATTTCCAGTTGCAATTGGTGACGAACTTCTTCCACCCTGGAGTGACCGCTGACAGCTTCGTCGGCCTGATGCGCAAGCATATCGCGTAACGAATCGATCTGGGCTCGCTGCGCATTCGCCTGCTCGCGCAAAGCGGCATTCTGTGCCTTGATCGCCTGAAACTGGCTCAACAGTTTTTCGAGCTGACTGTTGAGAATTTCCTCTTTCTGCTCGAAAGCGTAATTGAGCCTGGCAATTTCCTCCGTGTGCTGCGTCTCCATGGTAGTGACCTGCAGGCGCAGATCCTTGATGGTGCGCGCCAGCTTGACGCGTTCCTCGCGCAACTGATCGAGCATGTCGAGGCCGGCATCAAGGGAGGACGTCGCAGCCGGCGCCACCACCGGGGACTGCGCCCACGGCGCCGGCCGCTCAGCCGCTGCTGGAGCAGTCGGTGCAGCGCCCTGAGTGGCCGCCGGCGCTGAATACACCGGCGCAGCAGGTGCCTGGGGTGGCACGTTCCAGTTAGGTGCCGACGGCTGAACGGGTTCCTCGGAATAGGCCAGGCCGAGATAACGACCACGCTCACGCAGGGCATCGCGCACGAAAACGAAATCGTTCTCGCCCTCCCGCATGTTGGGATCCCACAACTGATCCTGATGCCAATTGATCGGACACTGACTACGGCAGGCAAGACGGATCGGACCGCCACCCAAGTCCGGGCCGCGATCAGCCTTCTCAACCATGTGCCGCAACGGAATGTTCCAAGTGCGATCGGCAACACCACGCTCGTCGAAGCTGATCAGGAACAGCACCAGGCCGCTCGCCTGCAGCCGGCCATTCACGGTTACATAGGCCGCCTTCATCTCGTGACCAGCAAACTCCTGCATGCCGACAACACCGTCGAGCACAGCCTCGAAATCGGAGTACAGCAAGCCCTTGCAGACACCACCGACCCCGAAGAACAGGACGGCCTCAGACTGGTTACCGCTGGTGTAGCTCATGGGCAGATCCGTTCCCCGAAATTCAAGTCAGAACAAGGCGATGGGCCATATTCTCACCCCCCCGCCGGAAAAGCCAAGGCCACTTCGGTCGGCTGCCCGGGCTTACGTCACAACAAAGACAAAAACGCCGCGCAATGCGCGGCGTTTTTGTCTTTCCCGAGATTGGCGGAGCGGACGGGACTCGAACCCGCGACCCCCGGCGTGACAGGCCGGTATTCTAACCAACTGAACTACCGCTCCAAGTCTTTGGTGGGTGGTACAGGGATCGAACCTGTGACCCTCAGCTTGTAAGGCTGATGCTCTCCCAGCTGAGCTAACCACCCGAAAGAGCGCGCCATTCTATAGAAAAGGTCGCCACTGTCAACGCGCACAACCCGTACCTGTCCCGCCAGATATCTGCAGGTCAGGGCGCTCAGTGCATATGGAGTCGGTATGTCATCCGCAACGAACATGCCATGCAAACAAAATTGACGGGCGCATGTTTTGCACCGATCAGCGGCGGCCCTGCCCGGCTGCCACCCTTGAACGAGCAACAAAATCGCCTAACATGGAAGCCGCTGTCGAGAGTATCCAATCGTTAACGCATCCGGAAATTGCATCCGCTTACGACAACGAGGCGAAAGACCATGGCAAAGAACCAGGCCAAACCGGGAACCGAAGACACGAAGCAGTGGATTACCGAGGAGCTGGGCGATTTCGACGAGGCGTCGAATGACGCCACTGACGAAACAGCGAACGACCCCGCCATGGTGCCGGCCAAAATCCGGATGGCCATGCGCCACAAGATCGAGGATCTTATCGAAAACCGACGGATCAAGGCGCAGATCGGCGACTACGAAACTTTTGACGTCGGTGACGAAAGGCCACGGCGCTTGCACTGAGCCGAATCTGCGCCGGGCAGGATGCGCCACAAAAAAAGGGGGGTGTTCAACCTCCCTTTCCCTCGTTTCGCTGCTTTCCTTTCTTTATAAATCAACCCTGTCTCACTTCCAGCCGGTGATTTCCCGTACCGCCAAACCAATCTGCGCCGGGTTGCGTACCGTTTTCACGCCCGCCGCTTCCAATGCCGCAAACTTCTCCGCGGCCGTGCCTTTGCCGCCAGCGATGATCGCACCCGCATGCCCCATGCGTTTGCCCGCCGGTGCCGTGACGCCGGCGATATAGGCAACGACAGGCTTCTTCACATACTGCTTGATAAACGCTGCTGCCTCTTCCTCGGCGGAGCCGCCGATCTCACCGACCATCACGATCACCTCGGTCTGTGGATCATCCTGAAACAGGCGTAGCGCATCAATGTGCGTGGTGCCGGGAATAGGGTCGCCGCCAATACCGATACAGGTGCTCTGGCCATAACCCAGCGCCGTCGTCTGCGCTACGCATTCGTATGTCAATGTGCCGGAGCGCGAGACAATACCTACCTTGCCGGGTTTGTGGATATGGCCCGGCATGATGCCGATCTTGCATTCGCCCGGCGTGATGACACCCGGGCAATTCGGCCCGATCAGGCGCACATCACCGTGCCCGGCCAGATACTGCTTCACGTAAAGCATGTCCAGGGTAGGAATACCCTCGGTGATACAAACGACGAGTTTCACGCCGCCATCGATAGCCTCAATGATTGAGTCCTTGCAGAAAGCAGCCGGCACATAAATGACGCTGGCATCAGCCCCGGTGGCTTCGACTGCATCCTTCACAGTATTGAATACCGGTAGCTCGAGATGTTTCGTGCCCCCTTTACCGGGCGTCACGCCACCCACCATTTTCGTGCCATAGGCAATTGCCTGCTCGGTGTGCAGCGTGCCCTGCGAGCCCGTAATACCCTGGCAAATCACCCGGGTGTTCTTGTTGACCAGTACGCTCATGATTTTTCAGGCTCCCGCGTTACAAAGAAGAGACAGCAGCAACAATACGCCGCGCCGCGTCGTCAAAACCGCTGGCAGCAACGATGTTCAGGCCACTACCGGCCAGCCTCTGCGCCCCCAAGTCGGCATTGTTGCCCTCCAGACGGACAACCACCGGCACCCTCACACCCACCTCCTTCACCGCCTCGATTACGCCATCGGCGATCATGTCGCAACGCACGATGCCGCCGAAAATGTTGATCAGTACACCTTTGACCGTGGGGTCCGCCAGAATGATCTTGAATGCGGCGGTAACACGCTCTTTGGTTGCACCACCACCCACATCGAGAAAATTCGCCGGATTGCCACCATGCAGCTTGATAATATCCATGGTCGCCATGGCGAGGCCAGCGCCATTCACCATGCAGCCAATATTGCCGTCGAGCGCGACATAATTGAGATCCCACTTCGCCGCTTCACGCTCACGCGCATCCTCCTGCGATGGATCGTGCATCGCCCGCACCTGCGGCTGACGGAACAACGCGTTGCCATCAATGGTGATTTTGGCGTCGAGACAATGAAGGTTTCCATCGGTCTTGATCACCAGCGGATTCACTTCCAGCAACGCGAGATCCTTCTCGACAAATAGTTTTGCAAGACCAAGATAAATATGGGTGAACTGTTTGATCTGGTCGCCGACCAAACCAAGCTTGAACGCCAGCTCCCGACCCTGGAACGGCTGCGCGCCGACCAGTGGATCAACCGCAATTTTCAGAATTTTTCCCGGCGCGTCGTGTGCCACCTTCTCAATGTCGACACCACCTTCGGTAGACGCCATGAACACCACGCGCCGCGATGCGCGATCAACAACCGCGCCCAGATAGAGTTCGCGGGCAATATCCGTACACTCTTCAACAAGAATTTTGCTGACCGGCTGGCCCTTCGCATCCGTCTGGTAAGTAATCAGATTTTTGCCCAGCCACTGGCGGGCAAAATCCGCTGCCGCTTCCGGAGTCGTTACCAGCTTGACACCGCCAGCCTTGCCGCGGCCACCGGCATGTACCTGCACCTTGACAACCCATTTACCGCCACCGATTTCCCTGGCACGGGCAGCGACCTCTTCCGGGGTGTCGCAGGCAAAGCCACGCGACACCGGCAGAGCGTATTCACGGAACAACTGTTTACCTTGATATTCGTGAAGATTCATCGATATTTTTCCTGAAATTGCGAACGTCGCGCGCGTCAAGCGTCCTTCTTTGTCCGTCGGCGCTGTGCGATATGGATTGCCTTGTAGTCGGTTGCGAGCGCTGCTTCGTGCACTGTTTCGGACAGGCTTGGGTGGCTGAAAACGATCAGTTGCAAATCCTCCATGCTGGCGCCGAACTCCAGCGCAAGCACGCCCTGCTGGAGAAGCTCCGATGCCTGCGGGCCAATCACATGCATGCCAAGCAGGCGATCGGTCTTTTCATCGGCAACGAATTTCACCATGCCATGCGCATCATTTGCCGCCAGCGCACGGCCATTGGCCACGAAGGGGACAACACCGGTCTTGTATGGCTCACCACTCGCCTTCGCCTGCTCCTCGGTCTTGCCGACCCAGGCGATCTCCGGGTGCGTGTAGACCACGCTGGGGATTGCGTCGTAGTTCACCTGTGTCTGTTCGCCATGAATGCGCTCGGCAACCATCACGCCTTCTTCCATGGCCTTGTGCGCAAGCGCCGGGCCACGCACGAGATCGCCGATTGCATAAACGCCAGGCACCACGGTCTGGCAGGCGTTGTTGACCGCGATAAACCGACGCTCATCAAGGGTAACGCCGCAATCAGCGGCCAGCAGATTCTGCGCGTACGGAACGCGGCCAACCGCAACGATCAATTTATCGAAGATTTCGGTCTTGTCGCCATCCTTGCCCGTGTAGTGGACGATGACCTGTTTTTTCTTCACTTCACTGCCGGTGACACGACAACCCAGACGAATATCGAGCCCCTGTTTGCCAAGCAGTTTCGCTGCTTCTTTCGCAACTTGCTGATCGACCATCGGCAGAAACGCATCGACCGCCTCCAGTACGACGACTTCCGCACCCAGACGCGCCCAAACGCTGCCCAGCTCCAAGCCAATGACACCGGCACCGATGACACCAAGACGTTTTGGTACGGCGGAAAATTCCAAGGCACCGGTAGAATCAACAATCGCCTCGTTATCGACAACCGCCACCGGAATCTTTACCGGCACGGAACCGGCGGCGAGGATCACCTGCTTTGCTTCGAGCAAATCGACGGCACCGCCTTCGGCAGAGATGAACTCAACCTGCTTGCCGGCGAGCAACCGGCCATGGCCCTTGAGCCATGTGACCTTGTTCGCCACAAATAGCGCTGCGATACCGCCGGTAAGTTGCTTGACCACTTCATCCTTGCGCGCAACCATCGCCGGCACATTGATCGACAAATCCTTCATGCTGATGCCGTGCACAGCGAGCTGGTTTTTTGCCTCGTAATACTTCCAGGATGAATCAAGCAGCGCCTTCGAAGGAATGCAGCCAACGTTCAGGCAGACGCCGCCAAGCGCCGGCTTTCCCTTGTGCTGGCGCTCCTCGATGCAGGCAACGCTCATTCCCAGTTGTGCGCAGCGAATCGCGGCTACGTAGCCTCCGGGGCCACCGCCGATCACCACCACATCAAATGATTGGGCCATGTGCAATACCCTCTGGCTGCAGTGCAAATTTGAAAATCAAAAGCCGCGCAGATCAAAGATCCAGCAAGAGTCGCGCCGGGTCTTCAATCAACTCCTTGATCGTCACGAGAAAGCTCACCGCCTCCTTGCCGTCAATCAGGCGGTGATCATAGGTAAGTGCGAGATACATCATCGGCAGGATCACAACCTGGCCATTTACCGCCATTGGCCGATCCTGGATCTTGTGCATGCCGAGAATCGCCGTCTGCGGTGGATTCAGAATCGGCGTCGAGAGCAGCGAACCGAACACGCCGCCATTGGTGATTGAGAAAGTACCGCCAGTCATGTCGTCAATGCCGAGCTTGCCATCACGCGCCTTCTGACCGTAGGCAATAATCTGGCTTTCGAGTTCGGCAAAACCCTTGCTATTGGCATCGCGAATAATGGGCACCACCAAACCACGATCGGACGACACGGCGATACCGATATCGTAGTAACCATGATAAACGATGTCATCGCCATCGATTGAGGCGTTGACACTCGGGAACCGTTTGAGTGCCTCAACCGCCGCGCGCACGAAGAACGACATGAATCCGAGTTTGACGTTGTGTGCTTTCTCGAACTGCGCCTGATAGTTCTTGCGCATGTCCATGACCGGCTTCATGTTGACTTCATTGAACGTGGTCAACATTGCCGCCGTCGACTGCGCCTCGATCAGGCGCTCAGCAACACGTTTGCGCAAACGCGTCATCGGCACACGCCGCTCCTCGCGCTCGCCAGTAATGAATGCCGATTCTGCTGCCGGGGTTGCTGCCGCCTGCGGCGGTGTAGATGCCGCCGGAGCGGAGACGGCACGCAGCACATCGTCTTTCGTCACCCGGCCACCCTTGCCAGATCCCGGCACTTTCGTAACATCGACATTGGCCTCTGCTGCCGCTTTGCGCGCCGCCGGCCCTGCCGCTGCATCGACAGCCGGCCGCGCGGCCGACGCGACGACGACTGCCGGTGTCACGTTGGCCACAACACCCGCCTCGAACAAGGCCAGCACCTCCTGCGATTTGACAGTGTCGCCGGCATTCTTCATTACCTGAGTGATACGACCATCCGCCGGCGCAACCACTTCGAGTACAACCTTGTCGGTCTCAATGTCGACAAGCAATTCATCGCGACGCACTGCGTCGCCCGGTTTCCTGTGCCAAGTCGCAACCGTGCCATCGACGATCGACTCGGGAAATTGCGGGGCTTTAATTTCGATTGCCATTGCCCGGATTCCTTTAAGTTTCCTTGATTCGTTCGTAGATACGAACGCCTACTGCGTGGCGCTACTGAGTAAAAGCATCGCGAACCAGTTTGGTCTGCTCCTGCGCATGCAGGCTGCTATATCCTGCTGCCGGCGACGCAGACGGCGCGCGGCCCGCATACTCGACATACAATTTCACATCATGCCGTTTCAACACGTTGCGCATGTGGTGCTGGCTGCAGTACCAGGCACCCTGGTTCTGCGGCTCCTCCTGACACCAGATAACCTTTTCGAGATTGCGATAAGGCGCAATGACGGCCGCGAGGTTCGCTTCCGGGAACGGATACAACTGTTCAATGCGGACAATGGCAACATCCTCGCAACCATCGGCCTCGCGCTTCTCGTCAAGATCAAAAAACACCTTACCGCCACAGAGAATCAATCGTTTGACTTTCGCCGGGTCCTTGACCTGGGCATCACCAATCACCGTCTGGAATGAACCGCCAGCCAGCTCGTCGAGTGAAGATACTGCCTTACGATGACGCAGCAGACTCTTCGGCGACATGATGATCAGCGGCTTGCGGATCTTGCGGATCGCCTGCCGGCGCAACAGGTGGAAGATCTGTGCCGGGGTGGTTGGCGTACAGACCTGCATGTTGTTCTCGGCACACAGCTGCAAGAAACGCTCAAGGCGCGCCGATGAGTGCTCCGGCCCCTGCCCTTCATATCCGTGCGGCAGCAACAGCGTCAGCCCGCAAAGACGCTCCCACTTGATCTCGCCGGAAGAAATGAACTGGTCGATGACTACCTGCGCACCATTGGCAAAATCACCAAACTGCGCCTCCCAGATGACCAGTGTCGCCGGCGACGTGGTTGCATAGCCGTACTCGAAGGCAAGCACCGCCTCCTCGGACAACAGCGAATCATAAATCTCAAAAGACGGCTGATCCGGCTTGATGTGCTGCAGCGGAATCCAGGTGCTGCCGTCCTTCTGGTTGTGCAGTACTGCGTGGCGGTGCGAAAAGGTTCCACGCCCAACGTCCTGGCCGGTGATGCGCAGCATGTAGCCCTGATCGAGCAACGTGGCGTAGGCAAGCGTCTCGCCATAACCCCAATTGATCGGCATGGCACCGGCCGTCATCTTTGTCCGATCCTCGACAATCTTCTCCACCTGCTTTTGCAGCGGAAAACCATCGGGCAATTTTTCGAGACGGGACGCGATTGCCTGCAGGTGCCTGAGATCAACCCGGGTATCGGCAACATCGGAATATTCAAGGCCGAGATAAGGCGCCCAGTCGACATACAGAGACTTGTTCGGTTCACGCACCAGACTTTTTACTACGTGCGTTCCGCTTTCCAGCGACTTGCGGTACTCGCCAACCATCTGCTCGGCCTGCGCCGCAACCAGCACATTGCCACCTACCAGTTTGCTTGCGTAAATACTGCGTGAGGTAGGCAGCGTGCGAATCCTGTTGTACATCACCGGCTGGGTACCACTGGGCTCATCGGCCTCGTTGTGGCCGCGACGGCGATAACAAACGAGGTCGATAACCACGTCCTTCCTGAACTCCATGCGGTAGTCGATGGCGAGCTGGGTGACGAAGTACACTGCCTCCGGATCATCGCCGTTTACATGGAAAATCGGCGCCTGCACCATTTTCGCAACGTCGGTACAGTACTCGGTCGAACGCGCGTCTTCCTGCTTGCTGGTCGTGAAGCCAACCTGATTGTTGACGATGATGTGCACCGTGCCGCCGGTACGGAAAGCCCGCGTCTGCGACAACTGAAAGGTTTCCATTACCACGCCCTGACCGGCGAACGCGGCATCACCGTGGATGAGAATCGGCAGCACCAGGCTGCCGGTAGCATCCTTGCGACGATCCTGCCGTGCCCGCACCGAGCCCTCGACCACCGGCGAAACAATTTCAAGATGCGACGGATTGAATGCCATCGCGAGGTGAACTTCACCACCCGGCGTCTGCACGTTTGAGGAAAAACCCTGATGGTATTTCACATCACCAGAACCCTTGGTGACGATGTGCTTGCCCTCGAACTCACTGAACAGCTCGGCAGGATTCTTGCCGAAGGTATTCACCAGTACATTGAGTCGACCGCGATGCGCCATACCAAGGACAACTTCCTTGAGACCGTAGCTGCCACCGCGCTGAATGATCTCGTCCACACACGGAATCAGCGCCTCTGCGCCCTCAAGGCCAAAGCGCTTGGTACCCGGAAAGCGCGCGCCAAGGTAACTCTCAAGGCCTTCTGCAGCGGTAAGACGCTCCAGTAAGTGAATCTTGATCTCGCGGCTGTACTCCGGCTGCGAGCGCACGCCCTCAAGACGCTGCTGAATCCAGCGCTTCTCGGCCGTGTCGACAATATGCATGTACTCGGCGCCAACCGATGCGCAATAGGTTTGTTTCAGGCAATCCCATATTTCACGCAGCGGCGCTTCCGGCTTGCCCATGAACAGGTTTCCGGTCTGGAACACCGTGTCGATGTCGGCCAGTGAAAGGCCGTGATGCTGAAGTTCAAGATCCGGCGCAGGATCGCGCAACATCAGCCCAAGCGGATCAAGCTTCGCCTGTTGATGGCCACGGTTGCGGTAAGCTGCGATGAGCTGGAGAACCTTGACCTGCTTGCGCTCGTGTTCGGTACTGACTGCGCCAGCACTGAATTTCTGGACTCGCGTGGAGTTCCTGGCAGCAAGCAGGAAATGCTCGCGCACCGGCGCATGCGGCGTCTCTTCCTCGATATTGCTGGTGACGCGCGGCAACTTGTCGAAGTAGCTGCGCCAGTCTTCCGGAATGGCGTTAGGATCGGCCAGGTAGGTTTCGTACAGTGCATCGACATACGCGGAATTTCCGCCAAACAGATGGGAGCTGGCCCACTGCCGTTGCATGTTGTCCTGCATGATTTGCCCTTCGGTCGCGTCTCGTTGACAGCCTTGCGAGTGTAAGCCCCTTCCAGACTCCCGTCAGGTACCGCGCTCGAGAAGCATGTTGCGAATATGGCCAATGGCCCGAGTCGGGTTCAAGCCCTTCGGACAGACACTGACGCAGTTCATGATCCCCCGGCAGCGAAAGACACTGAACGGATCGTCCAGTCCGGCGAGGCGTTCGGCCGTCGCTTCGTCACGGCTGTCCACCAGAAAACGATAAGCCTGGATATTGGCAGCCGGCCCCAGAAACTTGTCGGGGTTCCACCAGAACGACGGGCACGCCGTCGAGCAGCAGGCACAAAGGATGCATTCGTAGAGGCCGTCGAGCTTCTCGCGGTCTTCCGGTGACTGCCGGCGCTCGGTTGGCGGCGGCGGCGTATTGTTGATGAGATAGGGTTTGACCTTCTCGTACTGCCGGTAGAACAACGTCATGTCAACGACCAGATCGCGGATGACCGGCAGCCCCGGCAACGGTCGCACAACAATTTTTTTCGGCAGCTCAGCGAGAGTGGCAAGGCAGGCAAGGCCGTTCTTGCCGTTGATGTTCATACCATCCGAACCACAAATACCTTCACGGCACGAGCGACGGAAACTGAGCGACTCGTCCTGCCGTTTCAACTTGATGAGAGCATCAAGCAGCATACGCTCGGAACCATCAAGCTCAAGCGTATAGGTCTGCATATACGGTGCCGCATCCTTGTCCGGGTCGTAGCGATAAATCTCGAAGGTGCGTACGTCGGCCATCGTCTGTATCTCCGGAATACTGGGTGCGCGCAGATCGTCGGCTGTTCTTTTCAGAACGTGCGTTTTTTGGGTGGAATGCTCTCGACGGAGAGCGGCTTCATTTTCACCGGCTTGTAATCGAGACGATTACCGTCCTTGTACCAAAGCGTGTGCTTGATCCAGTTCACATCATCGCGCTCGGGAAAATCATCGTGCGCGTGCGCGCCACGACTTTCCTTGCGGGCGGCAGCGGAGATCATCGTTGCCTTTGCCGCTTCCATCAGGTTCTCCACTTCCAGCGCCTCGATGCGGCCGGTATTGAAGACTTTCGACTTATCCTTGAGGTGCAGGTTCTGCGCGCGCTGCTCAATTTCCATAACCTTGCTGACTCCTTCATCCATGATCTTCGCGGTACGAAACACGCCGGCATGCGCCTGCATGTTCGCACGCAGATCATCGGCCACGTTCTGTGCATATTCACCGGACTTTGACGCATCAAGGCGGGCGATACGCGCCAGCGACATGTCGAGCGCATCCTGCGGCAACAGCTTGTGTGCTTTCGGCTCACGCTGCACCGATTCGATGATGTGATCACCGGCAGCCTTGCCGAACACAATCAGGTCGAGCAGCGAGTTGGTGCCAAGCCGGTTCGCGCCATGCACACTGACACAGGAACATTCGCCAATCGCGTAGAATCCGTTGACAACACTGTTCGGATCACCGTTCTTCGGCGCCACGACCTGGCCATGAATGTTGGTCGGGATACCGCCCATTTGATAATGAATGGTCGGCACGACCGGGATCGCTTCCTTCGTACAATCGACGTTGGCGAATTTCTTGCCTATCTCATACACCGAAGGCAGACGCTTCATGATCGTCTCGACACCCAGATGGGTCAGATCAAGCACCACATAGTCGCCTTTCGGACCGCAACCACGGCCTTCCTTGATTTCCTGGTCCATTGAGCGCGAAACGAAATCGCGCGGCGCGAGATCCTTCAGGTTCGGTGCATAGCGCTCCATGAAGCGCTCGCCGTTCTTGTTGCGCAGCAGGCCACCTTCACCGCGGCAGCCTTCCGTCAACAGCACACCGGCACCGGCGACGCCGGTGGGGTGGAACTGCCAGAACTCCATGTCTTCCAGCGGAATGCCGGCGCGCGCGGCCATGCCGAGACCATCACCCGTATTGATGTAAGCGTTGGTTGAAGCCGCATAAATGCGCCCGGCGCCGCCGGTGGCGAACAGCGTGCACTTCCCCTGAAAGGCAGCAACCTCGCCGGTAGCCAGATCAATCGCAGTAACACCCAGCACGTCGCCGTCCTGGTCGCGAATAATGTCGAGCGCGATCCACTCGACATAGAACTGTGTTTTTGCCGCCAGATTGTTCTGGTAAAGCGTGTGCAAGAGCGCATGCCCGGTACGATCAGCAGCAGCGCAGGCACGTTGTACTGGCTTCTCACCATAATTCGAGGTGTGGCCACCGAACGGGCGTTGATAAATGGTGCCGTCGGCATTGCGGTCGAACGGCATGCCCATATGCTCGAGCTCATAGACAACTTTCGACGCCTCGCGACACATGAATTCAATGGCATCCTGATCGCCGAGATAATCAGAACCCTTGATGGTGTCGAAGAAGTGGTAATGCCAGTTGTCCTCGCTCATGTTGCCCAGCGAAGCACCGATGCCGCCCTGCGCCGCCACGGTGTGCGAGCGGGTCGGGAATACTTTTGTCAGCACGGCAACCTTCAGGCCGGCGCGCGCCATTTGCAGTGAGGCGCGCATACCTGCACCACCTCCACCCACAATCACGGCGTCATAGGAAAGCGTACGCAAATTCCGCATGGCGTTCAGACTCCCGCCCAGATGATGACAGCGCCCCAAACCAGACTCACGAAGAGCCACAGAAAGGCCAGCGCCTGAAAAGCGATACGCAGGGCGGTACCGGCAGTGCCGATCCGGGCACTGGTTACGTAGTCGGTGAGAATGGTCCACACGCCAACCCAAGCATGGGCAATCAGCGCCAGCAGCGCCAGCGTGTTGGCAACGCGCATGGCAAGGCAGGTGTTCAACGCCTGCCAGGTTGCGTAATCGACATCCGGATTGAACAGGAACCAACCCAATAACCCGACAACATAAATCGCCAGAATGACTGCACTGATACGCTGGATCAGCCAGTCGGCAAGACCACTGCGGCCCAGCGCCGTGACGTTGGTTACCATACCCACACCACCATGGCGACGACCAGCGCCGCTGAAACAACCAGTACCGCGAACGCCAGTTGGCGCCCTGCCTCGAGGGTTTCGCCGATACCCATATCCATCAGCAGATGCTTGATGCCGGCGACCAGGTGGTAGATGACGCAGCTGAGCACGAGGATCGCGCCGAGCTTGAATGGCAGGCCGGCCCGTAATGCCTCGAATTTCTCCGCCGAGGCCAGCGACTGCTGCCAGGCCCACAAGGCAAGTGGCAGCAGCCCGAACAGGGCAAAGCCGGAAATGCGGTGGAAAATGGACGCAATGGCCGGCAACGGAAAATGGATAGTGCCCAGCGCAAGGTTGACGGGACGCTTGTCTTTCACGATCGCCACTCGGTTATGCCATCGCCTGCCGACAGGTGATGGGGGGGATTGAACAAGAGGAGAAAACTTCGCGGGAAAGACGTTGCCGGATGCAGACACTCCGGCAACCCCTCCCTTAGCGGGCCGCAAGTATAGACCCGGCAATCCCGAGTGACAAACGCAGAAACCAGGCCCGACACGGCACCAACAGCTTGCGGTCACGCACCCGCACCGGACTCCCGGATGCAGGTTTACGACCCCCGCCACCCCACCGTACCGCGCGCCGCCGGGAGGGCATCTGTAAATTTGGCAGGATCGATCCTGCCCGCTGCGTTGACATCACGGTAACAAGTCATTAATTTTGCGCCCACTTTCATCTGATCTACCCTCCTTGGCCCGTCGGGTCGTTGGCACACTGCCCCGGTGCGCCGTGGCCTTACCGTCAAACTCCGCCGGAGTTTCCCGTCATGTCGCAAAAGAAAAAGGCGATCCTCACCATTGAGGGCCGCGAGCCAATCGAATTGCCGATCTACGCCGGCACCCTGGGCCCGGAGGTGGTGGACGTTTCCAGTCTGTCCGCAAAGGGGCTGTTCACTTACGACCCGGGCTTCATGGCAACGGCCGCCACCCAGTCGGGCATCACCTTCATCGATGGCGACAAGGGTGTACTGCTGCATCGCGGCTACGCGATCGCTGATCTGGCCGAGAAATCGGATTACCTCGAAGTGTGCTACCTGCTGCTCAACGGCGAGCTGCCAACGGCTGAGGAGAAAGAAAAATTCGTCAACATGGTGCGTCGCCACACCATGGTTCACGAGCAGTTGCAGTTCTTCTACCGCGGCTTCCGTCGCGATGCGCACCCGATGGCCATCATGTGCGGCGTCGTCGGCGCACTCTCGGCCTTCTATCACGACTCCACCGACATCAACGATCCACGCAGCCGGGAAATCTCCGCTTTCCGCCTGATCGCCAAGATGCCGACTATGGCAGCGATGAGCTACAAATACTCGGTCGGCCAGCCGTTCCAGTATCCGGACAACACCCTCGGTTACTCCGAGAACTTCCTGAAGATGATGTTCGGTACGCCCTGCGAGCCGTATGTTGTCAACCCGGTGATCGCCAAGGCGATGGATCGCATCTTCATTCTGCATGCCGATCACGAACAGAATGCCTCGACGTCAACCGTCCGCCTCGCCGGTTCCACCGGTGCCAACCCGTTTGCGTGCATTGCCTCGGGCATCGCCGCTCTATGGGGGCCGTCGCACGGTGGCGCCAACGAAGCCGTATTGAAGATGCTTGACGAGATCGGCACCGCAAAGAACCTGCCAGCCTTCCTGGCGCGCGTAAAAGACAAGAATGACAGCGCGAAGCTCATGGGCTTCGGCCACCGCGTGTACAAGAATTTCGATCCGCGCGCCAAGGTCATGAAGCAGACCTGTCACGAAGTCCTCAGCACGCTCGGCATCAACGATCCGCAGCTTGATCTGGCAATGCAACTGGAAGAGATTGCCCTGAACGACGATTACTTCGTCTCCCGCAAACTCTACCCGAACGTCGATTTTTATTCCGGCATCATCCTCAAGGCCATCGGCATCCCGACGAGCATGTTCACGGTGATTTTCGCGCTGTCGCGTACCGTCGGCTGGATCGCCCACTGGAACGAGATGATCGCCAATCCGTACAAGATTGGGCGTCCGCGCCAGTTGTACACCGGCGCTACCGATCGCAACTACGTGGCAGTTTCCCAGCGCAAATAAGCGCCGGGAACCGCCGCCGTAAACGCACAGGGCCGCAGCATGCGGCCCTGTGCGTTTACGGCGCACGGAGAACCGGAATATGAAGTGCACATTCATTGGCTTGGGCGTTATGGGTTACCCGATGGCCGGCCACCTGGCCCGCCACGGCCATGAAGTCAGCGTCTGGAACCGCGACCCGATAAAGTCGGCCCGCTGGGCGGCACAGCATGCCGGGCGCGTTGCCGGCAGCCCTGCCGATGCCGCCCGCGACGCCGATCTCGTTTTCACCTGTGTCGGCAATGACGACGATGTACGCGCCGTTACCACGACGGCCGCCGGTGTCATCCCCGCCATGAGGCAAGGCGCCATCCTGATCGATCACACCACGGCGTCAGCCGAACTGGCGCGTGAACTCGATGCGGCCTGCCGGGCTCGCGGCCTGGGTTTTCTCGATGCGCCGGTATCCGGTGGGCAGCCAGGCGCAGAAAACGGCCAGCTCACCATCATGTGCGGTGGCAGCGAAAACGATTTTGCGCGCGCCGAACCGGTGCTGCGTCACTACGCAAAAACCTGCATCCTGATGGGGCCGGCCGGCAGTGGTCAACTGACCAAGATGGTTAACCAGATCTGCGTTGCCGGCGTCATCGCCGGACTCGCAGAGGGCATGGCCTTCGCCGAAAATGCCGGGCTTGATCTGCAACGCGTCATCGACGTGATCTCAAAAGGTGCCGCGCAATCCTGGCAGATGGACAATCGCCACAAGACGATGATCGCCAACCATTTCAATCACGGCTTTGCAATCGACTGGATGCGCAAGGATCTCGCCATCTGTTTTCACGAGGCATCGCGCAATGGCAGTGAACTGCCGCTACTGCAGTTGATCGATATGCAGTACGCTGAAGTGCAGGCAATGGGCGGCGGGCGCTGGGACACTTCCGGGTTGTTCGCCCGCCTGCGGGCGCGCAACTGAATCTCAGCGACAGCTTTCCGAATATTGCTCGTCGAGCGCTTTCATGCGCCCGCCAATCAGCGTGCCGCTGCGCTCCTGTCGCTCGATCTGCCGACGCAGCGACGCGCAACGTTTCTCCTTGTCGCGCTCGGCCTTGGCGTTGGCATGATTTGCCGCGTTGACCTGCGCCTCACGCTGATCTGCCTGGCGGCGAGCCTCTTTCTCGATGACGCTGCGCATGGCGTTCTCCTTGACGACCACAGTATCGACAATCGACATACGCTTGTTGTCGAACGCTACCGGATCAGCGCCTTCAGGCGGTAGCTGATCGGAGAAATGCACCTTGCCATTGGCATCAGTCCAGCGATACATCTGGCCAGCGGACACCGTCACGGCGCACAGGCACAGACACAGACACAGTAGATGCAAAACAAGAACCGGAAGACGCCGGTTGCCTTGTGACTCAACGACATTCATCAATCCATTGCTCCTCAAGGACGCGAGCGCGTGACCACATCCCCGCCTGCACAACCCGGGCCAGTTGATGGCGAATATGTGCGCAATGCCGGGCGCGATCGGATGGCGAGCGACGCGCAGCAGAACCGGCATGCCCAACATCCGCAGGCCGGTCAGAATAGTGCACAACGCCAGCGTCGTCCTGCCACCGAAACAGCTCACGAGCATCCCCCAGGACGGGTGGCACCCAAGCCACAGCAGCCATGACCAACACAATCAGAATTGCCTTCAAGGTACCCTTCACGACCGTCTCCTTACATCAGCGCTTCCAGAGCGGCACAGCCTGAACCGGCGACCCGCGCAGCAACGACGGCAGGAATCGGCGATGCGCGTGCGCGTGTTCGCAACCGACTGTGCGTGGAAACCTGCACCCAACCTGACCGGAGCGCCACCATCGGTTAGCATGCCGCCTGCCCCTGCCAAGGACATGGATCCGCCGCCTGTGACTGAGCCAGCCTCCTTCGACCACACGCCCATGATGCAGCAGTACCTGCGCATCAAGGCGCAGCATCCGCACGATCTGGTGTTCTACCGGATGGGAGATTTTTACGAGCTGTTTTATGCAGACGCAGAAAAAGCCGCACGCTTGCTGGACATCACGCTGACCGCACGCGGCGCCTCGGCCGGCGCACCGATTCCTATGGCGGGCGTGCCGTACCATGCGGCGGAAAACTATCTCGCGCGACTGGTGAAATGCGGCGAGAGCGTGGTGATCTGTGAGCAGTACGGTGATCCGGCTACGTCGAAAGGGCCGATGGAGCGCAAGGTCGCGCGGATCGTCACGCCCGGCACGGTGACGGACGAAGCCCTGCTCGATGATCGGCGTGACAACCTGTTGCTGGCCATCGCCCACGGGCAGCGCGCAGGCATACCGGCTTTCGGCGTTGCCTTTATCGATCTTGCCGGTGCGCGTTTTTCGGTGCTGGAAATCGAGGGCGTTGATGCGCTCCGTGCCGTACTCGGTCGGCTGGATCCGGCGGAAATTCTGCTCAGCGAAGAATCTTCCGCATTGACGCTGCTCGAAGGCCGCAGCGGTGTGCGTAAACGCCCCCCATGGGAATTCGACGACGAATCCGCCGAGCGCAATCTCACTGCGCAGTTTGGCGTGCGCGATCTGGTCAGTTTCGGTTGTGCACAGCTGCGCCTCGCCGTCGGCGCAGCCGGCTGCCTGCTGCAATATGTGAAGGAGACGCAGCGCTCGTCGCTGCCGCACCTGAGCAGCATGACGGTAGAACGTGAAGAAGACACGGTGCTGCTCGATACAGCAACCCGCCGCAATCTCGAACTCACCGACAACCTGAACGGTGGCCACGAGCATACGCTCGCCTGGGTGCTGGATCGCTGCGGCACACCGATGGGTTCACGACTGCTGCGCAGGTGGTTGCATCGGCCGGTCAGAAGACAAGAGGTGCTGAACGCCCGCCTCGATGCCGTCTCCGAACTCACCCACGATTTTGGTTTCGAACCGCTGGGCGAACTGCTCGGCCGCATTGGCGATATCGAGCGCATCCTGGCCCGCGTCGCCTTGCGCTCGGCCCGCCCGCGCGATCTGACGCGGCTGCGCGACGCGCTGGGCCTGCTGCCGGAAATGCAGCGCATCTCCTCTGCCTGGTCGGCCGCCCGTCTCATCGCCCTGCGCGATGCGCTGCAACCGCAGCCGGCAATGCACACCCTGCTCGTGCGGGCGCTGATCGACAACCCGCCGATGCTGATCCGCGACGGCGGCGTGATCGCCACCGGCTACGATACCGAGCTTGATGATCTGCGCCAACTCAGCGAAAACGCCGGGCAGTATCTGGTCGATCTGGAAACGCGCGAGAAAGAACGTACCGGCTTCAAGACGCTGAAAGTCGGCTACAACCGCGTGCACGGTTATTACATCGAGCTGTCGCGCAACGAAGCAGATGCTGCACCGATCGACTACCAGCGCCGGCAAACATTGAAGGGCAATGAGCGGTTCATCACACCGGAGCTGAAAACTTTCGAAGATAAGGCTCTGAGCGCCAGGAGCCGCTCGCTGGCACGCGAGAAAGAACTGTACGACGCACTGCTCAGCGCAGTGGCCACCGAACTTGCTTTGCTGCAAGCCACCGCCGCCGCACTGTCGGAACTCGACGTACTCGCCACTTTCGCCGCCCGCGCCTATCAACTGGACTACCGTCGCCCGGAGTTCACCGACACACCCGGCATCGAGATCGCCGGCGGCCGTCACGCGGTGGTCGAGCAAGTGTTGAAGGAAGGTTTTGTCCCCAACGATGTGTTGTTCACCGAATCGCGCCGGCTCGCGGTAATCACCGGTCCGAACATGGGCGGGAAATCAACCTACATGCGGCAAACGGCTCTCATCGCGCTGCTGGCGCATGTGGGCAGTTTTGTGCCAGCCGAGCGCGCAGTGATTGGCCCGCTTGATCGCATCTTCACCCGCATCGGTTCGAGCGACGATCTCGCCGGCGGTCGTTCGACCTTCATGGTGGAGATGACCGAGACGGCGAACATTCTGCACAACGCGACCGCACGTTCGCTGGTGCTGATGGACGAAATCGGCCGCGGCACCAGCACCTTCGATGGCTTGTCACTGGCCTGGGCCTGTGCACGCTTCCTTGCCCAAAAAACGCGCGCCTTCACCTTGTTTGCCACGCACTATTTTGAAATCACGGCACTCGCGGGCGAAGTGCCGGGCGTGGTGAACGTGCATCTGTCGGCCAGCGAGCATGGCGATGACATTCTGTTTCTGCACCGCGTGCTCGCTGGGCCGGCAAGCAAGAGCTACGGTCTTGCAGTGGCCCGCCTCGCTGGCGTGCCGCGCGAGGTGATTCGCGAAGCACAGCGCAAACTGGAAGATCTGGAGAGTACTGCAGCGCAGATTGGCACCCCCTGCGGCAACGCGGCAAACAGCGGTACGGGCAGCAAGCCCGTCGTTCAACCTGATCTGTTCGCCACCGCGAGCCCCACCCTGGCAAAGTTGCGCAGTGTCGATGCCGACACCCTGAGTCCTCGCGCCGCGCATGAACTGCTCTACGACCTGATCGAGGCGGCAAAACGCGAGTGATTCACGCCAGCGGTGGCCCCCACCCCAAGCGCTTCATTGCCGCTGCTGAAAGCAGCCGCTAGACTAGCCTCCGTTTTTCCCGGGCCGCGTTGCGGCCCGTCTCATATACCGCTTCATGCACATGCCGGGTTTTGCGCCGGATTTTGCGAGGGTTTGGCCATGACGTTCGTAGTGGGCGAGAACTGCATCAACTGCAAACACACCGATTGCGTCGAAGTTTGCCCGGTCGACTGCTTCTATGAAGGACCGAACTTCCTGGTGATTCACCCGGACGAATGCATCGACTGCGCACTGTGCGAACCGGAATGCCCGGTAAATGCGATCTTCTCAGAAGACGAATTGCCAGCCGAGCAGAAGGAATTCCTCAAGATCAACAAGGACCTTGCGGAAAAGTGGAGCGGCCACAACATCACCGGGATGACAGACGCTCTGCCCGATGCCAAGGAATGGGACGGCAAGCCCGGCAAGCGCGGCCTGCTGCAAGACTGGTAATTGCGGCACCAGCGCCGCCAAGCCGGCCCCATTGCGTGCGGGCACAAAAAAGCCGGTAGTACACCGGCTTTTTTGTTGCTGTCCATGCACGCATGCAACTGACATGCGACGTCCTTTCGTTCCGATACGCGCCCAGGCAATTCACCCTGGAAATGGCCATCCTTCACGTTGGCCCTGTAGCCCGGCGCGAAAATAAGGTCTCATCCCTGAGCCGTCCTTGCGCTTCCATGTCCTTGGCATTCCTTGCGGCCCCCGTTACGGGGGGCGCGCACCGCCGCAATAATGCGGGGGCGGTTTCCCGCCCCCGGCCGCAATCGGGTAATCCCTCCCCGCTCGCGATCTCTCTTCCCTGACCCGGCAGTCCTCTTCCGGTTTCCCTGTGCCCGGCTCGTCCATGCGGCACGCGGGCACACTACCAAGAAGTCAGGGGGGGATGTTTCGGTTTCTACGTATGCGAGTAGGGCCTGCGTCGGGAACAGCGCGGTTCTATAAAATAAAATCAATACAAATCAAGGTGATAAATATTCAAGTCATTCTCGCCACATGAACGGGCGGGAAAAAAGGCGAAGGTAGAGCACATGATTGTGAGACATCTCTCACAAGAATCCGGGCGTTTGGCGCACAAGCTGCCCCCGGCTCAGCGACGCGGCAGCACCGAGAACGGATCAATGGGATCGCCATTGCGGCGAACCTCGAAATGTAACTGTATCCGGTCACTCCCGGATGAACCCATTGCCCCGATCACATCACCGGCACGCACCGTATCGCCTTCCTTCACCAGAATCTTGCTGTTGTGCGCATAAGCACTGAGGTAAACATCATCGTGTTTGAGGATCACCAGTTGCCCGTAACCGACCAGGCTGCTGCCGGTGTATACCACCCGGCCGCCGCGCGCAGCGCGCACCGGATCCCCGATGTTGCCGTCAAGGGCAATACCTTTCGGGCCGATAACCTTGGCGTTGAAACTGCCGATGACCTTGCCCGGCACGGGCCACTGCCAGGCGCCGGGGGCCGCCTTTTGTACCTGCGCCGCGGCCGGAACAGCCGGTGGCACGACCACCGAAGCCTGAGCAGCCGCATCCGGCGCGGGCGATGCCTTGCGCAATTGCAGCCGCAGTTTCTGTCCTGGATAGATTGTGTACGGCTCAGCGATACGGTTATGGGCGGCCAGCGCACGGAAATCGAGGCCATAACGAAACGCAATCGAGTACAGCGTCTCGCCACGCGAGACCCTGTGCACTGGCGGGATCAGCCGCTCCGGAGCAGGCGATTTTTGTTGGCCGAGCTGCGGTTTGGTGACCACAACCGACTCTTCCACCGGTGGCAGGTTGTGCGTACAGGCAACCAGTGTCGCCACCAACGTCATCCCGGCCACATGCTTGAAGCAATACCCCATCGCGCCCTCAGGAGGTCGGGCCGCGCAGAAACGGTACGAAACGTACTCTTTCAAGTATCTGCTGCTGGTAGCCGGTATCGGTGCGCAACACCATGATGAGATCCTGCACGTCGTCGCGACCGGCAACGGGAATGACCATATGAGCTCCCACGGCCATCTGGTCGAGCAGTTCCTGCGGAATGATGCCCGGCGCGGCAGCGCAAAGAATTGCGTCAAACGGGCCCTTCTCGGGCCAACCGAAACCACCGTCGCTGTGTTTGAACTGCACGTTGTTGAGTTTCAGCAAGCGCAGACGTTGCCTGGCCAGATCCTGCAGCGGTTTGATGCGCTCAACGGAATAAACCTCCTCACACAACTGCGCCAGAATCGCCGTCTGGTAGCCGGAGCCGGTGCCGATTTCCAGCACTTTTTTCGGTTTGCCGCCGGCCAGTACGGCTTGCGTCATCAGCGCAACAATATACGGCTGCGAGATGGTCTGGTTGTGCCCAATCGGCAACGCGGTGTCTTCATAAGCGCGGTGTGCGAGCGCTTCATCAATGAACAGATGGCGCGGTGTGGAGCGCATGATCTCAAGTACCCGCCGGTCAGTGATGCCCTGTTGCTCGAGGCGCCTGATCAGCCGATCACGCGCGCGTTGCGAGGTCATGCCGATACCACTAATGCGCTGGTCGGGTGTCACAGTCGCATCCTCATCCGAGCCACTCACCGAGATGACCGAGTACGTCATGGCGTGTCATGTCGGCGTGCAGTGGCGTAATCGAAACAAATTTGTTTTCAATGGCATGAAAATCGGTGCCCGGCCCCGCATCATCACCCTCGCCCGCGACGCCGATCCAGTAAACCTGATGACCACGCGGATCAGTGGTCGGGATCACGTCACCAGCGCGATGGCGATGGCCGAGCCGGGTGATGCGATAACCGCGTATCGCGTCCAACGGGATATCCGGAATGTTGACGTTGAGAATGGTGCGTGGCGGTAGCGCCAGTGTCTCGACCCGAGCAAGCAGTTCCGTTACGACGGCACGCGCGGTTTCGAGATGCTGCGGCACATGTGCCGCCAACGAAAAAGCGATGCAGGTACGGTTGATGAAGCGGCCCTCGGTCGCGCCAGCAATGGTGCCGGAATAAAGTGCATCGTCGCCCAGGTTGGCGCCGGCGTTGATGCCGGTAATGACACGGTACGGATCTTCATCAAGCAGGCCGTTGAGCGCCAGATGCACGCAATCGGCCGGCGTACCGCTGACCGCGTAATAACCAAGCTGGGTGCGCGTGACGCGCAACGGTTTATCGAGCGTCAGCGCGTTGCTGAAGCCGGAACGGTTGCTGTCTGGCGCAACAACGACGACCTCGCCGAGCGCCTGCGTGCATTCAACAAGAATCTGCAGGCCCGGTGCGTACACGCCGTCGTCGTTACTGACCAGGTAAAGAGGTCGCGTATCGCCCGCAGCGCGTTTGAATTCAGTCATCACTGTTGTCGCTGAGCCCGCGGTTGCTGGAAGCGTTGTCATCGAAATGGTTATCGGCGGCGGCATCCTGCGCAGCGAATATTTCGCGCAAGACCACCGTCGCGAAGCTGCCACGCCAGAGTCCGAACGACAACCGCAATACACCCGGTTCGAGCCATTCGTGGGCAAGATCGAGCACAGAACTGCGCAGGGCCCGCCGACCGGACTCGACCCGCCAACGCACCAAGGCAGCAAGCCAATCATCATAGCCGGCCATCACCTGCGCCTCCAGTTCATACGCGGCGCCCGTCGGTTGCGTGCCGCCTGCGCCGGCAAGCGGTCCGCCAGGATGCACGTCCTGCACGGCACAACGCGCCGGCAGGGCAAGATCACCGTCCTCCGCGAACCAGCGGCCATTGGCGCCATCAAGCATCACCAACTCGCCCGGCAGCACCTGGTTCCATGAACCGTCGCGCACCCGCGCATCGAGCACGGCATTGAAGATGGCACTGCGCAGGACCGAAATCACCAAGCCGCGCCGCTCCGGACGCTGCGGCAAGCGGCCGCTGGCAACCGCCTCGCGGGCCATAGCGAGCATACCGCCTTGCGCACTGGCAAGGTGAGCGCCAAAACGCTGGTCGCCGAAATAATTGGGAACGCCGGCAGTGGCAATCAATGCCAGCCGTGCGTCGACCGCAGCGCACTCGGCAGCAATATCGCGCAGCACCAGCACGAAACGGTTAATGCGATGCGTGCCAGTACGCAATTTGCGGCCATGCCGGTGGCTGGCGAGCACACGCACACCCGGCTCATTCAATTGTGAAAAATCCGGGTCGGCCTTGCCGGTAAGTTGCAGCGAGAACCATTGGCGTGTAACCGCGTGACGATCCTTGCGGCCGGAAAAACTCACCAGTCGTGGATGAATGCCGGCGAACTGCGACAACCGCTGCCCAACCCAACTGGTGTTGTTACCACGCTTCTCGACCTGGACCAGCAAATGCTCGCCGGTACCATCCGGTACAAACGGCAATTCTTCGTCAACGAAGAAATCTTCGGGTCGGACGCGGTAGCGGGCGTGGCCGAGGACTGGGCCGTGAGCGCGGGCAAGTTCCACGCGGGGAAAATCAGTCATAGTCGTACGGCATCGCGCACGATCAGCGCGACGGCGAATGCCGCTATGCCTTCCTCGCGACCGACGGCATCGAGTTTTTCGTTGGTTGTCGCCTTGACGCTGACGCGATCGATACCGATAGCGAGATCCGCGGCGAGATGGGCGCACATGGTTACCACATGCGGGGCGACCTTCGGTGCCTGCGCGACGATGGTGATGTCGACATTACCGACGCGGAAGCCGCGCTCAGCCAGCAGCGCGACGACATGGCGCAACAAGGCGCGACTATCGGCGCCCTGCCAGCGCGCGTCGCTGTCGGGGAAATGATGTCCGATGTCGCCAAGCGCTGCCGCACCGAGCAGCGCATCGCAGAGCGCGTGTAACGGAACATCGCCGTCGGAGTGCGCGAGGATGCCTTTGTCGTGCGGAATTTTCACGCCGCACAACGTCACCTGCGCGCCGGCAGTGAAGCGATGGATATCGTAGCCCTGACCGACACGGATATCGCTCATGGACTCGCCTCCTCCTGTTGCCGGCGCAGCCAAAATGCGGCGAGCGCGAGGTCTTCCGGCCGAGTGATCTTGATATTGTCGCGCGCGCACTCGAGCAATTGCGGCTGATGGCCCAGCCGCTCAACCGCCTGCGCCTCATCGGTAACGACGACACCATCGCGCGCCGCCTGTGCCAGCGCAGCACGCAACAGGCCGTAGCGGATCATTTGGGGGGTTGCGGCGAGCCAAACGGTATCGCGGTCGAGAGTCTGTGCGATGCGATCATCCGCACCGGAGCGCTTGACGGTATCGCTGGCGCGCCGGGCGAGGATACCGCCAACCGGGTCGGCAGCTACCGCATCCACCAGACGCGCAATATCCGATAACCGCACGCAAGGCCTGGCGATGTCATGCACCAGCACAAAATCATCGTCACGCGCATCAGCAGCCAGTGCCGCCAGCGCATTGGCGACCGAGTCGCAGCGCGCGGCGCCGCCACTCACAACCAGCAACCGCGAATCCCCTGCCTGCGGCAATTGCCCGAAGAACTGATCGTCCGGCGCCACCGCAACCACCAGCCGGGAAAAGCGCGCATAAGCCAGCAGGCGCACCAGCGTGTGCTCGGCAATCGTGCGGCCATCGATCGAAAGATATTGTTTGGGTAACGGCGCGCCAATACGCACGCCCTTGCCGGCCGCAGGGATGACTGCCCATAGGCGCGGGCTCATGGCGTAGCCTCACTGGTCTGATCGTCATCACCACCACCTGTCGTTTTGTCACTCTCAGGATCAGTAACAAGGAAAAATGTCTCGCCCTGGCGAATCATCCCGAGATCGTCGCGTGCCAGGCCCTCGACGGAATCGAGTCCTCCCTTCAGGCTGCGCACCTGCGCCTCGAGAATTTCATTGCGCGCCTTCAACTTGCCCACTTCTTCCTGTTGCACGGCAATCTGTTTGCGCAACTGCCAGATGTGCATAAGACTGCCCTCGCCAAACCACAGCGTGACCTGCAGCACCAAGGTGATCGCCAGTGCCGCGAGAGTGAGGATGCGAATCAGGCGGGTATTGTCCATAGGCGCACCAACAGAAAGGGGGCCACAGCCCCCTTTCGTTTTACGTGATCAAACCCTTGAATTCGGCGCGGCCATGGTAGCGGGCGCGACCGAATTTTTCCTCGATACGGATCAGGCGATTGTACTTCTCTACACGATCCGAACGGCACAGCGAACCGGTTTTAATCTGGCCGGCAGCCGTGGCGACCGCGAGGTCAGCAATGGTGGAATCCGCCGTTTCGCCCGAGCGATGCGAGATCACGGTGCGATAGCCTGCCTTCTTTGCCATATAGATGGCAGCCAGCGTTTCGGTGAGCGTGCCAATCTGGTTGAACTTGATCAGGATGGCATTGGCAACGCCCTCGTCGATGCCTTTTTTGAGAATCTGCGGATTGGTTACGAACAGATCGTCGCCCACCAACTGGCAGCGCTTGCCAAGTTTGTCGGTGAGCAGTTTCCAGCCGGCCCAGTCGGACTCGTGCAAGCCGTCTTCAATCGAGAGGATCGGGTATTTGTCGCAGAGTTTGGCGAGGTAGTCGACGAACCCGGCCGCCGTGAGAATCTTGCCTTCGCCGCGCAGATTGTACTTGCCGTCCTCATAAAACTCACTGGCGGCGCAATCGAGCGCGAGGGTGACGTCCTTGCCTGCTTTGTAACCCGCCTTGTCAATGGCAACCATGATCGCTTCCAGCGCCGCCTCATTCGAAGCGAGGTTCGGCGCAAAGCCGCCTTCATCGCCAACAGCCGTGTTGAGGCCCTGCGCTTTCAGCACAGCTTTGAGTGCGTGGAATATTTCCGCGCCGCAACGGATTGCTTCGGCGATGGTAGGCGCACCGACCGGTTGCACCATGAATTCCTGGATATCGACATTGTTGTCGGCGTGCTCGCCGCCGTTGATGATGTTCATCATCGGCACCGGCATCGAATAGGGGCCGTCTTCGCCATTAAGCAACGAGATGTGCTCATACAGCGGCTTGCCCGAATCCGTTGCAGCGGCACGAGCAACAGCGAGCGAAACCGCGAGGATCGAGTTGGCACCGAGGCGGCCCTTGTTGTCGGTGCCGTCGAGATCGATCATCGCCTGGTCAATGCTTGCCTGCTCCAGCGGATCACGCCCCAATAACAATTCACGAATTTCAGTGTTGGCGTTGATCACTGCTTTCTGTACGCCCTTGCCGAGATAACGCTTTTTGTCCCCGTCACGCAGCTCGATCGCTTCGCGCGAGCCGGTGGAAGCGCCCGATGGCGCGCAGGCCGTGCCTTCGACGCCGTTGTCGAGGAGCACATCGGCTTCCACGGTAGGGTTGCCGCGCGAATCAAGTACTTCACGGGCACGAACATCAACAATTTTTGCCATCGGTGGATCACTCCTCGAAAAACCTTTTAGTACTTCCCGACGTTTTTCGGGAAAATTCCTCAGCCTGTCTGAATCGCCGGGAATGACTTCACCAGCACATCGAGCGCCTTGATGCGTGCGAGAAACGGTTCAAGCTTGTCGAGACGCAACGCGCAGGGGCCGTCACATTTGGCGTTGTCTGGATCCGGGTGCGCCTCAAGGAACAGCCCGGCGAGCGACTGCGACATGCCCGCCAGCGCGAGATCGGTCACCTGGGCACGCCGGCCGCCGGCAGAATCGGCGCGCCCACCGGGCATCTGCAGCGCGTGCGTTACGTCGAAAAATACCGGATAGCCGAACTGCTTCATGATCCCGAAGCCAAGCATGTCGACGACAAGATTGTTATAGCCGAACGACGATCCGCGCTCACAAAGAATCAGCTGGTCATTTCCCGCTTCTTCGCACTTTTTCAGGATGTGCTTCATTTCCTGCGGCGCCAGAAACTGTGCTTTTTTGATGTTGATGACGGCTTTTGTCTTCGCCATCGCAACAACCAGGTCGGTCTGGCGCGAGAGGAAGGCTGGTAACTGGATGATATCGCAGACTTCTGCGACCAACGCTGCCTGGTGCGGCTCATGCACATCGGTAAGCACCGGCACGCCGAAGATCTTTTTGATCTCGGCAAAAATCTTCAGGCCTTCATCCAGGCCCGGACCGCGATACGAAGTGATTGACGAGCGGTTGGCTTTGTCGAACGAAGCCTTGAAGACGTACGGAATGCCGAGCTTCTGCGTGATCTTCACGTAGTGCTCGCAAACCTGCATGGCCATGTCGCGCGATTCAAGCACGTTCATGCCGCCGAACAGCACAAACGGCAGGTCGTTGCCGATGCGGATATTGCCGACCGGAATGACTTTTTGTTTCGAAACGGGCTGTTGCGTCATTCCCCAGCCTCCTGACGACGCGTCTGGGTGCGTTGATATGTACGCGCCGCCTGGATGAAGCCGGTGAATAGCGGGTGCCCGTCGCGCGGCGTCGAGGTGAACTCCGGATGAAACTGGCAACCAACAAACCAGGGATGTCCCTTCACTTCCACCATCTCCACCAGCGCGCCATCGACGGAGCGGCCAGCGACGACCAAGCCTGCCGCTTCAAGTTCCGGAATGAAATTGTTGTTTACCTCGTAGCGATGACGGTGCCGCTCAATGATCTCGTCCGTGCCGTACACTTTGCGCGAAATCGAACCGGGGGTGAGCCGGCAGGACTGGCCGCCAAGGCGCATGGTGCCGCCGAGATCGGATTTCTCATCGCGATGTTCAATTGCGCCATCGGCCGTGCGCCACTCAGTGATCAGGCCGACTACCGGGTAGGCGGTGTTCTGATTCAGCTCGGTACTGTGCGCACCGGCGAGATGCGCAACGTTGCGCGCGAACTCGACGACAGCAAGCTGCATGCCAAGACAAATGCCAAGATAGGGAATTCGGTTTTCACGCGCATGGCGGATTGCGCGAATCTTGCCCTCGGTGCCGCGATCGCCAAAACCGCCGGGCACGAGGATCGCATCGAGGCCGAACAGCGGCGAGAGGTCGTCGCCCTCCAGGTTCTCGGCATCGATGTAATCGATCTTCACCTTCAGGTGCTGGCCGATACCGGCGTGGGACAGTGCTTCGTTCAGCGACTTGTACGCGTCGGCAAGATCGACGTACTTGCCAACCATGCCGATGGTTACCGAGCCCTGTGGATTCAGGTAAGCATTGACGACGGCGTCCCACCTGCCGAGATCCGGCTCCGGCAACTTCAGGCCGAACTTCTCAACGACAATACCGTCGAGGCCCTGCTCATAGAGAATGCGCGGAATCATGTAGATGGTCTTGCAGTCCGGCGCGGATATGACTGCACGCGCCTCGACGTTGGTGAACAGCGCGATCTTGCGCAGCGACTCGGCCGGAATCTCGTGATCCGAGCGGCAAATCAGGCAATCCGGCTGCAGGCCCAGCGAACGCAATTCCTTCACCGAGTGCTGGGTTGGCTTGGTCTTGGTTTCGCCGGCGGTGGCGATGTACGGCACCAGCGTCAGGTGGATCAGCAGCGCCCGGCTCGAACCGAGTTCGACCTTGAGTTGACGCACCGCTTCGAGAAACGGCAACGACTCGATGTCGCCCACCGTGCCGCCGATCTCGACGATGGCGATATCGGCATCGCCGGCGCCCTCGATGATTTTCTGCTTGATGCGATCGGTGATGTGCGGAATGACCTGCACCGTGCCGCCGAGGTAATCACCGCGCCGTTCGCGCTCGATGACATCGAGGTAGATGCGGCCGGAGGTGAAGCTGTTCTTCCGGCCGAGGCGGGTGTGGATGAAGCGCTCGTAGTGGCCGAGATCAAGGTCGGTCTCGGTACCATCTTCGGTAACGTAGACCTCGCCGTGCTGATAGGGACTCATGGTCCCCGGATCCACATTGATGTAGGGATCCATTTTGATCATGGTGAGTTTGAGGCCGCGTGCTTCGAGCAGGCTGGCCAGCGCCGCCGCCGACAGGCCCTTGCCCAGCGACGACACCACACCGCCCGTCACAAAAATAAAACGCGCCATCGAGTCACCACCGACTGCAGCAACAGGGGGAAAAAAGGATTTGGAACAAGACGGGGTCGCAGGATACCAGAATGCCCTTGCCCGGCCAAACGCGATTGCCGCGTCGCAAACAGAAACTCCTTGTCAAGCGGGCACTTGCGAAGTAACTGCGCCGGGCGCAAGGCGTGTAGTCAGACGGTAGCGATTCCCGGTCGCAGCCACGCAAGACGGACGCTCGCCGGACGGGCAGGCGCGGGAGCAAAGTCTGCATCGACAACAAAATCGCCAACCGCAACCAGCCGGTCTGCCACGTAAACCAGTGGCACCCGCTGCCGCAGCCAGGGTGGCAGGCCAATATCCTGCAGCAATTTTTTCAACGGCCGACTGCCGACGCCACCGGCCGGCGCGAGCCGTTCGCCGCCACGGCGAAAGCGCACCGTAACGGCCTGCCCGACCGGAATCCCGGCCAACGCCAGACCCTCTGCAGCCGATACCGGCAACGCCAGCAGTGCGCCATGACCGGCGCCCAGTTCGAGCGTGCCCGCCAAGTGCCAGCCATGCACGGATGTCGCATCGACCGGCGGCAACTGCGGAAACGCATGCAGCCAGCCGCGATGACGGTGCACTTCCCAGCCGGCAACCCGCAGCTCGCCCTCGGCATCGATGCGTGCCGTGGCAAGCGCCAGCAATTCGCCCAACCACGCCTCGTTGAACACCGGCGCGCCGATCTGCACCAGCCAGCGCCGCAACAATGCCGGCCGGCGCAGCGGCGGATGCGCCAGCAGAGCGGCCACATCAAGCGTGGCACGCGCGGCAGAATCGGCGCGCAGTAATGGCTGCAGATCGGTATCGAGATAATCGTTGAGCAGGGCGTCGGCCGTGGCGAGGCGGCGCGCGGTGCGCGTCAGCGTGTCGATCAGCGCCGGCCAGCGCCGGTGCAGCGCCGGCAGAATCTCGTGGCGCAGAAAATTGCGGTCGAATGCGATGTCGCGATTTGACTCATCATCAATCCAGACCAGAGCCCGCTGCGTCGCCACCTGCAACAGCGCGGCGCGCGGCACATCCAGCAACGGCCGCAACAGCCACGCATCCTCGATCGCCGCAACGCGGCGCACCGCGCGCATGGCACCCAGACCGCTGAGGCCGCTACCGCGCAACAAGCGCAGCAGCAGGGTCTCGGCCTGATCATCGGCGTGATGGGCGAGCAGCAGGGCGTCGCCGGGTGCCAACACCGTCGCAAAGGCGCCATGGCGGGCATCGCGGGCAGCCGCTTCGCGGCTGGACTGCGCGCGATCAACCTGCACATGCAACACCGTGCAGGGCACCCCGGCAGCAGCGCAACTGCGCTCCACATGCGCGGCCCAGTGATCGGCACGCGCACTCAAGCCGTGATGGACATGCACCGCCAGCACCGGTAGCCGCCCTGCTGCGCAGGCGCGGACAATGTCGAGCAACAGCATCGAATCGAGCCCGCCACTGACACCCACCACCAACCGACGGCGTGGCGGTACGCAACCCAGCAGGGCCGTCAGGCGCGCGATGAGGCGGTCGTGGAGTTCTGGCACAATGGCGCCCTTCGGGCAGGAAAATGACAACGGCGACGAACCTGGGATCATACGCATCCGCCTCGCCACATACACCGCTCGCCCGCAACCAGCACTTCAGATGGTCATCGCACAGGAAAGCACCCCATGCTCAAGGTCAACGAATACTTCGACGGCAAGGTCAAATCAATCAGCTTCCAGAGCCCGCGCGGTGCCGCCACCAGCGGCGTGATGGCCGCCGGCGAGTACGAGTTCAACACCGGCAAACCGGAAACCATGGTGATCACCGCCGGCGTTGCCGACGTGCAACAAAAAGGCGAAACCACCTGGATACGCTACGGTGCCGGCGGCAGTTTCGAGGTGCCGGGCAACAGCAGTTTCCGCATCCGCCTCACGGCCGACACCACCTATCTGTGCTACTTCAACGACTGACATAGCCCTGCGCCGAGCGCCGGTGCTGACGCTTGTAGCAGCCCTCGACGTACTCGAATACCGCCTCGCGCAGCACCGCCCGGCGCGCCGGTTACCCGTGTTATAAATCCCTGCGGCCGATCCCGGCCGGTCGGACGCGTTTGTCGCGCCCGATGGACTGTTCATGAAGAGCGCCCCCGTCATGAAGAACGCGTTCTGGGCCAAAGACTGGTTTACCGGTCTGATCGTCGTCGCCTCCGTGGCACTGTTCAGTTTCGGCGACGCCTTTGGCCGCATCGAGCTCAGCACCTACGACATGGGTGTGCGCGCTTCCGCACGCGACGCCGGCGAACAGGTCGCGGTGATCGGCATCGACGACCAGAGCATCGGCAACCTTGGCCGCTGGCCCTGGCCACGCGCCATCCACGCACAGATGATCGAAAAACTGCATGCCGCCGGCGCCAGGGCGATCGGCTTCACCGTGCTGGTGTCAGAGCCACAGCAGGACGCCGGCCTGGTCCGCATCCGCGAACTGCGCGACTTCTACCAGCAGAACGGCTTCGCCGACACGGCACTGAACAAGGGGCCACTGGAGATGCCGATCACCGAGCTCGGCACCCGCCTCGACACCGCCGCTGTCGATCTCGACAACGACAGCAAGCTCGCCGCCGCCATCACCAGTGCCGGCAACGTCGTGCTCGGCATGCAGATGGCGCCCGGCACACCAAACGGCAATCCGGACACGCCGGTGCCCGCGTGGCTGATACGCAACGCGGTGCCGGACGACAACGTCGACGTCAGCGCCGACTTCGGCAACGAGGTGCCGCTGCCGGAAGCCACGCTGGCAATTGCGCCGCCGATCGAATCGCTCAGCACCGGCAGCGCCGCCGTCGGCCACCTGGTCACCCTGCTGGAAGAAGACGGCAAGGTGCGCAGCGAGCCGCTGGTGCTCGAATACTTCGGCACGCTGTTCCCGTCGATGTCACTGCAAGTGGCGGCGAAAAGTCTGAATCTTTCGGTGCAGGACATCCGCGTCAACATGGGCGAAGGCGTGCAACTGGGCCGCTTGTCGATCACCACTGACGACCAGCTGAAAATGCGCACGCTTTTCTACCGCGATACCGAACAGGGCCCGGCGTTCCCGGTCGACTCGTTCTACGACGTCTACACCGGCAAGATTGGCCTGGATAAATACAAGGACCGCATCGTGCTGATCGGCCCAACCGCGTTCGGTCTCGGCTCGACGCTGACCACACCGCTGCCGGGCGCGATGGAACCGGTGCAGGTGCTCGCGCACAACGTCGCCAGCATTCTCAACGAGGATTTCTTCACCACCCCGCACTGGGCGCCAATCGCCAAGTGGCTGGCGGTGTTGCTGGTTGCCGCCTACCTGATGTTCGGCCTGCCGCGCCTGGGCGCCGGCATGGGTGCGGCGGTGTCGGCAACGCTGCTGGTGGTGCTGTTCGGCGCCGAAGTCGGCTTGCTCGCCAGCAAGGGCGAGTGGATTCCGCTGATGCTGCCGGTGCTGATGCTGGTCGCCGGCCACCTCGCGCTCACCACCCGCCGCTTCCTGGTGACAGAAGCCGGCAAACTGAAATCCGATACCGAGTCCGCCGAAAATAATCGCATGCTCGGCCTTGCCTTCCAGCAAGCCGGCCAGCTCGACATGGCGTTCGAGAAATTCCGTCGCGTGCCGCTGGGCGACGACATGATGGACCCGCTGTACAACCTCGCGCTGGATCTCGAACGCAAGCGCCAGTTCAGCAAGGCCGCCGCCGTTTACCAGTACATGGCGCAACACAACAAGGACTTCCAGGACATCGGCCCGCGCATGCAGCGCGCCAGCGCCGCGCAGGACTCGATGATCTTCGGTCTGCGCAGCGGCGGCCCCGGCGAAACGCTGATCACCGGCGCGGTCGGCGCCGAGAAACCGCGGCTCGGCCGCTACGAACTCGAAAAGGAGCTCGGTCGCGGCGCGATGGGCGTGGTTTATCTCGGCACCGATCCGCGCATCAACCGCACGGTGGCGATCAAGACGCTGGCATTGGCGCAGGAGTTCGACGAGTCTGAACTGGCAGAGGTGAAGGAGCGTTTCTTCCGCGAAGCAGAAGCAGCCGGCCGCCTGAATCACCCAAATTTGGTCACCATCTACGACACCGGCGAGGAACACGACCTTGCCTACATCGCCATGGAATTGCTCACCGGCCACGATCTGGTGCGCTACACCAAGCCAGACAATCTGCTGCCCATCGAGAAGATCCTCAACATCGTCGCACTCGCCGCCGACGGTCTCGACTACGCGCACTCGCAGAAAGTTATACACCGCGACATCAAGCCGGCCAACATCATGTACGACCCGGACACCAACGCAGTAAAGATCGCCGACTTCGGCATCGCCCGCGTCAGCAATTCCGGCAAAACCAAGACCGGCATGGTGGTCGGCACGCCGAGTTTCATGTCGCCGGAGCAGGTCACCGGCCGCAAGGATCTCGATGGTCGCAGCGACCTGTTCTCGCTGGGCGGCGTGCTCTATCAACTGGTGACGCTGGAATTGCCGTTCGACGGCGAGACAGCGACGCAGATCATGTACAAGATCGCCACCGAGCCCTATCCCAATCCGCTGGACATGCGCCCGGACCTGAAGAAAACCTGTCCCTGGGTTTCGATCGTCATCAAGCGCGCGCTGGAAAAGGATCGCGACAAGCGTTACCAGACCGGCGCGCAAATGGCGAAAGACCTGCGCGCCTGCATCGTCAAGATGCAGCAGGCCGCGAAGCAGTCCACCGGCCTCACCGGCGCGGCGCCGGCGGTCTGAGCCGGCGGATTTTTCCGATCGACCAACAGCGTACAGATTCGCGCCCGGCTGATTCTGGGCAAGGAAGAAGCGTGCAAGGCGAGAGGTTCGCGAGCCGTGCGGCGATAACAAACCGCCAGTCTTGTCTGGACGTCAACAGGAGTGTTCGCAGTTCATTCCGAACGGAATGCAGGGAAAATGCGGGCGTCGTCAGAACCACGGCACCCGCCATATTTTTACTGCTTGGTGACCGGTTCCGGGTGCTGCTGGCCGGCTTCAACCTTCAGTTCACCGAAACGCTTTTCGTAGGCGCCGATAACGTTCTGCAGCAGCAGATGCAGACGCTTGGCTGCGTACGGGTTGAGTACAACGCGATCGGAAAGCTGGATCGTCATTTCTTTCTGGCCAGTGTGCCATGCCTGGTTGGTACCGAACAGCAGGGTGACTTCCTCGCGCGTGCTCGCCACATTGCAAACATTGGCGTAAGTGCTGCGCATATTGGTGTCGTCCCATTTGATCTTGGGCAGCGCCGCCGGCTTTTTGATATCGGTCACAATACTTCTCCTTGTTGACGTTAACTGACTGAGTTAATTGGTATTACCGCTCAGCACGGTGGGCCGCCATAATGTCGGGTTTCACCGGCCAAGTCCATCCTCGAGCGCTTCCATCGCCGGCAAAATGGCGATAATGCTCTTCCGGTCATAACGGACCCCACCATGCACCGCATCATCGCGCCACTTGTACTTGTCGGACTGTGTGCCGCCGGCATGAGCAACGCGGCCACCCTCGATTATGGCCAGGATGAAACCTTTCCCGGCTTCTCTGCCATCCAGCGCGGCAAAGGCCTGTCCCTGCACAAAAACAACTACATCCTGCCGGCGACCTGGGACCGGCAGTGGAACGGTGCGGCGACAGAAGCCATCTTTCAGCTGAGCGTCAAGCAGCGATTGCCGGTGAACAACCTCTACTTTGCCTACACGCAAAAATCATTCTGGCAAGCCTACAACCACAAAATTTCGGCACCGTTCCGCGAGACCAACTACAACCCGGAAGTGTTCTACCGCTGGTTACCCGGCGACGACATGTTCCGGCGCTGGCATCTCGACCGCTGGGGGTTCGACGCCGGCATCGAGCACGAATCAAACGGCCGCATCTGGCCGGAATCACGGAGCTGGAATCGTGGCTATTTTGCACCGTTTCGCTCATCTACAGATGGCAACAGCCTTTGGTACCTGAAGGCATGGTACCGCTTCCCGGAAAATCAAAAGAACGACGCGACTGATCAAGGTGGCGACGATAATCCCGACATCCATCGTTTCTACGGCTGGATGGAAGCGCACTACCAGCGCGAGTTCGACAATCACTTGATGGTTCATGCAATGGCACGCGGCAACCTCGCAGCGGGCAAGGGCGCCGGCGAGTTGCGCCTGACCCTGCCGGCAAACGAAGGCGCCTACTTCTGGGTATTCAGCCTCTTCAGCGGCTATGGCGAGAGCCTCGCCGACTACAACCACGAAACGACGCGCATCGGCATCGGCGTTGCCTTCAATCGCTGAGAAATTTTACTCGCACGGCGCGATCACTCACCAAATTCCCAAACATCCATTGCCAGGATGCCCCACTCCCAACTGCTGTGCAGGCAGCAAGCCGGAAAACCACCGGCACCCAGCGCAACAAACAGCGGCAGCAGATGGTCGTCGGTGGGATGATTCCATGCCGCGTGCGGCGCCTGCGTACGATATGCGGCGAGCGCCTCGTGATTTCCCGCTGCCAGTTGCAGTGCCATCCAATCCCGAAACATCGCCGCCTGTGGTGCCGGCGGATCGTTCGGCGCGTATCTGCCGAACCCGGCAAGACGGTGCGTGATTGCACCGGAACCAATGATCAACAGATCATCGCCAGCCGCAGCGCGCAGGGCGGCGCCAAACGCCATCGCCTGCGCCGCACTCACCGGATACGGTAATGACACCGGAATCACCGGGATATCGGCCTGCGGACGCGCAAGCAGCAAAGGCACCCACACGCCGTGATCAAAACCCCGCGTGTCATCGCACACTGCGGCAATACCCTGCGCGGCCAGTGACGCCACAATGCTTGCGGCACGAACTACATCGCCTGCGGCCGGATAACGCAACCTGTAGAGTTCATCCTCAAAACCACCAAAGTCGTGAATCGTTTCCGGTTGTGCAACAGCAGCAACACGGGCAGCGCCTCGACTACACCAATGCGCCGAGACCACTACATAGGCGGCAGCCGCAGGCAACCTCAACTCGCTGTCGAGAAACCGTGCGGCCGGCGTTTCCGTGAGTATGAGATTGGGGGCACCATGGGAAATAAAGAGACTTTTCACGTCGGCAACCGCGCACCGCAATGGTGGCAGAAGCGCGCGTCGAGCTCGTGCCCGAATTCACCACAGGCGCCGCACTTGCGCGCGTCAATGCGCCGCCGCAGATTGCTGGCCAGCTCGGCGGTAAATATGCCCGTCGGCACCGCGATAATCGCGTAACCGGTAACCATAACAAGGCTGGCAATCATCTGGCCTGGCGCCGTTTTCGGTGTGATGTCGCCATAACCGGTGGTCGTCACCGTGACGATCGCCCAATAGATGCTGGTCGGAATGCTGGTGAAGCCGATTTCAGGGCCCTCAATGACATAGATAATCGAGCCGAAAACTGTCACCAATACGATCACGAACAGGTAGAACACGATGATTTTATGTCGGCTGTCATAAAGTGACCGCATCAGCAGCCCACTCGACTGCACATAGCGAAGCAGCTTCAGCAATTTCTGCAACGGGCTTGAGCTGGACTCGGCAATTTCGTGCTCGCTGATTTCCCATTGCGACATGCTCAACCACCCGCAGCGTTGCGCAGCCAGCCCAGTGCACGCGCCGAGAGCTCGCCATCATGAAACTTGAGGAAACAGGTATCGCGCGGCGCACTGCCGATCACAACCGGGAACTCCCGCAACTCGTCGCGGCGGAACGCATGCACACGCACGGTATCTCCGGGCCGGTATCCCGCCAACAGCTTCTCGACATTCGTCTGGGTGACCCGCAGCCCGTCCATGGCAACCATGACATCGCCCGCTGACAAACCTGCCGCCATGGCCGGGCCACCGTCGAAACAGTGCTGCAGACGGGCACCGAGCGCATCGGCCATCGTTCGCACGCCCAACGACGCGCGCTCACGATCACCGCGTCCGGGCTTGCCGCCGTTGTCGGCCTGGCCCTCGGCCGTGCGCAGTGCGAGTTCAACACCGATATCGCGTAGCGCATCAGCGAGCGGCAAGTCCTCCATGCCATAAACCGCCTGCGCGAAAAACTCTGCCAAGCTCGCGCCACATACCTCTTCGGCAATCGCCTGAATGTCGTCCTCCCCAACTCCCTTACCCGGCAGGCCATGACGCTTCCACAGCAAGCGCATCACATCATCGAGCGAACACGCAGCATTCGTCCGCCGACGAATTTCGAGATCCAGCGCCAACCCGATCAACGCCCCCTTTGCGTAGTAGCTGACGATCGCATTCGGCGAGTTTTCGTCCTGTCGATAAAATTTTGTCCATGCATCGAAACTCGACTCCGCCACACTCTGCTTGTGCCGTCCGGGCGTACGCAAAACGCGGGTGATGCCCTGCCCGAGCAACTCAAGATAACTTTCCGGCGTGATCATGCCAGCGCGCACCAAAAGCAGATCGTCGTAATAGGATGTAAAGCCTTCGAACGCCCACAACTGACGTGTGTAACTCTCGCGCGACAGGTCGTAAGGCATGAATGCTGCCGGCTTTATGCGCTTCACATTCCAGGTATGGAAATACTCATGGCTGCACAGACCGAGAAAAGTGCGGTAAGAGTCTTTCACGCTGCCGGGCTCGTCGGTAACCAGCGGCAAATCGTCACGCGCCGCCAGCAGCGATGTCGATGCGCGGTGCTCAAGACCGCCATAACCCTCGCCGACGACAGTGATGAGGAACAGATAGCGATCCATAGGCGCCGGCTCGCCAAACAGCCGTATCTGTGTCTCGCAGATTGCCTGCAGATCCCGACACAGGCGGGGCATATCGGTGCGATGAATGCCGGTGATCGCGATATCGTGAGGTACGCCGCAGGCAACGAAACGCGCCTGCACGAACGTGCCCATCTCGACCGGGTGATCGACCAGTTCGTCGTAATCGGTAGCCAGATAATCGCCAAAAGCCCACAAGGCAGTGCCTGGTGCGGCGCGCAGCGTGGTCGCCACGCGCCAGGCATCGTATGCGCCTGGCACACCGAAACCATCAGCCGCAGGCGGCATGATGGTGACACGGCACGGCGCCGATTCCTGGCCCACAACGGCCAAAAAGACCGACGTACCGTTGAAATAACCGTGCGTATTGTCCAGATGCGCGGCGCGTACCGAGAAATCCCAGGCGTACACGTCACAACTGATCGTCAACTCACCAACAACCGGCTCGCAGCGCCACGTTGTCTTGTCGATTTTCTCGCAGGCGACGATCCGTCCCTCGGCTTCCGCCCACAACTCAACGATGTGTTTCGCAAACTCGCGAATCATGTAGCTGCCGGGAATCCAGCTCGGCAACCGGAAGCATTGCCCGGCAGGATCAGGGGCGCTCACTGAACATGTGACGCGAAACAGATGCGCCGCCGGGTCAAGCGGTTGAATCGAATAACGGATGGGTGCGGTCATGGGCGAGGTGGCCAGGTAGTCAGGGCGCGAGCGCCGCCGCGATCTCGGCATTGATTGATGCGAGTACCCGAGCAGGCTCAACCGCGCCGGTGATCGGTCGTCCAATCACCAGATAGGAGGAACCGGCGTGTATTGCATCAGCGGGCGTGACGATGCGACGCTGGTCGCCAGCGGCGCTGCCGGCCGGCCGGATGCCGGGCGTGATGCGCAAAAAGCCGCTTTTGCGCTCGGCTGCCAGCAAGGTGGCTTCCTGCGCACTGCATACCACACCATCAAGGGCACATTCTTCTGCAAGCAACGCCAGATGGCTCACCTGGGTCTTTAGCGCAACCGCAATACCGATGTCGGCCAAATCTGCTGCATCCATGCTGGTCAGCACCGTCACCGCGATCAATAACGGCCGGCGGCCGGCGGCGGCATCCACCGCTTCGCGCGCGGCAATCATCATGCGGCGCCCCCCACTTGCATGCACGTTGAGCATCCAGACACCCAGCGCAGCCGCAGCACGGCAGGCGCCAGCAACAGTGTTCGGAATATCGTGAAACTTCAGATCAAGGAACACCTCAAAACCAATCTGGTGCAATGACTCGACAACAGCCGGGCCGGCGGCCGTGAACAATTCTTTACCCACCTTGACGCGGCACTGTGCAGGATCCAGTTGCCGGGCGAGTGCCAGCGCATCACGCGCCTCGGCGTGATCCAGCGCCACAATCACGCGGCGAGCGTCGCCCGGTGTGGTCATGCATTACGTACCGGTTCATGCGGACGTTGGGCCGGCCTGAGCGTGCCCCAACCGTGGCACCCGGGGCACATCCACACAACGCTGCGCGAATGGAAGCCGCATTGCACGCAACCATACTGGCCGGCAACGGCCGGCGGCTCGCTTTCGGGCATGGCTGCCGCCATCAGCGCCTCCGGGGACGGCGACAGTTGCCCGTTGGGTACCGGCAGGCGCGCCAACCACCGCGCCAACACATCGCGCGCGAGCGGTGCGATACCCGGATTACCCTGCAGTACATCGCGCAACTCACCAATCGCGGCATCGACGCTTCCCGCCAGGATGTCGAGCTCGATCAGATCCAGCCTTGCACGTACACAGGCCGCATCGAAATCAAGCGCGCGGCGTAACAGGCGACGCGCAACGGAAGTCTCGCCGGCATGCAGTTCCTTTTCGGCAAGTTCACAGCAGTAATGCGCTGCTGAACTGCTGATCGAAGGCTCAACAGCGGCCAGCCGCTCAACAACAGTCAAGGCACTGTGCCAGTCGCGTTCGAGCTCATAAATTCGGGCAAGTTGCCGCAATGCCTGCTGGGTAAACTGGCTTTGGCGATCGACCAGACCCTGCAACTGCATTTCCGCACGATCGAGCATGCCGGCAGCGAAATAGTCGCGGCCGAGCTCAAAATCAGCATGATCGGCCTGCTCGCGGGCAATACCTTCCATGCTGCGCAAGCGCTCATGCACTTCAGTCGCCCGGCCCACTTCACCACGCCGCCGAAACAAGGCGCCCAGCGACAGGTGCGCTTCGAAGTTCTCGACATCGAATGCCAGCGCCCGCGCCACCGCCGCCAGAGAGGTGTTGCCAGGCGCATCACCTTCACGCACGACCGACTGCAAATAGGCGCGGATGTTGCTCGCCTCCTCAAGGCGGCGACGCAAACGACCCTGGCGAAAACCCAGATACCATCCGGCCCCGACCGCGGCAAACAGCAGGATGAAGAAGAGAATGGAAGAGCCGATGCTCATCGGCTTTCCCGGCGCAACGGCGGCGCCGGCCAGGCATTTTGGGCAACACGACGACGCGCGAGTCCGGCCAGCGCGGCAACACACAAACCGGTCAGCGCACCGACAATAAACGCCAGCACGACGACCAGACCGGACCGCAGGCTTACCTGGGGCCAGAACAGAAAGTCATAAACGACAACATCACGATTGGCCGCACTGATGTAAAGACCAATGGCACAGGCCACCACACAGAGGCAAATAAGGAGCAGACCAGCGATGCGCTTCACCGTTGTCTCCGCTCAGCTGATGGCTGACAGAACCCTGACGGACACACTCAGGCGTCCGACGCACCGACGACGCTACGCGTACCCGGAACAGCAGTACGCTGCAACTCTTCCTGCAGGCTCTCGTTTACCCGATCGCGCAACTCCTTGCCTGGCTTGAAGTGCGGAACGTACTTGCCCTGGAGGTCGACCGACTCACCGGTCTTGGGGTTGCGACCGGTGCGCGGCGCACGGAAGTGGAGCGAAAAACTGCCAAAGCCACGGATCTCGATCCGTCCACCGTTGGCAAGCATCTCAGACATGTCCTCAAGAATGGTCTTCACCGCGAGTTCCACGTCCTTGATGGAAAGCTGGGGCTGACGGGCGGCAATGCGCTCAATCAGCTCCGACTTGGTCATGGATCCGTTGCTGTCGTGCTCCACGACGAACCCCCGCTCAAAACCGGATGGCAATGAGCCGGCCCTTATCGAGCCGGCCCGCTTCTTGCTGGCACGTTACTCGCGCGTACCCATTTGTGCCTTGATCAGGTCGCCAATGGTCTTCGGGCCTTCGCTGGCGGGTTCCTGGGCAGTACGCAGACCATCAAGGGCTTCGCGTTCTTCGCTGACGTCCTTGGACTTGATGGACAAGCCAATGGAACGGTTCTTGCGATCAAGGGCAATAATTTTGGCCTCAACCTCGGCACCAACCTTCAGAACATCGGCTGCGTTTTCGACACGATCACGGCCAATTTCGGAAGCCTTGAGGTAACCCTCTACGTTTTCTGCCAAGGTCACAACCGCACCCTTTGCATCAACTTCCTTCACTACCCCTTTGACTATACTGCCTTTTTCGTTGATCGCAGCATAGTCCGTCCAAGGGTCCTGGGCCAGTTGCTTGATGCCCAGGGAGATCCGGCCGTGTTCCGCATCAATGGACAGGACGGTTGTATCGACTTCCTGACCCTTGCTGTAGCGGCGTACCGCCTCCTCACCTGTTTCATCCCAAGAGATGTCAGAGAGGTGCACCAGGCCATCGATGCTGCCTTCCAGGCCGATGAAGATGCCGAAATCGGTGATCGATTTGACCGTGCCCTTGATGCGATCGCCTTTCTTGAACTTGTCGGCGAAAGACTCCCACGGGTTCTTCTTGCACTGCTTGATGCCCAGCGAGATACGCCGACGATCCTGATCGATATCCAGAATCATCACCTCGACTTCGTCGCCGATGGAGACAACCTTGGAAGGGTGGATGTTCTTGTTGGTCCAATCCATTTCGGAGACGTGGACCAGACCCTCGATACCCGGCTCCAGCTCGGCAAAGCAGCCATAGTCGGTGAGATTGGTGATGCGCGCCTTGACCCGGGTGTTGACCGGGTAGCGGCCAACAATGGCATGCCACGGATCTTCGCCGAGTTGCTTGAGACCCAGCGACACGCGGTTCTTCTCGCGATCAAACTTGAGGACCTTGACCTGGATTTCCTGGCCGACCTCAACAATCTCGCTCGGATGCTTGATGCGCTTCCATGACATGTCGGTGATGTGCAGCAGACCATCGATACCGCCGAGATCAACGAACGCGCCGTAGTCGGTGAGATTCTTGACGATGCCTTTGACTTCCATGCCTTCCTGCAGCGCGGACAGCAACTCCTGACGCTCGGCGCTGTTCTCGGCTTCCATCACCGCACGGCGGGAAACCACGACGTTGTTGCGCTTGGCATCCAGCTTGATGACCTTGAACTCGAGCTCCTTGCCTTCGAGGTGCGTGGTATCGCGCACCGGGCGAACATCAACCAGCGAACCGGGCAAGAACGCACGGATCGTCTCGATATCGACGGTAAAACCGCCCTTGACCTTGCCGTTGATGATGCCGCGCACGGTGGTGTTCTCAGTGAACAGCTTTTCCAGCTTGATCCACGATTCCGCACGCTTGGCCTTTTCGCGCGACAGGCGGGTATAACCCATGCCGTCGTCTATCGCATCGACGACCACGGTGACTTCGTCACCGACCTTGACGTCGAATTCGCCGCGATCGGAGAAAAATTCCTGTTTCGGAATCACGCCTTCGGATTTCAGCCCGGCGTTGACAATGACCCAGTCATGATCGATCGAGACAACGATACCGGTAACGACAGCTCCACGGTCAACATCAAGACCACGGGCACTTTTCTCAAAGAGTTCGGCAAAACTTTCCATTATTGGATACACCATGCGTTTACCGTGCCAGCCAGACAGCACGGGTCAGTTGAATGAATGCCGGTAACCTGCGCGCTCCTGGCCTGAGCGCAGGCTGGCCCCTTCAGCGAGAATCTGTTGCGGTCGGTGCGTTCACGCGAGGCCGCGTGTACGTACGAATGCCATCACTTGCTGAAAGACTTCCTCGCGATTGAGCCGGGTACTGTCAATGATCACGGCATCCGCAGCAGGCTTCAAAGGCGCTACCGGGCGGTTGCGATCGCGTTCATCACGAACCCGCAGCTCTTCCACGAGGCGGGCAAAACTAGCACTAACCCCTTGCCCCCGCAACTGTTTTTCCCTCCGACGGGCACGCTCTTCCACCTCGGCATCGAGGAAAATCTTGAGCGGCGCAGCCGGAAAAACGACGGTCCCCATGTCGCGACCGTCGGCCACCAGACCCGGCGCATGAGCAAAGGCCCGCTGGCGCGCAAGCAGCGCCTGGCGGACTTGCGGAAACCCGGCGATGCGCGAGGCCAACTGGCCAACATCCTCTTGCCGGATGCGCTCACCCACATCCTGGCCGGCCAGCAGCACGCGGGCCGGCTCGCCGGGCGCTCCCTCCTCAAAACTCACCGGCAGATCGGCAGCCGCCCGCGCCAGGGCCGGCTCGTCGTCCGCAGCGATATTGCGTTCGATGGCGGCCAATGCCAGCAACCGGTACAGGGCCCCGCTGTCGAGTATGTGATAGCCCAGTACCCGGGCAACCATCAGGGCGATGCTGCCCTTGCCCGAACCACTCGGCCCGTCGATGGCAATGACCGGAACAGGAGCGGCCGTCATCAGCTGGCCTCGACGGCAATACGCATGCCGGTACGCGCCGCCAGGCGGTCGAAATCCGGAAAGCTGGTGGCAACGTTGGCGCAGTCGTGAATCAGGATTTCATCCTGTGCCCGCAGACCGGCAACCGTGAATGCCATGGCGATGCGATGGTCGCCATGACTGACGATCTCGCCGCCGCCCATGAGCCCGCCCTCGATGACGATGCCGTCCGGGGTCGGCTCGGCCTGCACACCGAGCACGTTCAGGCCAGCCGCCATCACCGCAATGCGATCGCTTTCCTTCACGCGCAGCTCTTCGGCACCCGTCAGCACCGTGCGCCCTTCAGCACAGGCGGCGGCAATGAACAGCACCGGAAATTCATCGATGGCCAGCGGCACCAGATGCGCAGGAATTACGATGCCCTTGAGCCTGGCGTGCCGGATGCGGATGTCGGCGACCGGCTCACCACCGACTTCGCGTTGGTTCATCAACACGATGTTGCCGCCCATAAGCCTGAGGATATCGATCACGCCGGTGCGCGTCGGGTTGACGCCGACATGCTCCAGCACGATATCGGAACCCGGCGCGATCGACGCCGCCACCATGAAGAAAGCGGCGGAGGAAATGTCGGCCGGCACGTCGATGCGGCAGGCCTGCAACCTGCCGCCACCGTGCAGGCTGATGCGATTGCCGCGCGTCTGCACGTCATAGCCGAAGCCGCGCAGCATCCGCTCACTGTGATCGCGCGTCGGCGCAGGCTCGGTGACGGATGTTTCGCCCTCAGCCCACAGACCGGCAAGCAGAATTGCGGATTTCACCTGTGCACTGGCCACCGGCAAGTCGTAGTGGATGCCCTGTAATCTGTGGCCACCCTTGATGCGTACCGGCGGCGTGCCCTTCTCGCCGGTCGTGACCATGTGCGCACCCATCAACCGTAGCGGCTTCGCAACGCGCTCCATCGGGCGTTTGCCCAGCGACGCATCACCTGTGAGTTCACTGGCGAACGACTGCGCGCAAAGAATGCCGCTCAGCAGCCGCATCGAGGTGCCGGAGTTGCCCATGTACAGCGCGCCGGACGCCGGCTTCAGCCCGTGCAGCCCTACACCATGTATCCGCACGCAGCCGGCATTCGGGCCTTCAATCACGACGCCGAGATCGCGAAACGCCTGCAGTGTAGCGAGCGCGTCCTCGCCCTCCAGAAAACCCTCGACTTCGGTCACACCCTCAGCGAGCGAGCCGAGCATGATTGAACGGTGCGAGATCGACTTGTCGCCGGGAACTCGCACCCGGCCGGTAACCGTACCGCCGGGTTGCACACGGTACTTGATATCGCTGTGGGTCATGATCGATTTCCGGTCCGGCAATTCGGGCTCAGTAATCGCCAGTTGATGCGCGGTCACGTAAGCGGTTTGCAGGTTGATGGCAGTGAAATGATCGCGCGCGGCCTTGGCGCGGGTAAAAACACCCAGCATCGCCTCGCCATCGCCGACGTCGATGGCATGGCGCATGGCGTCAAGGTCGACGGCAAAACGCGCCAGCACCTTGAGCGCAGCAGCGCGATTGGTGAGGAAAATATCCCGCCACATCACCGGATCGGAAGATGCGATACGGGTGAAATCGCGAAAGCCACCGGCCGCATAGCGGAAGATTTCGCGGTTGTCCTGCATGTTCGCAAGACAATCGACCAGCGTGTAGGCAAGCAGGTGCGGCAGGTGACTGGTTGCCGCCAATACTTCATCGTGGTGCGCGGGATCCATCACCAGCACGTTGGCACCGACCGCAGTCCACAACGCCCGCACACGACGCAGTGCTTCGGGCGCAGTGCTGTCCAACGGCGTCAGAATGACCTTGTGATTGAGATAAAGATCGGCATTGGCTGCAGCCACTCCGCTCTGCTCGCCGCCGGCAATGGGATGGCCCGGTACAAATCCCGGTGGCAGCGTACCAAGCGCCGCGCGTGCAGCGGTGATGACCGCACCCTTGACGCTGCCGACATCGGTGATGATCGCCGTGGGCGACAACACATCGCGCACCGCACGCAACACAGCCTCGGTCGCGCCGACGGGCATCGCCAGCACGATGAGATCAGCGCCGCGCACCGCATCGCACGGATCCGCAAACCCGTCATCCAGCAGCCCAAGAGCCTTGCCGGCGGCAAGTGTTCTGTCTGAGCGTGCGCTCGCCACCACGGTGTCTACCAGAGCGCGCTTTTTCATCGCCGCGGCCAATGAACCACCAATCAATCCAAACCCGAGAAACGCAACCCGCCGGAATTTTTCCGTCGTCATGGCAACACCTTGCGCAGCGCCGCCAGAAAGCGGGCATTACCGGCATCGGTACCGATGCTTACGCGCAAATGGTTGGGCATTCCATAGTTGCCCACCGGTCGCACAATGACGCCCTCGCGCAGCAAAGCCTGAAACAGCGGCATCGCCGGGCGACCGCAATCATAGGTAATGAAATTGCCGATCGAGGGAATTACCGCAAGGCCAAGCGCCCGCAGGCCATCGCCAACCTGGCGCAGGCCTTCCCGATTCACGCGTACTGAACGGGCAACGTATTCGTCGTCGTCGAGCACTGCCTCAGCAGCCGCCAGTGCCAGCGACGACACATTGAACGCCTGGCGGACGCGATTGAGCAGATCGGCAATGGCTGGCGAACTGACGCTAAAACCGACCCGCAACGCCGCGAGGCCCCACGCCTTGGAAAAGGTGCGACAGACAACCAGATTGGCAAATTTCGCCAGATAATCGAATCCGTTCGGATAAGCAGGATTGTCAACGTATTCGCTATAGGCTTCATCGAGCACGACGATGACCGATTCCGGCACCTGTGCCATGAAGCGCTCGAATGCAGTGCGATCAAACCAGGTGCCGGTTGGATTGTTCGGGTTGGCCAGCCAGACCACGGCGGCGCCCTGCGCAGCACGCGCCATCGCATCAAGATCGTGGCCAAAAAGACTGGCCGGCACGGCGACCGCTTCGGCACCGACTGCCTGGGTGGCAATCGGGTAGATCGCAAAAGCGTATTGGGAAAAAACCGACCGGCGTCCTGGCGCCAGAAACACACGGGCAATCATGTCCAGCAGGTCGTTCGAGCCATTGCCGAGAGTCAGTTGAGCCGGATCGAGGTGGAACTTCGCAGCAATTTTCGCCTTCAGAGAAAACCCGCTGCCATCCGGGTAGAGTGTGAGTTCACGTGCAGACCTTTCGACCGCCGCAAGCGCCCGCCCGCTCGGGCCGAGCGGGTTCTCGTTGCTCGCCAGCTTGAGGATATTGCTGATGCCGAGTTCCCGCTCCAGTTCGGTGATCGGCTTGCCGGGCACATAAGGCGAGAGCCCCTGCACGCCCGGCACGGCAAACGCACGAAAATCGCAACTCATGATCAGAGAACCGCTTTCGGATAGGAACCCAGGATGCGCACCTCGAGTGCCTCGTCGGCCAGCGCCTTGAGCGCCTGCTGCACTTTTGTGTCGCTCTGGTGCCCCTCAAAATCGATAAAGAATACATAACTCCAGTTGACGTCTGTCGATGAGAGTTTCGATGGCCGGGTTTCGATGCGAGTGAGCGAAATTCCTGCTTGATAAAACGGTTCAAGCAACTTGAAAAGTGCACCCGGCTTGTCGCGCGTGGAGACCAGAATTGATGTCTTGTCATCGCCACTGCGGCCCACCGCATCGCGGCCAATAACAAGGAATCGCGTGGTATTGTTTGGATTATCCTCGATGCTCTCGGCAATCCTGACCAACCCATACAGCTCGGCCGCTGTTTCACCGGCAATCGCCGCCGAGTGCCACTCGCCGCGAATGCGTCGAGCCGCCTCGGCATTGGACGACACCGCAACTCGTTCGACATTCGGCAAGTGCGTATCCAGCCACTGCCGGCACTGGGCCAAGGATTGCTGGTGCGAATAGACCCGCGTGATGTTCTCGCGCTTGTTGTTTTCGCCGAGCAGCAAGTGATGATGAATGCGCAATTCAACTTCGCCGCAAATGCGCAAACCAAAGCGCATAAAGCTGTCCAGCGTGTGGGTGATCATGCCCTCGGTGGAGTTTTCCACCGGCACGACACCATAATTCACAGCGCCAGCTTCGACCTCGCGAAACACGTCGTCGATGGCAGCCAGTGACAGGGTCTGCACACCATGGCCGAAATGTTTGAGTGCGGCCTGTTGGGTAAAAGTGCCCTCCGGACCCAGATAGGCAACCTGGAGCAACTGTTCAAGTGCAAGGCACGCGGACATGATTTCCCGGAATACCCGCGCCACCGCCTCACCGGACAGCGGCGCATTGTCTGCTGCCAGCATCCGCCGCAGCACTTGCGCTTCACGTTCCGGGCGATAGAACACTGTGGCATCGCCATCGGCGATACGCTTTACATCCGCTACGCGATGCGCACACTGCGCCCGCTCAACGATCAACGCCCGCACGCGATCATCAATACTGTCGATTTGTTCGCGCAATTTTTTCAGTTCGTCGTCGGCACTCATGGCCTGTTCCTGTCAGCCGTGACGTTTCGCAAAATCCTTCATGAAAGCGATCAGTACCTCGACCGCCTCCTCCGGAACCGCGTTATAGATGCTCGCGCGCATGCCTCCGACAGAGCGATGGCCGGCGAGATTCAGCAAACCTGCAGCAGCAGCTTCTTCGAGAAACGGCTTTTCAAGGCTGCTATTTTCCAGAGCGAACGGTACGTTCATCCAGGAACGGAACTTCGGATCGACCGGATTGGTGTAGAAACCGCTGCCGTCGATGTAGTGGTACAAGTGCGATGCCTTGCGACGATTGATCTCGCCCAGCGCGGCAACCCCGCCCTGCCGTTTCAGCCACTGAAAGACAAGTCCCGCGAGGTACCACGCATAGGTCGGCGGTGTGTTGTACATTGAGCCGTTGTCGGCCTGCACCTTGTAGTCGAGCATCGTCGGCGTACCTGGCAATACTTCGCCGATGAGGTCATCGCGCACGATCACCACGACAATACCGGCCGGGCCGATATTTTTCTGCGCGCCGGCATAGATCAGGCCGTACTTCGACACGTCGATCGGGCGCGACAACAGGGTGGATGACAGGTCACCCACCACCGGCACATCGACGCTCGGTACGAAATCGAACTCCACGCCGTGAATGGTCTCGTTCGGCGTGAGGTGCAGATATGCTGCATCCGGCGACAATTGCCAGCTCCCGAACGCCGGCACCGTCGTGAAATTGACGTCTTCGGCCGTTGCCACGACATTGACCGCGCAATACTTGCACGCTTCGTAGATCGCCTTGGTCGACCACATTCCGGTGTTGAGATAATCGGCCTTCTTCTTTCCACGCAGCAGGTTCATCGGGATCATCGCAAACTGCATGGTGGCCCCGCCCTGCAGGAACAGCACCTTGTAGTTCGACCCAATGGCAAGCAGGTCACGCAGATCCTGCTCGGCCTGCTGCGCAATCGACACGAAGTCGGCACCGCGATGGCTCATCTCCATCACCGACAGACCCTTGCCATGCCAATCGAGGAGCTCGGCCTGTGCCTGCTCAAGTACTTCCTGCGGTAGCGCGGCGGGACCCGCGCAGAAATTCCAGGCCCGGGACATCGTTACTCCGCTGCCGTGTCAGGGGTATCAGGGGTGTCAGGATCCATAGCGTCGGCGACGCCCGCGACATCAGCCAGGCTGGCGATATCGTCGTCGCCGATGTCTTCAACACGAACAATACCGACCAGCTTCTCGCCAGCATCCAGCTTGATCAGAGTGACGCCCTGGGCGTTGCGACCAGTCTCGCGCACTTCGTCAACGCGCGTACGCACCAATGTGCCTTGATCGGAGATCAGCATCAGTTGATCTGCATCGTGCACCTGCACCGCCGCGACCAATTCGCCATTGCGATCCGAGGTCTGGATGGCGATGGTGCCGCCACCGCCACGCCCCTGCAGGCGGAACTCGTCTACCGGCGTGCGCTTGCCAAAACCGTTGGCGCAGGCGGTGAGCACCTGCGCGGTAGTGTCGGCAACGATCAGCGACACCACGCGAATGCCATCCGGCAGACGAATACCACGCACGCCAGTGGCGTTGCGGCCCATGGCGCGCACATCCGACTCATGGAAGCGGATGGCCTGCCCTTCGTTGGAAAACAGCATGATGTCGTTGTCGCCGCTGGTGAGCGAAACGCCGACCAGTTTGTCGTCGCCAGCGAGATCGATGGCGATGATGCCGGCCGTGCGCGGACGCGAGAACGCTTCAAGCTCAACTTTCTTGACCGTACCGTCGCCAGTCGCCATGAACACATATTTACCGGAGTCAAAACCCTGCAGTGGCAGGATCGCGGTAACTTTTTCGTTGTCAGCCAGCGACAACAAATTGACCAGCGGCTTGCCACGCGAACCGCGGCCACCCTGCGGCAATTCATACACCTTGAGCCAATAGACGCGGCCATTCGAGGTGAAGCACAGCACCGTGTCGTGCATGTTGGCGACCAGCATGTGCTGGATGTAATCCTCGTCTTTGACCGCCGTTGCGCTCTTGCCACGACCACCGCGCTTCTGCGCGCGGTAATCGGACAGCGGCTGCGTCTTGGCATAACCGGTGTGCGAAATGGTGAGTACCACGGCTTCGTTGGCGATCAGATCCTCGGTGGAGAAATCTTCGCGGCTGGCCATGATCTCAGTGCGGCGCGCGTCACCAAACTGCTCACGAACGGCGATCAATTCCTCACGAATTACCTGCATCAGGCGTTCCGGGTCGGCCAGAATGAGCGCCAGCTCGCGGATTTTGGTCAGCAGATCGCCATATTCGGCGATCAGTTTTTCATGCTCGAGCCCGGTAAGTTTCTGCAAACGCAGATCAAGAATGGCCTGAGCCTGTTCGGCGCTCAGCCAGTACTTGCCGTTGCGCAGGCCAAGTTGTGGCGGCAGCCCTTCCGGGCGGCAGGCGTTCTCGTCACCGGCACGCACCAGCATCTCGTTGACAACGCCCGGCACCCATCCCTGCGCCACCAGCGACTCGCGCGCCTCCACCGCCGTCGGCGAAGCCTTGATCAAGACGATGATCGGGTCGATGTTGGCCAGTGCCACGGCAAGGCCTTCGAGGATATGGCCACGCTCGCGCGCCTTGCGCAATTCAAACACCGTCCGGCGCGTGACCACTTCACGACGATGGCGAATGAACGCCCCGATGAAATCCTTGAGGTTAAGGATGCGCGGCTGACCATCGACCAGCGCGACCATGTTGATGCCGAACACGCTCTGCAACTGCGTCTGCGCATAGAGGTTGTTCAGCACCACCTCGCCCATGGCGTCCTTGCGCAACTCGATGACGATGCGCATGCCGTCCTTGTCGGATTCGTCGCGCAGTTCGGAGATGCCTTCAACCTTCTTCTCCTTCACCAGCTCGGCGATTTTTTCGATCAGGCGCGCCTTGTTCAGCTGGTAGGGAATCTCGGTAATGATGATCGCCTCGCGACCACCCTTTTCCATCGGCTCGATGGTGGCGCGCGCGCGTATGTGCACGCGGCCACGACCGGTACGATAGGCTTCGACGATACCGGCGCGACCGTTGATGATGGCGGCAGTCGGAAAATCCGGGCCCTTGATGTGTTCTATCAGGCCATCAATGGTGATCGATTCGTCATCGATAAAGGCAAGGCAGCCGTTGATCACTTCCGTGAGGTTGTGCGGCGGAATGTTCGTCGCCATGCCGACGGCGATACCGGCGGAGCCGTTGACCAGCAGGTTCGGGATTCTGGTCGGCAATACTGCGGGAATCTGCTCGGAGCCGTCGTAGTTCGGTACCCAGTCGACTGTTTCCTTTTCCAGGTCGGCGAGCAGGTCGTGCGCGATCCGCGACATCCGTACTTCGGTGTAACGCATCGCGGCGGCGGAGTCGCCGTCGACCGAACCGAAGTTGCCCTGGCCATCAACCAGCATGTAGCGCAACGAAAACGACTGCGCCATGCGCACGATGGTGTCGTACACCGCCGAATCACCGTGGGGGTGATATTTACCGATAACGTCGCCGACCACCCGGGCCGACTTCTTGTACGGTTTGTTCCACTCGTTGCCCAGTTCGTGCATCGCGAACAGCACGCGCCGATGCACGGGCTTCAAACCGTCGCGCACATCCGGCAACGCGCGGCCGACGATCACACTCATCGCGTAATCGAGGTACGACTGCTTGAGCTCATCTTCGATGTTGACCGGAGTAATTTCGCGAGCGAGGTCTGCCATGGTCCTGCTTTCTTGTCGGTCGGCGAATGGCCCGGGCGGGACATCCGGTGGCAGGCGTTTCCGGGGCACTTCCCCTTACGTTTCCACCCTGCCGGAAAAGCCCGAAAGTCTAGCACAGGAACCCCCTTTGCCCTATCTGCTGCGTGCCAGGGAAAACGCCACGGCAGGCGCCGGGAACCGGCACGGCCACAAGCAGTTGGCGAAGCCCTCCGCTATACTGCCGGCCGCCCGAAAAGTCCGCCGCCGGGAGCCCCTGCCACATGCCATCAAGCGAAATCCCGACGCTGATTGTCAGCGCCGGTCATGTGGTGACCATCGACCGTCACAACCGCGTCCTGCACGGCCACGCGGTTGTGATCCGCAACCGGAAAATTGCCGCCATCCTGCCGCTTGCAGATGCTATCCGCCGCTATCCGGGCGCGGCGCAGCTCAGCCTCCCCGGGCACGTGCTGATGCCGGGCCTCATCAACGCGCACACCCATCTGGCGATGAATCTGCTGCGCGGCCTGGCCGATGATTTGCCGCTGATGAGCTGGCTGCACGACCATATCTGGCCGGCCGAAGCAAAATGGGTCAGCGACGAATTTGTCCACGACGGCGCACTGCTCGCCATCGCCGAGATGGTTCGCGGCGGCATCACCTGCTTTGCCGACATGTACTTCTTTCCGAATGCAACGGCCCGCGCCGCCACGCAGGCCGGCGTGCGGGCGGCGCTGCATGCGCCGGTGCTTGAGTTTGCGACCTCCTGGGCGGCCAACGCCGATGAATACATCCACAAGGCGCTCGCCCTGCACGACGACTACAAGAACCATCCGCTGATCGGCATCGGCATCGGTCCGCACGCGCCCTATACGGTCGGCGATGAAACCTTGCGGCGCATCCTGATGCTCACCAACGAACTGCTGGTGCCCATGCCGATCCAGATGCACGTACATGAAACCGCCATCGAGGTTGCCGAGGCCACGCAGCACGGCGGCGTGCGGCCACTCGCCCGCCTGCACGCGCTCGGCATCACCGGCCCGTCATTCCAGTGCGTACACATGACCCAGGTGAACGACGAGGATCTGGCAATTCTCAGCAACACCGGCGCCCATGTGATTCATTGCCCGGAGTCGAACCTGAAGCTCGCCAGCGGCTTCTGTCCGATCGACCGCCTGGTAAAGGCCGGCATCAACGTCGCCCTGGGTACCGATGGCGCCGCCTCCAACAACGATCTCGATCTGTTCAGCGAAATACGCACGGCGGCCCTGCTCGCCAAAGCAGTGTCAGGCGACGCCACCGCGTTCCCGGCGTCCGCCGCCCTGCGCGCCGCGACCATCAATGGCGCGAAAGCACTCGGCCTTGATGCCAGCACCGGCAGCCTTGAAATCGGCAAGAGCGCCGACCTGATCGCCGTCGATCTTGGCGCCCTCGAAACGCAGCCGCTCTACAATGTGATCTCGCAACTGGTCTATGCAACCGGTCGCCAGCAGGTCACCCACGTCTGGGTCGCCGGCACGGCACTGCTTGTCGATCGCGAACTTACCACCATCAACGTCGGTCATGTGACGCAACGCGCTGCGCAGTGGGCCGCACGCATACAACCAGACAGGATTCGCGTATGAGTGAGCCGCACGACACACGCAATGTCGACCGCACGGAAGTCGCCAAGTTCGAGGCTCTCGCCAGCCGCTGGTGGGACCCGCACAGCGAGTTCAAACCTTTGCATGACATCAATCCGCTGCGCCTGAACTGGATTGATGGCAAGGTGAAGCTGGCCGGCAAGCGCAGCATCGATATCGGTTGCGGTGGCGGCATCCTCTCGGAAAGCATGGCGCGACGCGGCGCCGTGGTGACCGGCGTCGACATGGGCGAAGCGCCGCTGGCGGTGGCCCGGCTGCACCTGCTTGAAAGCGGCGTTGCCGTCGAGTACCTGTATGGCACCGCCGAGGAGATGGCCCTGCAACGCGGCGGGCAGTACGACGTTGTCACCTGTATGGAAATGCTCGAACACGTCCCCGATCCCGGCGCCGTGGTCGCGGCCTGCGCGCAACTGGTGAAACCCGGCGGCAACGTTTTTTTCTCCACGATCAACCGCAACCCGAAAGCCTGGCTGTTCGCCATCGTCGGTGCCGAGCATGTGCTGCGCCTGCTGCCCCGGGGCACGCACGAGTACGCCAAATTCATCCGGCCTTCCGAACTTGCCGGCTGGTGCCGCGACGCCGGGCTCGATGTGCGCGACATGACCGGTATGCATTACAACCCGCTTACCGGCAGCTACTGGCTCGGTCGGGACGTATCGGTCAATTACCTGATGCACACGGTGCGCAGCACATGAAAACGCGCGGCGCATGAGCAATATGGCAATGAAGTGGCAAGGCGTGCTGTTCGACCTTGACGGCACGCTGCTTGATACCGCTCCCGACTTCATCGTGGTTCTGAACGCGATGCTGACCGATCGCGGCCGCCTGGCGCTACCACATGCGGACATCCGTGCCGTGGTTTCGAACGGCGCGCGCGCGCTGGTTTCCCTGGCTTTTGGCGGCGCCCCGGGCGATGCGCAATTCGAGGCGCTGAACACCGAATTGCGCGATCGCTATGCGCACCACCTCGCGGTGCATACGCGCCTGTTTCCCGGCCTCGATGCCATCCTGTTACGCCTGGAGCAGCAAAGTGTGCCGTGGGGCATCGTCACCAACAAGCCAAGCATCTACACGCTGCCGCTGCTCGACGCGCTGGGGCTGCGCATACGTTGCGCCAGCGTTGTCTGCCCCGACCAGGTGACGCACACCAAACCGCATCCGGAACCGATGTTCAAGGCCTGCGCACAAATGGGTGTGGCCCCCGGCGCGTGCGTTTATGTCGGCGACCACGAACGGGACATCGCCGCCGGCCGCAATGCCGGCATGGCGACAATCGCCGCCGGCTGGGGTTACATCGGTGCCAACGAACACCCGCGCGACTGGCAACCGGATTTCATCGTCGACAGCGTGCGCGCCTTCGGCGAATTACTGTTTGCGCATGCAACACCCTGACTTACACCAAGCGAACGCCGGAAGACCACGATGACCACATCCCTGCCCGCCGGCTGGCAAGCTGCGCCCGACTGCCTCAACGACAAGATCATTCTCGTCACCGGCGCTGGCGACGGCATCGGCCGCGCCTGCGCGCTCACCTTTGCGAGCCTCGGCGCAACGGTGATACTGCTGGGCAGAACGCCGGAAAAACTTGCCGCAGTCTATGATGAGATCAAACGCAACGGCGGCCAGGAACCGGCGATGGTGCCGCTGAACCTCGCCGTGGCGACAGCGCGCGAATATGCGCAATTGGCCGACATGCTCGACACCGAATTTCACCGTCTCGACGGCATCGTCCATTGCGCGGCGATCCTCGGCGACATCACCCCGCTCGAACTTTACTCCGGCGACACCTGGTCACAGGTCATCCAGGTAAACCTCAACGCACCGATGCTGCTCACGCAGGCGATGCTGCCGCTGCTGAAGGCTTCGCCGGCAGCCTCCGTGGTATTCACGACATCAAGTGTCGGTCGAAAAGGCCGCGCCTTCTGGGGCGCCTATGCCGTGAGCAAGGCAGGGATCGAGTCGATCACGCAGATTTTTGCCGACGAGATGGAACACCTGGGCACGCTGCGCTTCAATGCGGTGAACCCCGGCGCGACCCGCACGCCGATGCGGGCAAGAGCCTATCCGGCAGAAAACCCCATGGCCCTGAAAACACCGGAAGAAATCATGCCGCTCTTCACCTGGCTGGCCAGCGACGACAGTCGCGGTGTCAACGGTCTGTCGCTCGACGCACAGCCGAAAAGCTGATCAATCCCGAAAAACCGGCCGGCCCATCGCGCCACGCATCAGCGCCGGCCACGCATCAGCGCCGGCCACGCAGATAGCCGCCCTTGCCGCGCGGTGCACGCTCCGCATTGCCACCTCTGTCACCATCGGCATCAGCACCGCCACGCTCCTGCTGTGTGGAAAGTCGCCTGGCCCGACCGTAAAGGCCCGTGTGTTTCTTTGCGGGCAACTTGCACATCTGCTCAAGCGCAGCAATTTCTTCGTCGCTCACTTCCAGCCACGAACCCTGCCGCAGGGTCGACGGCATTGAATAAGTGCCAAAGCGAATCCGCATCAGCCGGCTGACAGTCAAACCCTGGGATTCCCACAGCCGACGAACTTCGCGGAACTTGCCGCCGATCAGACTGCAGCGATACCAGTGGTTCGCGCCCTGCCCGCCGGCGTCCGTGATGGCAAGGAACCTGCTGACACCATCCTCAAGCAACACACCGTCCAGCAACGCCTTTTTCTTTTCCGGCGTGAGCTCGCCGATAACCCGCGCGGCATATTCGCGCTCGACTTCCGTCGACGGATGCATCAGACGGTTGGCCAGCTCGCCATCGTTGGTCAACAGCAGCAGCCCCGACGTGTTGATGTCGAGGCGCCCAACACTGACCCAGCGCTGGCCCTTGAGCGGCGGCAACTGATCGAACACACTCGGACGTCCTTCCGGATCGTTGCGCGAGACAACTTCGCCTTCGACCTTGTGATATGCAATGACGCGACGTTCCATCTCTTCCTCGGCCACAACGGCAATCCGTTTGCCGTCGACACGAATGTCGTCGCCGGCTCCCATGCGATCACCCAAGCTGGCGATATTGCCATTGACAGTAACGCGCCCGGCGACAATCCACTCTTCAGCTACACGTCGCGAGGCAAGCCCGGCCCTGGCCAGCACTTTCTGCAGTTTTTCGCTCATGGTCGGTATTGCGACTGGTCGTCTGCGGCGGGCATATCACCCTGCGCAGACGCCGGGTCTTCCTTGCGCCGAAAACTGTCTTCGACGCGCTTGAGCACTTCGTCAATATCGTGCATGTCTATTTTGATGTCGAGATCGTCCTCCTCGGCATCGCCGCCGATGACGTACTGCTGTGTCAGCGACCCCTGCGGCTCCCCTGTTGAATGCTCAAGGTTCGCGTCGCGCGCGGCAGATTGCTCGGCAGCCAGTATCGCCGCAGCCGGCCCGATTTCCAGTTCCAATTCCGCATTGGCCTTGTCGAGATCACGGATTTCCGAGAGCGTCGGCAGCTCATCGAGACTTTTCAGATCAAAGTAGTCGAGAAAATCGTTCGTGGTCGCATACAGTGCCGGACGACCCGGCACATCACGGTGCCCGACAACCCGTACCCAGTCGCGCTCCAGCAGCGACTTGATCATCTCCGAACTCACCGTGACACCACGTATTTCCTCGATCTCACCGCGCGTGATCGGCTGGCGGTAGGCGATCAACGCCAACGTCTCGAGGAGGGCGCGGGAATAGCGCGGCGGCTTTTCTGTCCAGAGCCGGCTGACCCAGGGGCCAATCTCCTGGCGCACCTGGATACGAAACCCGGAAGCAACCTCTTTCAATTCAATTCCGCGCCCGGCGTATTCAGTAGCGATTTCTTCGAGTAATTCGCGAATCACCGATTGCTGGGGCCGCTCATATTCCTCGAACAGGCCGCCGAGGCGCTCGACGTTCAGCGTTTCTCCCGAGGCCAGCAAAGCGCCCTCCAGAATACATTTCACCTGGGCCCGCCCCGGTACCGGCTGCAGCGTGACAGCCTGCTCCGGCATCGCGTCACGCGGATCGATGTGCTCTTCCGGCATGCCAACTTGCCCGGCCTCACTGGCCTGCGCGTTATTCATTGCTTTCCTCCGGATTTACCCGGCTTTCGTAATCATCCACCTGGATGCTCTCATCAAGTGTCGTGACGCGCGCGCGCACATGGATTGGGCTAAATGGATCGGTCTGGATCAACTCGATTAACTGGTTTTTCACCAGTTCAAGAATCGCAATGAACGTGACCACCACACCCAGGCGGCCTTCCGCCGCATTGAACAGGGAAACAAAGGGGGCGAACTCGCAATCCTGAAGCATCTCCAGTACCCGCGCCATGCGCTCGCGGGTCGAGAGTTTCTCGCGCGATATGTGGTGATGCTCGAACATTTCTGCACGCTGGAAGACATCCTTTAGCGTCAGCAGCATCTCCCTGAGCTCGACATCCGGCAGTGGTTTCGCGCGCACGAAGTCCGGCCGATAGGCGCGAGCAACGAAGATGTTGCGCTCCAGGCGCGGCAATGCTTCGATATCATCCGCCGCCTTTTTGAACCGCTCATATTCCTGCAGGCGACGTACCAGCTCGGCACGCGGATCAAGTTCCTCTCCCTGTTCGCTTTTGGGACGCGGCAACAACAGGCGCGACTTGATCTCACCGAGCATGGCCGCCATGACAAGGTATTCGGCCGCCAATTCGAAGCGCACTGCCTTCATTAACTCGACATACACCATGTACTGGCGAGTGATTTCGGCGACCGGAATATCGAGGATATCGACGTTCTGTTTGCGGATCAGGTACAACAGCAGATCAAGCGGGCCTTCAAACGCCTCAAGAAAAACCTCGAGCGCATCCGGCGGAATGTAGAGATCGTCAGGCAGCTTGGTGATGACCTGACCCTGCACGAGCGCAAAAGGCATCTCCGACTGATGTGGTGACTGATGCAGCGACTGCGCCCGCAATGCCAGCAGGCCAAGGTGGCCCGGCAACGCCGTTGCCTCAACGCCAGGCTTTTCAAGCGCAGGCTCGACCTGTTCGATGTTTGTCATCACGACAATTCCATTTCCGTAATCCTTGAGGGCGCTAGCGGTAAGCAAGCCCCATGGCATGGCGTACTTCGACCAGAGTGGCCTGGGCCGCCGTGCGGGCCGCATCCTGCCCCTCATCAAGAATCGAGCGCACCAGCTCAGGATGCCCGGCAAAATGCTGCGCGCGTTCGCGGATCGGCGCCAGCTCTGCATTGATCACATCGATGACCGGTTGTTTGCACTCGATACAACCGATACCGGCACTGCGGCAACCCTGCTGTACCCAGGATTTTACCTCCGTGCCTGAATACGCCTCATGCCACGCCCACACCGGGCACTTGTCGGGATCACCCGGATCAGTGCGGCGCACGCGCGCCGGATCAGTCGGCATCTTTCGTATCCTGGCCTGCACCACTTCCGGCTCCTCGCGCAGGGTAATGGTGTTACCGTAGGACTTCGACATCTTTTGCCCGTCAAGCCCGGCCATTTTCGAGGCTGGCGTCAGCAAAGCCTGCGGCTCCGGCAGGATGATCTTGCCGGAACCGTCCAGATCACCGAACAGGTGCTCCTGGTCAGCAAGCGAGAGGCTGCCCGTCTGCACCAGCGCGCGCGCGGCATCATGCGCCAGCTGGTCGCCCTTTTCCTGCCACGCCCTGCGGTTGTCGACATAAAGCTGCGCCGACTTCTTGCCGAGCTTGCCGATTGCCGCATCAACCCGTTGCTCGAAACCGGCCTCCCGGCCATACAGATGATTGAAACGGCGCGCGATCTCGCGGGTGATCTCGACATGCGCGACCTGGTCGGCGCCAACCGGCACCAGACCGGCGCGATAAACAAGAATGTCGGCGCTCTGCAACAGCGGATAGCCAAGGAAACCGTAGGTGGCGAGATCCTTTTCCTTGAGCTTTTCCTGCTGGTCCTTGTAGGTCGGGACGCGTTCCAGCCAGCCCAGCGGGGTGATCATCGACAACAGCAGGTGCAGCTCCGCATGTTCAGGCACCTGCGACTGGATGAAGAGCTTCGCCGCCGCCGGATCGACACCGGCCGCAAGCCAGTCGATCACCATGTCATGGGTGTGCTGCCCAAGCTGACCGGGCTCATCGTAATGGGTGGTGAGCGCGTGCCAATCGGCCGCGAAGAAGAAGCACTCGTATGTGTGCTGCAGCGCCAGCCAGTTTTTCAGCACGCCGTGGTAATGGCCAAGATGCAAGCGCCCGGTGGGGCGCATGCCGGAAAGAACACGTTGCTGGGGGTTTACGGAACGCAAGCGAATCTCCTGCCTGTCTTCCCGGCCAATGCGCGCCAAGGCGCGGAAGTATAGAGGGAGAATGGAGCGGGAAAAGGGACTCGAACCCTCGACCCCGACCTTGGCAAGGTCGTGCTCTACCAACTGAGCTATTCCCGCCCGGAAACCTGCACGTTGCACGCAGGCAAAGATCGAAGGCAGATACCGGAAAAAATGGCGTCCCCTAGGGGAGTCGAACCCCTGTTACTGCCGTGAAAGGGCAGTGTCCTAGGCCACTAGACGAAGGGGACCGATCGAACGAGGCGCGCATTCTAGGAGGCACCCCCGGAAGCGTCAACCTCTGTTTTGGATGCCGCCGTCCTGCTGGCCGGCGGGCCCTGTCGCCCCTGCCAAAAGCGATTGTTATCCACAGGGCTGCGGGAAAAATCCAACCGTTGCCGCAGCTGTGGGTAATTCTGTGTGTGAAAAGCAGCGCGAAGCCCAACCTCCTGCCCACGCAGGGAAAGTTGGGTTGTGATGCGCGTCACACTGCGATTTTTTTCTTTATTATTCATTTGGTTAGGAGAAACTTAAACCCTCGCCAGCACCCTTCCCGTGGAGCTGTTGTTCCACGGGAAGCAACCACTAACTGTGCACAACTTGCGGGCACCCAGGACACAAGGCCCCGTCAGGGTGCGTCCGGGAGCAGATCAAGCGATGCCGAGTTAACGCAATAACGCAGCCCCGTCGGCGCCGGCCCGTCATCGAAAACATGACCCAGATGCGCCGCGCAGCGCGCGCAGCGTATTTCCACCCGCAGCATGCCGTGACTGCGATCCGGCAGTTCACGGATCGCATCAGCGGCGACCGGCTGCCAGTAACTGGGCCAGCCACTCCCGGAATCGAATTTCGCCTCGGAACGAAACAGCGGTGCCTGACAGCAGACGCAGCGGTATAAGCCAGCCGCCTTGGTTGCCCAGTATTGCCCCGTGAACGGCGGCTCGGTGCCGCATTGCCGGCATACCCGGAATTGCTCGGCGGTCAGTTTGCTGCGCCACTCATCCTCGCTCTGCTGCATCGTCTTGCCGACCTTGTCGTCCATCATCAGCTCTCCTCTTGCCCATGACCCTGCGGTCTCAGCCTCCTCATATACACGACCGGGAACCGCCGGTAAAATTCCGCACTTCCTGCGTGCATTACGCGGGTTTTCCGAGCCACTACCATGACGACGCGACCGCCACAACCGATCCTGAAATCCACCAAACTTCACAACGTGTGCTACGACATCCGCGGCCCGGTGCTTGAGGTTGCAAAGCGCATGGAGGAGGAAGGCACGCGCATCATCAAGCTCAACATCGGCAACCCGGCACCTTTCGGTTTCGGCGCGCCGGACGAAATCCTGCACGACATCATCGTCAATCTACCGAACGCAACCGGTTATTCCGACTCGAAAGGCCTGTTTTCCGCACGCAAGGCCGTGATGCAGTACTACCAGGAAAAGAACGTCGCAGGCGTTGGTATCGACGACATCTATCTGGGCAACGGCGTCTCGGAACTGATCGTCATGGCGATGCAGGCTCTGCTAAACAATGGCGACGAAATGTTGATCCCGGCGCCGGATTACCCCCTGTGGACTGCAGCAGCCAGCCTGACCGGCGGCAAGCCGGTACACTACCTGTGCGACGAGCAGCAGGGCTGGATGCCGTCGATCGACGACATCAAACGCAAAATCAACGACCGCACGCGCGGTATCGTGATCATCAACCCGAACAACCCGACCGGCGCCAACTACACGAAAGATCTGCTGCTGGAAATCGTACAGCTGGCGCGCGAAAACGACCTGATTATTTTTGCCGACGAAATCTACGACAAAATTCTCTACGACGGCGCTGTGCATACACCAATGTCGGCGCTCGCCGATGACGTGCTGGTGATAACGTTCAACGGGCTGTCGAAAACCTATCGTGCCGCTGGTCTGCGCAGCGGCTGGCTGCTGGTCAGCGGCAACAAGGCTCGCGCCAAAGACTACATCCTCGGCCTCGACATGCTGGCCTCCATGCGCCTGTGCGCCAACGTGCCGGCACAATGGGCGATCCAAACCGCGCTGGGCGGCTATCAGTCCATCAATGACCTGACCAGACCCGGCGGCCGTCTTTGCCGACAGCGCGATCTGTGCGTGCAGTTGCTCAACGATATTCCCGGCGTCAGCGTGGTCAAACCGCAGGCCGCACTGTATGCGTTTGCGCGACTGGATCCGAAAATCTACGAAATTCACAACGACCAGCAATTCGTACTTGAACTGCTGCAGGAAGAAAAAGTGTTGCTCGTGCAGGGTACCGGCTTCAACTGGCCGCACCCTGATCATGTACGCATCGTGTTCCTGCCGAACGAGGACGATCTGCGCGAGGCTATCGGCCGCTTCGCGAATTTCCTCGCGCGCCGACGCGCCTGATCACCAACCGGACGGCAAACACCGTGGCCGACATTCACATCGACGACTTCTGCCGCGATGTCGCCCTCGTACTGGTGACGCTGTACAATGCCTTTCCGCGGCGCCACACGCTGTACGTCGAGGATATTTCCGGGCCCGACGAGACCGACGAAGTCGGGCTGCACAGCACACGATTCCATGCCTGCCTCGGAGCAATACTATGGCTCGCCGAGGAAGGCTACATCCGCTACGAAGCGCTCGTGTATCGCGAGGGTATCGACCAGGCAGTGATCACCAACAAGACTTTCGTCATCCTCTCAACGCCCTCGGATGTGCGCTTTGACGATCCAATCGACCCGAGCCTGCCGGAATCCGTTTCTTTCGAGAAGCTGTCGCTGGTCAACCAGTTCCGCCAGGCCCTGCGCAGTGGCTCATCGAACAACATCACAAAAATCGTCCGCTATTTCATGTCGCAGCAACCGCTGCGCCTGCCGCTGCCTGGCGGCAGCGGCCACCCAACGGATCAACCTGAGCCTGCCTGAGCGCGCGCCGCCTCCCAGCGCAACAGCAGGTAGAGCAGAACCGGAATCACCATCAGCGTCAGGATGGTCGCAGCGATGGTGCCGAAAATCAGCGAAATCGCCAACCCGCTGAACAGCGGATCGGCCAGCATCGCTGCGCTGCCAAACACAATGGCGAGCGCCGTCAGTACGATCGGCCGCAGGCGCACGGCGCCGGCCTCAAGCACCGCTTCGCGCAACGGCATGCCCTGCGCCGCGTACTCACGCACAAAGTCGATGATCAGCAGTGAATTGCGCACCACAACACCGGCCAGCGCGATCAATCCCACCATCGACGTTGCCGAGAACTGCTGGCCCAGCAACCAATGACCGGGGAATACTCCGACCAGGCCGAGCGGGATGGCCATCATGGCCACCGCCGGCAGGCTGAACGACTGGTAATAAGCCACCAGAATCAGAAAAATCAGCACGATGGAGATAACCATGGCACCGGCCATTTCCCCATAGGTGTCGAGCATCTGCCGTTGCGAACCATCCCAAAAAAGTTCGTAGCCGCTGGCGGTATCCGGTGGCGGCGGATTAAAGCCCAGGCCGCGCGTGGTCAGTTTGCCGCCGATCTCGCCGGCGAAATCGAGCGGCAAACCATCCAGACGCTGGTTCATGTCGAGCACGGCATACACCGGCGCGATGTGATCGGTCTCGCCAGCCACGAAGGTGACGCGTTCACCGTCCTTGCGCTGGATCGGCCGCGCAACCCGCGCCGGCTCTACTCGCACCAACTCCGACAACGGTACCCGACGGCCCTGCGGGTTGCTGACAAAAGCACGCGTCAACAAAGCCACATCCACCTCGTGCCGCCGTGGAATCAGCAGCCGGATCGGTACCGTGTTTTTTTCACCACTCATGTGCGCCCGGCCGAGGTATTCGCCTTCAAGAAGCCGGCGCAGTGCTGCGGCTACCTCGGCGGTAGTCACACCGGACAATGCGGCTTTCTCGCGATCAACAACCAGTCGATGTTGGTAAATGTCCGTCGGTTCGGAATCGGCAACTTCGGCAACATCCCAGGTGTCCTGGAAAATCTGCTTTACACGCGCGGAAATCGCCCTCAACTTTTCCGGATCCTGGCCGTGGATCTCAGCCAGCAGCGTGGCACGAACCGGTGGGCCGGGCGGATCTTCCGCCAACTGCACCGTACTGCCCGGAAACCTCGCTGCCGCCTCCAGTACCTGCGGCCGCAGTTTGCTCACGATTTCCATTGAGGAGATATCGCGCTCGGTCTTATTGCGCAGGTTGACGCGAATTTCCGCCACTTGCGGCCCGGTCTTGCTGACGGTGCCACGCAGCATGCTATTGAAATCTGTGATGCCGGACTGGCCAAGCCACACCTGGTAATTGCGCACCTGCGGTTGCTCGCGCAGCAACGCACCGATCTCGCGCGCAAGTTGATCGGTCTGCTCGAGCGGCGCGCTTTCGGGTAAATCGATGGTGATGTTAAAGGTGTTGCGGTTGTCCTTGGGCATCATCGACATCTCGACTCCGAACCAAGCCTGCGGTCCGTTCACACCGGCCGGCCGCACGAATTGCCATGCCGGCTGCAACAACGACAGCACCAGCAGCAGGAAAACGAAGAAAAATGCCCGCCGGCGGCGGGTCGGGTTATCGATCAAGGGAGCCATGAACCGGCCATAGGCACGGTGCAGACGGCTTGCCGCCGGGCCTTCGGGGTATGCATGCGCCGCGCCAACCGGCATCCAGCGCAGCGCCGCCCATGGCACTACGGTATAGGCAACAAACAGCGACGACGCCATTGCCACCGGCACGGTGAAAGCCACCGGCGAAAAATATTCTCCAGACACGCCGGTGACCACCACCAGAGAACCAAACACCAGCATGACGGCGAGCGTAGCAAGATTGGTCGGGTTGCCGATTTCCCGCGTCGCCAACACCATCGCGCTGCGCTTGTCATTCATGCCCGGTGGCGACGTCTTCGGTAAAGAAAGATGGCGGTGAATATTCTCGATCACCACAATCGCGCCATCGACCAGCAAACCCAGCGAGAGAATCAGTGCGAACAGGGACACCCGGTTGATGCTTTGATCGAAGAAATAACCGATGCCCAGTGTCAGCGCGAACACCAACGGCACCGCCATGCCGACGATCAGCGCTTCCCGCAGACCGAGAAACAACCACATCACCAGAAAAACGGCAAGGACGGCAATCAGCAAATGTTCGATCAGGCCGTTGACGGTGGCGTTGGCTACCTGGCCATCGTTGCGGGTGACAACGAGCTCGACTTCCGACGGCAGAAATGTCGCCCGCATTTTCTCGACGCGGGCCAGCACATCTTCGGCAACAAATACTGCGTTGGTGCCGGTTTTCTTCGCCACAGCCACCGTCACTGCCGGTAATTCCGCATCCACCGATTGGCCAAATCGCACATCCGCCGGGCCGAAGGCAAGATAGGTGAGTTGCGTGCGCTCCCCGGGCGGACCATCAATCACCTGCGCCACGTCGCCCAGGTGAATCGGCCGGCCACCGTAGTTGCCCACCACCAATCGGCGAACCTCGTCGGCCGACTTCACGAAACCATCGAGGAATACGTCGGCGTTCTCGCCGTGCTGCACGGTGCTGCCCATCGGCGCGGCGACGTTGGCGGCGCCGAGCATCGCCCGCACCTGATCGAGCGTCACCCCGAAGGCCTGCATGCGATCCGGATCGAGCTCGACCCGCAATTCACGATCACGGCCGCCCTTCACGTAGATGGCCGATACATCCTTGAGACTGCGCAGCCCGTCGGCCAGGCGGTCGGCAAGTTGCTTCAACGCGTAATCGTCGTAAACAGCGGAGGCTAGCGTGAGGGTAATGATCGGCACATCATCGACGTTCACACTGCGGATCACCGGCGCACTGGCGTCCGGCGGCAACAGACTCAGGCTGCTGCCAATACGGTCATACAAACGCACCAGCGCCGGTTCCTGCGGCTGACCCACCTCGAACTGTACCGACAGCACACCGACCGAATTCATTGCCATCGCGTAAACATGCTCGACACCGGGAATCAGCTTGACCGCGCCCTCCAGCGGCCGCAGCAGCAGATCCTCGACTTCCGTCGGCGACGCGCCCGGCAACGTCACCATCACTTCTGCCGCTGGCACAGAGATACGCGGATTGTCTTCGCGTGGCGTCATCACCAGCGCATAGCTGCCCAGCAGCGCGCAGAGCAGGATGAAGGCAACCGTCAGCCTCGATGTGACGAACGCCTCGGCCAGTGCTGCGGCAATGGAGAACGAGCGCTTCTTCATGATCTGCTGCCGCCTGGTTTTCCCGGCGGGTTGTCAGCCGGCAACGGCGTGACTGCATCGCCATCGCGCAGCGCCGGCTCGACAGCATCGACCACCCGCTCGCCGGCCCGCAGCCCGGCCGTCACCTCAACGCGATCCGGCCACTCGCGACCCAGACGCAACCAGCGGAACCGCGCCCGACCGGCAGCATCGACGATGAACACGCCGCGCAAGCCGCCGCGCTCAACCAGCACCCGCGTCGGCAGCACCAGAACCGCCGCCTCGCCGAGCACGAAGTCGGCGCGACCAAACATGCCGGGCATTAAACCGCGTGTCTCCGGCAACGCGATCTTTACCGGATAACTGCGCGTCACCGGATCGCCCGATCGCACCACCCGGCTGACCTTGCCCTGCAGCGGGGCGTCGATGCCGTCGATGCGCACCGTCACCGGCTTGCCGACCACAATGTGCGCCACCTGCTGCCCGGCAACAAAGGTTTCGAACACCAGGCCACGGCCGGACTCCAGAGTGAGGATGGGCACACCCGGCACCGCGAGATCACCTGCCCGTTGCGCACGCGCCACGATGACGCCCTCGATGGGGCTCCTGATTTCCGCATACTCGCGCTGCGCCTGCGCGGTTTCGAGGCCGGCACGCGCCTGATTCAGCATTTCCTGCGCCGCATCGTGGCGCAGTTGCACCTTGCGCATTTCGCTGTCGGAAACATTGTCTTTTTCAAACAGGCTGCGAAAACGATCAACATCGATTCTGGCGTCTTTCAGCGCTGCCTCGGCAGTGCTCAGTGCAGCCTGCGCCTGGCGTATGCCGCCTTCGACATCAGCAGCGTCGATCCGCGCCAACACCTGTCCGGCCTGCACCCGGTCGCCTTCCTGCACTCGCAATTCGCGAATGTAGCCCGACAGGCGCGAAGCGATGTCGATGCGCTGATCGGAAACGACCGAACCGATCCCGCTGTATTCCACCGGCGCGCCAATGGCTACGGCGATCAGCGGCACCTGCCAGGTTTTCGGCGGCGATTTGCCGCCTTTGGTATCCGGATTGTCACCACAACCGGCAAGCAGCGTCGCCAGCAGGGCCATCACCAACGTTTCCCGGTTCATCGTGCGTCTCCTGGCAAGCCGTTGCGCAGCAGGGCAACGATATGTTTCGCCAACGCGTCCACATCCTGGTGCGGTGAACGAAAGCCAGGCATGAAGCGCGCAACCGCTGCACTTTCGAACGGAAACAGGATCATGCCGAATACGGAAATCGTCAGCAGGTGCGTGTCGTAGCCTTTACCGACATTGCCGGTCAGCGCCGCGATGGCAACAAAAAAAGGTTCGAAGACGTTGTCGGCGAGTTGCTGCGAACGCGCGGCATCGGTATCGAGTAGCACCCACTGCATCAGCCGCTGGAAGTCGCGCTCGGTCGCCACCAGCCGGACGAAGCGGCCAATGAAACCCTCCAGCTGCGCCCAGGCATCGCCGTCCACGGCAAGGCCGTCCAGCACCATCCGCAAGCGGTCGTTGAAGATGTAGCCCACTGCCGCGAGATACAGCTGTTCTTTGTCCGGGAAGTGGTAATAGAGTGCGGCTGGTGTCACGCCCACTGCAGTAGCCACATCGCGCATCGACACCCCGTCAAAGCCGGCGCGGGCGAACAGCGCCACCGAGCAGGCAAGGATTCGGGTGCGGGTTTCTTCCGGCGGGGCCCGGCCGGGCGCGGCGATGACCGCAAGCGGGCTGGGAGGGGTGCGGGGCATGGCAGCGGCTCCGGGGGATATCCAGATATCGATCCGGCCACACTAAACGAACGTTAAGTAAGCAGGCAAGTGCCGGCCTCAGCCGGCTGGCGGCCCTCTGAACACGGCGGCCCCCTCAATCGTCGCCATCTGTTGAGCTATCCACCGCCAACGACGGCAACCCGGCCGGCCGCACATAACGGTAATGAACGACCTTGAGCGCAGCCTGCGCATCGATATCGGCAAACTCCGGCGGATTCAACAGGCGAGCCACCCGCGCGGCACCCGGCAGTTCGCGCGCAAACTGCTCATCGAGAAAGTCCTCGCCCAGATGCGGTGCATTGAGACACGCAAGCACATCTGCTTCGGCCTGCAATAATTTGCTGAACCGCCGCACCACCTTCCCGTAATCCTTTTCCACCACAAAGCTGCCCTTTTGCAACGTCGGCGGATCCATGACCACGATGTCGTAACGCCCGAGCCGGTGCAGCTTGCTCCAGGAACGGAAGATGTCATGGTCAAGGAAATGGATATCGTCCACCGACAAGGCGTTGCGCCGGTGATTGTCCCGCCCGATTGCCAGTGACGGCCGACTGAGGTCGATATTCACCACCCGGGACGCCCCGGCCGCCCGCGCTACCACTGAAAATGCGCCGGTGAACGCGAACAGATTCAGTACGGACTTGCCAGCAGCCCGTTCGCGCAGCCAGTCGCGGGCATGGCGCATATCGAGGAAAAAGCCAAGGTTCTGGCCACGGGACGGGTCGATCCGGAAAGTGAGCCCGTGCTCGCGGGCGACCGAGCTCGCCGGCAGCTCGCCATATGCCACCTCGAAGCGGGTTTGCGGACCATCGCGCCGCTGCACGGCCAGACAGCTCATGCCCAGCGGCGCCAGGCGTTCGACCAGCCCGGCCAGCAGGGCCTGCTCAACGTCGGCGGCCAGCGGACGGAACAGTGTTACCAACACCAATGGCAGGAACCCGTCGATACACACCTGTTCAAACCCCGGCCACAACCGACCGCGGCCGTGGAACAAACGGCGAGCACTGTCGTCAACTGCGCCGGCCGCGTCATGGGCGCGCGCAGTGCAGAGCGCGAGAATGTCATGCAGATTCGGAATAATTGTCGTCACGGCTGATACGGGCGTACTGCCTTGGCGCAGAAAATGACCGGCACTACAACAGCGTGCCACCTTGAAAACGTCGCGCGGGGGCCGCATTGTAGCGTCCGTGTTCCCCAACTCAACGCGGAGTCGTCAAAACCATGTTGCGGATTTTCCTGTTTCTGCTGACCAACATCGCCGTACTCGTCGTGGCCAGCGTGTCGCTCAGCCTGCTCGGCTTCAATGGCATCATGGACGCCAAGGGCATTGATCTTGATCTGAACGCACTGCTGGTCTACTGCGGTGTCTTTGGCTTCGCCGGTTCGCTGATCTCACTGCTCATTTCCAAATGGATGGCCAAGCGCGCCATGGGCGTGCGTGTCATCGAGCAGCCGGGCAACCAGACCGAGCAATGGCTGGTGCGCACCGTGCGCGAACTGGCCGATCAGTCCGGTATCGGCATGCCGGAAGTCGGCATTTTCGACGCGCCGGAATCCAATGCCTTTGCCACTGGCTGGAACCGCAACAACGCGCTGGTCGCCGTCAGTACCGGTTTGCTGTCGCGTTTCCGGGAGGATGAAGCGCGTGCCGTGCTGGCACACGAGATCGGCCACGTCGCCAACGGCGATATGGTGACCCTTGCGCTGATCCAGGGGGTCGTCAATACCTTTGTGATGTTCTTCTCCCGAATTATCGGCCATACGGTGGATCGGGTCGTCTTCAAGACGGAACAGGGCCATGGCCCGGCGTTCTACATCACCACGATCGTGGCCGATATCGTGCTGGGCATTCTGGCATCGATGATCGTCATGGCCTTCTCTCGCTGGCGTGAATTCCGCGCCGATGCCGCCGGCGGTCGTCTTGCCTCCAATGGCGCAATGATCCGCGCCCTGGAGCGCCTCAAGAGCGAACACGAAGCCGGCGCCCAAGTGCATATGCCGGACTCCATGCGCGCCTTCGGTATTGCCGGCGGTATCGGTCGGTTCTTTGCGTCGCATCCGCCACTCGACAAGCGAATTGCCGCACTGCGCAACGCCGGCTGATCGGCCGCCCACCTCTGAAAACGCCGCCGCCTGGCGGCGTTTTTCTGCCTGCGCCCCCGTCACCACCCCCTCGCCCCGGATCAGTCCGGAGCGTCGGCAGCCGCGACGCGGTAAAGAACACGCTGGTCGTAGCCGGTAATGACCGGTCGCAATCCGGCCAGCGCATGATCGAGATTGCGGTCGCCGGTATCGACCAGCAGCGCACGGCCATCGAGCCCCTCGAGTTTGGCGCGCGTCGCGACAATCAGGAAATTGTCGGCACCGATACTGCGCAACACCGCCGCCGAAAGTTGCTGATTGCCACGCCCGAACAAAAAGCCCTGCCCCCCGGTTGCGGTCACAACGAGCTGCACCGCCGGATACACGGCCAGAAGCGAGGCGATGCCCGCTGCATCGAGGTTGTTTGCCACCAACTGCCGGTTGACGACTGCGTCAATGCCAAGCAGGGAACCAGGCAGACCCAGCGTGGCAAGTACCGATTTTGGCGTACTACCCGTCCCCACAAGGTACAAAACACCCGGCAGCATGGATTCGGCGAGATACGCACCGATCTCCTGGCAAGTCAACGCCTCGACCTCGCGACCACCGCACTTCACATGCTGCACATACCCACGCACGCCGGGTACCAGCAGCACGCCGTAACAACGCGATGCCACCCGATCGTGCCGAAACGCTTCCTCGTCGATGTCGCGCACCTCGCTCTCGGTCACCGTCACCGGTTGCCCTGCAATCAGACGCCGGACGATGTCAGCCGCCGCCTCCGGCGCGACCGCAAAGACACCGGAGTACATCTTTACGCCAGCGGGAATACCAAGCACCGGTACCCGGGTACCCACTGCGTCGCAAATATCGCGCGCGGTTCCGTCGCCGCCAACGAACAACAGCAGGTCGATACCGGCGACGACCAGAGCACGGGCCGCAGCCAGGCTATCTGCACGCGACGAAGGCATGGATGCAGGAGCGCCGCACTGTTGCACGGTAAAACCGGCAGTGTGCGCCGCCTCGACACCCATGGGTCCAGCCCAGCTCAGCAGGTCGATCTGCTGACGGACGTCCGCCAATGCCAACAGAAAACGCAACGCGCGTTCCCCCGCCTGCGGCAGCGCACCACGGGCAATTGCCGCATCACGAATCTCCGGCCCATCACTGCCGCGCAGCCCAACCGAACCACCCATACCCGCCCACGGATTCACGATCAGACCAAGGCGAAAACGCGATTCATTCACGCATGAAATTCCTGCTAACAATTGATGGCATGGCTGGACAGGGATGGGCATATCCCGCACGGCCGCAGCAGTTTACTCTTCGCTGACGCACCATCCCCCCAACACGATGCCGACCACAGGTGGTCATCAGGAGCGGCGAGCATGCAAGCCCTCGCCCCGAAAGCACCCCGCAGTATTGATGATGATCGTCGTTATCAGGATGTCCCGGTCGGCTGGGGCGCTGCCATTATCGACGCGCAGGGCAGAGAAGTGCCCATCACCGAATCGATGATTTCCCGCGCCTGTGAGGAGCTTGCCGGCAGCTGGATTTTCCCGCGCCGGAATACAGCAATCGTTCGCTAGTGTCGTGAGTTAGAAATTCGCATACAAAATCGTTCAATGCTGGCAAGAATGTCGTCTGCGGTCTTCGACCAGGCGAATGGCTTCGACGTTTTGTTGTGATTTTCGATGTACTGCTTGATGGCTTGTTCCAGTTGTCGCGTTGAACGATGTGTGC
>JBMOOP010000100.1:0-1262 GCA_049324495.1 Pseudomonadota bacterium
AGGCCGCGTGCGCGCACTGAAAGCCTTGCGCGTCGAGCGTGCCGAACGCCGCGAGCGCGTCGGCAAGGCCGGTTTCGTCGTGGAAGCCGCCGAGCGTTCCGGCAAGCTGGTCGTTGAGGCACTGCACATCAACCATGCGTACAACGGTCACCCCATCCTGCGTGATTTCTCGACGACGATCATGCGCGGTGACCGCGTTGGCCTGATCGGCCCGAACGGCGCCGGCAAATCGACGCTGCTGAATATCCTGCTCGGAAAGGTCACCCCCGATAGCGGCACCGTGCGCCTTGGCACCAACCTGCAGGTCGTCTATTTCGATCAGTTGCTGACGCAACTGGATCTGACGAAAACCGTGATCGACAACGTTGCTGAAGGCTCAGACGTGGTCGAGATCAACGGAAAGCGCAAGCACATTGTTGGCTACCTGCAGGATTTTCTGTTCGCGCCGGACCGTATCCGCCAGCCGGTGTCCGCATTGTCCGGCGGCGAACGCGCCCGCGTGATCCTGGCCAAATTGTTCGCCAAACCGGCCAACTTGCTGGTGCTCGACGAGCCCACCAACGACCTCGATATCGAGACGCTGGAACTGCTCGAAGAAATTCTCCTCGATTATCCCGGCACACTACTGGTGGTGAGCCACGATCGCGCCTTTCTCGACAACGTCGTCACCAGCTCTCTGGTATTCGAGGGCGACGGTATCGTCAATGAATATGTCGGCACGTACTACCCGAAGGGCGCGTCGATAGCGCCACAGGCAACGAGCGCATTACAGGCAAAGAGCGCATCGCCAACAAAAGGTACGAAAGCGAATGCCCCGGTGGCCGCGCCGGCAACATCGGTGAGCGAAAAAACCCGCAAAATCACCTACAAGGAACGCATTGAACTTGAAACGCTGCCGGTACTGATCGAAAAAATCGAAGGTGAAATTGCGGCACTGGAAGCAAAGATGGCCAAGCCGACGTTTTTTTCTCAATCGCGCGATGCTACCGAAAAATCACTGCAAACCCTCGCCTCTTTGCAGGCGTCGCTGGCGCAGCATTACGCGCGATGGGAAGAACTCGACGCACGCGCACGCTAACGAGGCGCGTCGCATAAAAAAGCCCGGCGTTGCCGGGCTTTTTTATTATGCGTAACGGACTTACTTCTGCTTGGCCTGCGGCGCCTGTTTCGGGCCTTCGCCGACCAGCGGGATACGCGCGGCGATCTGGGCGCGCACGCCCACCCGCACCTTGTTCTCGATCTGCAGATAACGGGCAACCTTC
>JBMOOP010000101.1:0-1257 GCA_049324495.1 Pseudomonadota bacterium
CGTGGCGACGACCCCGTTCCTCTCTTTGCCACCTCAGGCCTCGTCTCCCATGCTTTGACTCCTCGGCGGAAGGCCCTGCTTGCCGCAGAGCGCTTCCGACGCTTGCCTGCACGGAGTTCACCCGGGGTTGTCGGTCCCGCTCGGGCCAATAGCTCGTTGCCCAGGTACACCCTCCAGCTTCCATCCAGAAACTGCCTCACCTCGACTCTGGCCTTGGCATAGCCCCGTCGGTTTGGCCCCGGCGGAATGTCAATGACTGTGCCACTCAGGCGCACCGCGTTGTCGTTCCCCACCGTCGCCTCGTACTCGAAGCTGCACACCCGTTCGAGGTCCAGCCCTCGCACGGGCCTCCAGGCAGGCGTCGCATCCCTGGGGGCAACTGCGAAACACTCGTTGAATTCAGCCCGGTACTTCTCGAGCACGGCATTTGCCTCTTCGAGCGTCCTCGCGTTGACCAGGCGCAACTCGGACACCAGCCTGTCTTGAAGTGTCCCCCACATCCGCTCCACTCGGCCCTTGGCCTGAGGGGAGAGTGCGTAGATTCGCTCGATGTCCAGCGCCTTCAGTGCCCGCCCGACTTGCGTCGGGTCCTGTTCCCCTCGCAATTCTTCCTCGAGGCTCCAGTAGTCGTCGTTTCGCTTCAAGGCCCCGTGCTGGTCCATGTAGACGGCCCAAGGCAGCCCTAGTTCCTGGGTAATGGCGAGCAGCACACGCAGGTACCCCGCTGCACACTCCTGCTCGACGAAATGCGCTCCGGGAAGAAGCTTCCCCGTCGCATCGTCCACCGCACCCATCAGGCACAGCAGCGGGCCGCGGCCCTCCAGCCAGTCGTGCCGGCTGCCGTCCCACAGAAGCATCAGGCCTTCCTGGGGCTTTCGGTCTCGACGCCGCCGGTGCTTGGTTGGTCGTCGCCGACGCACCGCCTCGACTCCTGCCTGCCGCAGCACACGTTGCACCGTCGAACGCGATGCCTTGATTCCTTCGGTTGCCAGCTTCTCGGAGAAATGGGTGTCGTTGAACCCTCGGTACTTCCCCAGCGCCAGCTCCACAATCCGCTCGTACACCTCTTCTGCAAGGCGATTGACTGGCGGCCGACCCGTCAGCCCATGGATGACGCCCTGGGCGCCCTCCGCCGCCACGCGCATGCGGACGTTGAACAGCTGCCGCTCGCTGATGCCCAAAATCTGGGCAGCTTCGGCCACTGTCAGCAGCCCCTTGCCTACCCGTTCAACTGCATCCAATCGCTTCCACTCCCGG
>JBMOOP010000102.1:0-10662 GCA_049324495.1 Pseudomonadota bacterium
TAACCCATGGTGCGCGCGACTTCCTCGATGCGATCCGTACCGGATGGATGGGTTGTTGCAGTCATGCAGACCTTGCCACCGAAGCTGCGTACGCAATCGGCAACGCGCGCATCGTCGGTGGCAACAACCACTTCGCGGGCGGTGCTTTTGCCTGCCTGTCGATAAACCCGCTCGATCATTGACTGGCCGGCAATATCAGCCAGTGGCTTGCCCGGTAAACGGCTCGACGCATAACGTGCTGGAATGACGACCACGAAACTCATGCCCTGCCCTCACTGTCCAGATTGGCGCAGCGCAACAACTGCGGCAAAAAAGCCGCCGGCAATTGCGCCTCGATTTCCAGGTACCAGGCATCAATGCCGGCGATACCCGCACATTTCACCGCATCCTTTTCGGTCATCACGATGACGCCGGCAAGCGCTGAAAAATCGTCTGGGGAAAATCTGTGGTGATCCTGAAACGGGAATTCATCGGCAATGAAACCCAGGGTACGCAAGGTTGTGAAGAACCGCGCCGGATCACCCATACCGGCAACAGCAGCAACGCGCGCACCGAAACGCGCACGAAATGCATCCGGCGCCAGGCACTCACCCGTAGCGCCAACTTTGCGAAACACCGTTGGCAGCAGCGTCATGACGATGGCGCCGCGCGGAACCGGCCAGCCACCGCTACCGTTGACCACAAGCAGATCAATCATCTCCAGACGCGATACCGGCTCCCGCAACGGCCCGACCGGCAGGCAATGACCATTGCCGAAGCCACGGCGGCCATCGACTACGGCAATCTCGACTGTTCGCGGCAAGGCCAGATGCTGCAGACCATCGTCGCTGACCACAACATCGACGCCCTTGCCGAGCAACATAGCGAGCGCCCGGCGGCGATCCGGATCAACGACGGTGAGTGCGCCGGTACGCCGCGCGAGTAATGCCGGCTCATCACCGCAGGCAGCAGCCGGTGTTTCGGCCCCGACATGCAGCGGGAACGGGCCACTACCACCATAACCGCGCGAAACAATGCCAACGCGCAAGCCGCGCGCACCGAGACGTTCCACCAACCAGAGCACCAACGGCGTCTTGCCGCTGCCGCCGACCGTAATATTGCCAACCACGATAAGCGGCACCGGCGGCATGACGCGATTGCGCAACACATAACGCAACGCGACAACCAGACGGTAAAGAAATTCGAGTGGAACAAGCAGCAACAAAACACCGGGGCGACCGTACCAGCGCGCGCTCAACCAGCGCTCCAGTCGCCCGCGCACCGCTCAGTCCTCCGGTGTTTCGTCGGTGAACTGTCGATGGTACAAGCGCGCGTAATGGCCATCGCGAGCCAGCAGCTCGGCATGCGTGCCCTGCTCCACCACACGGCCTTCATCAATGACCAATATCCGGTCGGCCCGCTCGATGGTGGACAATCGGTGCGCAATCACGAACGTGGTACGATTTTTCATCAGGTGCTCAAGGGCATGCTGAATATGCAGTTCGGACTCGGTATCGAGCGCACTGGTTGCTTCGTCGAGGATCAGGATCGGCGCATCCTTCAGCAAGGCACGCGCAATCGCGACACGCTGCCGCTGCCCGCCGGACAGCTGCGTACCGTCGTGACCAACGCGCGTGTCGAAACCCTGTGCCAACTTCTCGATGAACCCCCGGGCATTGGCCGCTTCAGCCGCCGCCACAATGGCCTCCCGCGTGGCGCCGTTCATCTCGCCATAGGCAATATTGGCGGCAACGGTGTCGTCGAACAGTGTCACACGCTGATAGACAACGGAGATGTGCCGCCGCAAGGCTGCGAGCCGAAAGTTCCTGATCGGCACGCCGTCGATCAGGATCTCGCCGGCGGTGACGTCGTAAAACCGCGGCAGCAGGCTCACGAATGTTGACTTGCCACCGCCCGATCTGCCCACCAGCGCGACAGTAGTGCCTGCCTCAATGCGCAGATTGATGTCATGCAACACATCCTGGGCTTGACCCGGATAGTGAAAACACACACCCCGGAATTCAATCGCACCACGCATGTGCTCGGGCACGAAATCGCCGTCATCCAGCTCCTGTGGCGAGTCAATGAGGGTGAAGATCGACTGCGCCGCAGAAACCCCACGCTGGATCTTTTCATTGATATCGGTAAGGGTGCGCGCCGGCTTGACCAGCACGCCAAGCGCAGTGATGTAGGCAATAAAGTTGCCCGCTGTCATGCTGCCCATGATCTCCGGCCGCAATGCCAACCAAATGATGAAACCCAACGGGACCGCCAACACCATCTGAATTGCCGGCGTGCTCACCGCGCGGGTCACCACCATCTTCAGGCTCTGCCGCAGGTTGTAGCGGCTGACCGCATCAAAACGCGCGCGCTCGAATTCCTTGCCGCCAAAAATCTTGATCGCCTGCGCGCCATTGACTGCCTCCGAGGCTACATGCGTCACGCTGCCAACCGAGCCCTGCAGGCGCTGACTGATGGTGCGAAACCGTGTACTTGTTATTTTGACTAGCCAGGCAATCAACGGAAACACGAGGAGGATGATTATCGTCAAGCGCCAGTTGGTCCAGAGCAGAAAACCCAACAAAGCCACAACCGACAAACCTTCCTTCAGTAACACCTTCACCGCCTCGGTTGCCGCCGCCGTCACCTGTTCGACATCGTAGGTGAGCTTGGCCACCAGGTGGCCGGCAGTTTGGGTTGCGTAAAACTGGTTCGGCAAACCGAGCATGCGCTCGAACATCTCGGTACGCAGCGCGTGGACGACATTGCGCGCGGCATAGGAGATGCCGTACTCACCAACAAAAGAACTTAAGCCCCGCAGGAGAAACAGGCCAACCAGGCCGAGCGGGATGAGCAGACGCAACTCTGCCGAGACTGTGCCGTCCTTGATTGAATCGACAATGAAGCCCGCATAACTGGCAGCACCGGCTTCAGTGGCGGCAAACAATGCATAGCCGATGATACCGCCGACAAACGCATACCAGTAACGCGCGGTATAGCCGAGCAGGCGCCTGTAGGTAGCGACACCGTCCGGCACCGGATCCTGCACAGGCACCGCTTCGGGATCGCTGGTCATTGCTGCACGGGTTCGCGGGTAACGATACTGAGGTTGACAATGCCCAGTTCGCCGGCGATGTCCATGACCGTCACCACCGACTGGTGCGCAGCCTTGCCATCGGCAGTAAGAAAGAACGGCACATCCTTGCGCCCGCTGGCGATCGCCGCAATGGCAGCCCGCAGCGTTGGGCGTTGACCATCGACAAGCGGCTGACCATTGACCGAGTACTCGCCGGATTCGGAGACCGACACTTCGATTGCATCCGTCGACGCGACCGCCGGCTGGCCCTTGGCTTCCGGCAGATCAATACCCAACCGGGTCTGTTTGGCAAAGGTTGTGGCCAGGGCGAAGAAAAGGATCAACAACAGGAATAAATCGACCATCGGCGTCAGATCGATCAGTGCGTCGGGGCGACGACGACGGCGCCCGAAACTCATGCAGACTCCCGCGCTACATCATTGCCCGTCGCCATCGCAGTACCACGATCCGCAACGAGGCGATCAATGAAATCCAGCACCTCGGTTTCCATCGACATCGCCAGGGTATCCACCTGGCGCGTGAAAAATCGGTAGAAAAACTGCGCCGGAATGGCAACCGCAAGGCCGCCGGCGGTCGCAATAAGCGCCATGGCAATACCGCGCGCCATGGTCACCGTCTCGCCACCGCCGCTCGCGGTGACGGCGTTGAAAATATGGATCATGCCGATGACGCTGCCGAGCAGGCCCAGCAAGGTGGCAACCGATGCGATCGCACCTAACGTGGTGAGATAGCGCTCCATTTCATGGACAACCTGGCGGCCTGCCTGATCGACGCGCGCGCGCATGCCGTCGCGACCCAACTTCACGCCGGTGATCGCCGCCGACAGCAGAAAGCCCAGCGGCGACTCCTCACGCAAGCGCAGTAACTTGTCGCGCTGGAACGCACCCTCACGGATCTGCTGGAAGGTGCGCCCGGAAAGCCCGATGGGAACGACACGGCTGGCACGCAGCGTCCAGAAACGTTCAATGATGATGGCAATCGACACTATCGACGCAGCGAGGATGGGCCACATGACCCAACCACCCGCCCTGATGATTTCCAGCACGGACAATGCACTCCCCCGGATGAATGCGCGGTAATTTAACACAAGGCCCGCCTGCCACCGCATCGGTGCGGCAACTTGTCACAGCACTCACGGTTGCCAGAAGCGATGGCGCACTGTACGCGCTGCAACCGGTACCGGCGGGTCAGCCGGTGACAGCCGCAGGCAGAGGGCGCCATCGGTAGCGGTGTTGTGCATCGTTGCACCCTGGCGGCGGATCGAAGCGACAACCTGCGGGTGGGGATGCCCGAAGCGGTTGCGGTAGCCGGTGGAAAACACCACATGGGCAGGCGCCACCCGGTAGAGGAACGTTTGCGTAGTCGATGAGCGACTGCCGTGGTGCGGCGCGATCAGCACGTCAGCAGCCAATAACTCGCCCCATTGTTCGGACAGCTGCAGTTCTCGCTGTCGGGTGATATCACCGGGCAACAGGACGGCATGGCCGCCCGCCGCGATGCGCAGCACGCAGGATCGATCGTTGTCGGCGCCGCGCTGCGCACCGGGCAACAGCAGCAGATCGATCCCGTCAATCTGCCAGCGCCGCGCGACATCGCAGCGCACCGCCGGACCACCGACAAGACTGCGGGTACGCGGATCACCGACAATCACCTCGCGTGGCGCGAGGGCAGCGATCACCGACGCTGCACCGCCCACATGATCGAGATCGTCATGGCTGAGCACCAGCGTATCAAGCCGATCGATCCCCAGCGCACGAGCCGCCGGCAACACAATGGCATTGCCGGCATCGCCGTCCGCACCCCAGGCTGGACCTGCGTCGTAAAGCAGGGCGTGATGCGCAGTACGCATCGTCACTGCCAGCCCCTGACCTACATCGAGCACACACAGATCGGCAGCGCCAGGTGGCACCCGCACCGCAACCGGCCACGCCAACACCAGCAACAACACGGCAGCCCACCGCAACGCTGCCGTCCGCGCACAAATCAGCAGCACCAGCGCCAGCAACATCGCCACCACACCCGTGTCGGTAGCACCGTGCGCACGTACCGGCGCGAGCCAGGCGGCGGCGTCGATCCATGCCAATATTTGCCACAGTACCGACAATGCCGTGACGGCAAGGTCGATGCAGAAATTCGCGCCGGCCGGCCAGATCGGGGACAACACAAAACCTGCCAGACCCGGTGGCAGCGCCAGCAGGTTGACCAGCGGAATTGCCGGCAGGTTGGCAATGACGCTGCTGCTGCTTGCGGCGCCGAACAGGGCAATGAGCAACGGCGCCAGCAACACCGAAAGCAGGGTCTGCATACGTACGCCGATCATGGCGCCGGCGAGGATCGTCGCGCCACCGGCCACCTGCGGCGGCCGGTGGCGGATATCATTGAGCAGCAGCAACACCGCAACCGCGCCGTAACTGAGCCAGAACCCGGTTGCATGCACTGCCAAGGGATCGAGCAGCAGCACCGCAACCGTGGCGGCCAGCAATACCCGCCATGCCGGCACCGCACCATTTGCCACCAGAAACAACGAGGCAACAGCGAGCATGATCGTGGCGCGGGCGGCCGGCAGCGGCATACCCGCCAGCGCCGCATAACCCGCTGCAACCAGCAGGGCCGGCAGCACGGCCGCAACGCGATAGCGCAACGTGCCAGGGCGGCGACGCAGCAAAAAACCACCAAACCAAAGAACCGCACCCCACAACAGGGCGACGTGCAGACCGCTGATTGCTACCAGATGCGCCGTGCCGGTATTTGCCAGCACGCGCCACTGCGCACCCGTCAGCAAGCTGCGTTCATCAACAATCAGCGCCGGCAACACGGCGCGCGCAAATCGCGTCGCGTCGTCCCCGGCAATGTCACCCGCACCGGCACCCAGCAGCGGCAAGGCGCTGGCGAGTAACAATGCCCGCCAGGCCATCCAGCCGCTGGCAGCGGACAACCGAATATTGCCGGCATCCTCACGCAAATAACCACTCGCGACCACCCGTTCGCCAAGCAGATAGCGACCGAAATCCGCCACCCCCGGATTGAACGACGCATGCGGTCGCTTGAGTTTCACCGTGAATCGCCAAGACTCACCCGGCGCTGCTGCTATCGGCTGCCAGCTCCCCAATCGCAGCCGCCAGCGGGCGCCGGGAAGTTGCCCGGCAGATGCTCGCCATGGCAGTGCGGCGACATCAAGCACGAAGGACATTGCACCGTCGGCATGCACCTGTACCGACCTGACCACACCCTCGACAATCATGACCTCGCCTTCACGAGCCTGCGGCAGCCGTGCATCAAGCACAGCAGCAGCCTGCCAGCTGGCCCAGCCGATACCGGCCGCAACGCCAGCGGCAAGGCAGGCAACAATGCGAGCGCTTTTTTTCGCCCTGGGCAGAGCGACAATCGCGACCAGCAGTGCGGTTACTGCCAGTGGCACGGATGGCAGCGCCGGCCATACCACCTGCGATGCGACCCCGACCACGAATCCTGCCGACAGCGCAGCGAGCATCCCCTGCTCCTGAAAATCGATTCAATTAATGACGGTGCGCGAGTGTCCGGTCGCGCAGAGGCTGTGCATAATAGGTTTCGCTGTCGGCCAGACGCTGTGCGCAAATCGCCCGATGCCCCGCAAGTTTTTGAAGAAATACCTGCCTGATCCCGCGCACCTGCGTGAGCACAAGCATCTCAAGGTGTTCGGTGCGCGGCTGGCGGACCCGAACCTGTGGCACCTGAACCGGCGTTCCATCGCTGGCGGTGCGTTCATCGGGCTGTTCTGCGCGCTGCTGCCAATGCCACTGCAGATGCTGCCGGCGGCCATGCTGGCGATCCTCTTTCGCGCCAACATGCCGCTGTCGATTGCCCTGGTCTGGCTGACCAATCCGCTCACCATGGTGCCGGTGGCCTACGTCACCTATCACCTGGGCGCCTTCCTGATCGGTGCCGACACCAACTGGTCGGTCAAGGACATCAGCTGGGACTGGATGTGGGCCAATTACCTGCCGCTGCTGATTGGCTCACTGGTGGCGGGCACCCTGCTGGGTACCAGTGGCTGGTTCGGCGTGCATTACGTCTGGCGCCTGCATATCAGGCACCTGTGGCAAATCCGCCAGGAAAAACGCCGCGCGCAGCGCGATGATCAGCCAGGCACGCGCTGAACGAACTGCCCGTCACGCAATTCCAGCACCCGGTGGCAGCGGGCTGCCAGTGCCAGGTCATGCGTTACCAGCAGAAAACTGATCGCCAGCTGGCTGTTCAGCTCCAGCAACAACGCCTGGATATCCTCGGCTGTGCGCCGATCAAGATTGCCGGTAGGTTCGTCCGCCAGTACCACCGCCGGCCAGCCCGCGAGTGCCCGCGCGATTGCCACGCGCTGGCGTTCGCCGCCGGACAACTCCCCGGGCTTGTGCCCGGCACGTGGCGCAAGCCCAACCCGCGCCAGCATGGCGTCGGCCTGTGCCCCCGCCTCGCGCGCCGCCATACCGCCAATCAACAACGGCATGGCGACATTTTCCCGCGCTGTAAATTCCGGCAACAAGTGGTGAAACTGATAGACGAAACCGATTGCCTGATTGCGCAAAACGCCGCGCGCTTTTTCATCAAGCGACGACAACATTTCACCCATCACTTCGACGCGCCCGGATGTCGGCCGATCAAGGCCGCCGAGCAGGTTCAGTAACGTGCTCTTGCCCGATCCGGAGGCACCAACGACAGCCACGATCTCGCCACGGCGGATTTCAAGATCAATGCCGCGCAGCACTTCAACCAGTGCCGGCCCTTCGGTGTAATGTTTGACCAGCGCCCGGGTACGCAGCACGACTTCCGGCACGAGTTTGGCATCATTCATAACGCAATGCCTCTGCCGGATGTATTTTCGCCGCCCGCAACGCCGGATAAACCGTGGCAGCGAAACTGAGCGTAAAGGCGATTACCGACACGGTGACGACATCCTTCCAGCGCAGTTCCGAGGGCAGAAAATTGACGAAGTAGGCTTCCAGCAGCGCCGTACCCGTGGCTTGCTCGAACCACGCAACCATATCGCTGATGGTCAGCGCCAGGGCGACGCCCAGCAGCACGCCGGCTGCGGTGCCAACCACACCAATCACCACACCCTGCACCATAAACACCTGCATGATCGTGCCCGGACTCGCCCCCAGCGTTCGCAGGATGGCGATGTCGCCCTGCTTGTCCGTCACCAACATCACCAGGCTGGAAACGATATTGAAAGCGGCGACGGCGACGATGAACAGCAACAGCATGGTCATCATCGTCTTTTCCATTTTCACAGCCTGGAACAGGCTGCCGTGGGTACGCGTCCAGTCCACTGCGTAGTAATCACCTCCGGTGCGCATGACCAGATCGCCCATCACTGCCGGGGCGTTGAACAGGTCGTGCATACGGATACGCAACGCCTGGGCGGTGTGGGGATGGCGCAACAACACAGCGGCATCATCGAGGTTGATGTAGGCCAGCGACACATCCAGATCAGCACCGACGCGGAAAATGCCGGTGACGGTGAACCGTTTGAAGCGCGGCATGATGCCGGCCGGCGAGATTGTTGCTTCTGGTAGCACGAGCGTGACCCGGTCACCGACCGATACGCCAAGCCGGCGCGCCAGTGCGCTGCCCAGCACAATGCCGAACCTGCCAGGCTCCAGACTTTCGAGCGAGCCCTCAACAATATGCTCAGGCAGGATCGACACAGCGTGCTCACGCGCCGGAACAATGCCATTGACGACCGCGCCTTCGACACTGCCAGCGCTGGAGAGCATCGCCTGCATCTGACTGAACGGAGCCACGCCGGCAACGCCCGGGTGCCGCGCCATGCGATCAATCAGCGACTGCCAATCGGCAATCGGCCCGTATCCCACCAGACTGCCGTGCGGCACCATGCCGAGAATGCGTGCCCGCAGCTCACGATCGAAGCCGTTCATTACCGACAGCACCACGATGAGCACGGCAACGCCGAGCCCCAGTCCGATGATGGAGGTAAGGGAAATAAAGGAAATGAAGTGATTGCGTCGTTTGGCCCGCGTATAACGCAGACCCACGAACAACGAGACTGGTTTGAACATGGCGCGGGATTTAACCACAGCGCCCAAGGTTACGGCCAACAGCTTTTGCCCTGGGACACACGTTCCCGGGCGAGGCATCAACCGGCTCCCAATCTGGTTGAATAGTCGCGCCTAACTCTTTACTATCGCTTGAATTATGTCGCTCGTTCCGGGGTAGGGAATGATTATAAAAATGACCCGGGCCGGCCTTGTCGCGGCCTCCCTGTGCCTGATTCCGTCGGTTGCTCTTGCACTCAATTTGCCGCGTCAGGGCATGTCGATGGACGACGTGCGCCAATCGTTCGGCGCGCCTGCCCAGGACATGGGGGCAGTCGGCAAACCGCCCATTACCCGCTGGGTCTACGACGGTTTCACCGTGTATTTCGAGGGTCGTCGCGTCCTGCATACCGTCCGTACGCAGCCCTTCAGCGCGGTCGCCGCGCCGGTCACTCCTGCCCCCTCGGCGTCGCCCCAACCTGCCCCCATGCCCGCGCCGGCAACGCCAATGCCGACACCTCCTGAGCCTGCCCCGGCAGAGGTCAAGCCAGTATCCCCTGAGCCGGCGGCGGCGCCGGCAGCCATCGAGACCCTGACCTCGGAACCGGAGCCTGTTTCGGTTCCGGAACCCATCCTCACTCCTGAGCCCGTCGCACCTGCTGCACCGGCCGCAGGTGAAGGGTTCCGCTTCGACCCGGCTACCGGTCGCCTGATTATCGACGGCGACGCACCGCAGAATGAACCACCCGTCCCGATAACTGCTGATCCCGAGCCTGCTGCTGCAGCCCCCGCGCCGGAGCCAATGCCCGCAGTGGAAAAACCCATATCCGAGTCGGCTTCGGAGCCCACATCAGAGCCCACATCAGAGCCCACATCAGAGCCCACATCAGAGCCCACATCAGAGCCCGCGCCGGAACCCTCAGCGGAACCCGCGCCAGCAGCAGAAAGCCTTGCGCCTGCCGAAGCGGCCACCCCCGAGCGGGGCCCGGGCGCAAGCGTCACCGGCAACGCGCTCGACGAGTCGCTTGAATTCGATCCGGAAACAGGTACGTTTCGTCCGAAGCAGTAACCCGAAAACTCACACCAGTCATCCGCGAGTCAGTGCATGACGTTCCGCCTGCTGCCCGAGTGGGCGCCGCAGTGCGGCGTTATGCTCACATGGCCTGCACCGCATACCGACTGGCTCGATATTCTCGATGCAGCGGAATCGAGCTACGTCGAAATCGCCTGCGCCATCGCGCTGCGCGAAACCTGCGTCATCACCTGCATCGATGCCGCCCATCAGAATCGTATTCGCGCGCGCCTGCGGCTGCGTGGCGCAAATGAAGTCAACCTGCGCTTCGTCCATGCGCCCTATGATGACACTTGGGTGCGCGACTACGGGCCGATCACCGTCAGCGACGGCCGGTCGCTGCAGTTGCGTGATTTCAGCTTCAATGGCTGGGGACAAAAGTTTTCCGCGCACAACGACGATGCGCTCACGCGCAAGCTGACTGCCGACGGCCTGTTCCGGGTGCCAACATCAACCATCGATATGTTTCTCGAAGGCGGCAGTAT
>JBMOOP010000103.1:0-1211 GCA_049324495.1 Pseudomonadota bacterium
GGAAACACTGATTTAACCCCGTCCCCGTAGAATGCCCAAGTCATCCCGAACCGCGCAACCGTCCCGATGAAACAGCAGAGCAGCTTCGCCGATCTCGAGTACTCGGCGCGTCGCAAGCCGACGCGTCGGGAGAAGTTTCTGACCGACCTGGATCGTCTGGTTCCGTGGTCGCAGTTGGTGGCATTGATCGAGCCGCACTACTACCGCGGCGAGCGCGGTCGTCCGCCGGTCGGGCTGGAAACGATGCTGCGCATGTACCTGTGCCAGAACTGCCTGGGCCTGTCGGACGAAGGGATTGAAGACGCCATCGTCGACAGCATCGCGGTGCGTCGCTTCGTGGGCATCGACCTGATCGAGCGTCAGGCGCCGGATGCGACCACACTGCTGAAGTTTCGCCGCCTGCTCGAACGTCACGAGATGCCGGTGCGCATCTTCGCGCTGATTCGCGAACAGCTCGGTCAGCAGGGGCTGATCCTGCGCGAAGGCACCATCGTCGATGCCACCTTGATCGCTGCGCCGCCCTCGACGAAGAACAAGGAGGGCGAGCGTGACCCCGACATGCACCAGACGAAGAAGGGCAACCAGTGGTACTTCGGCATGAAGGCGCACATCGGTGTGGATGCGCACACCGGGGTGGTCCATTCGATCGCCACCACCGCGGCGAACGAGTCCGATGTGAGCCAGACGCACAAGCTGCTGCACGGTGAAGAGAAGCATGTGCATGCCGACGCCGGTTACCAGGGCGCGAAGAAACGCGAGGCACTGAAAGATTGCTCAGCCGAGTTTGTCATCGCACGGCGCCGTTCGACTTACAAGAAGCTGGACAAGGCTGACCCGAGACGCCAGCTCATCGAGAAGGCGGAGCATGCCAAGGCGAGCATCCGCTCGAAGGTCGAGCACGTGTTCCATGTGGTGAAGAACCTGTTCCGGCATCGCAAGTGTCGCTACAAGGGACTGGCGAAGAACACGGCGCAGTTGCAGGTGCTGTTCGCGATGGCGAATCTGGTGCTGTCGCAGCGAACGCTGTGCGCGCCGTACAGGACAGGTGCGTCCTGAAGGCGAGAAATCGGGGCGATGAGCCCAGAAAGGGCCCCGGATCGGTGATTCGGGAGTGAAAAACGGGTGAAATTTGATGTCATGACGACGCGAATTTTGCGAGCACGACTTCCGGAATGGAGAATCCCGGAAGGGTGGCTTTGATCAGTGTTTCC